>CAZCIF010000006.1:0-47026 GCA_964498645.1 uncultured Rhodomicrobium sp. | reverse complement strand
CCTTGCCATCTCGCAGTCCGGGCGAAGCGACGACCTCGTTGAGATGGCCACAAGCGCGAAAAGTTCCGGCGCGCTGACAGCCGCGATGGTGAATGACACCGCCAGCCCGCTCGCGGAGGTTTGCGATTTCGTGCTGCCGGTGAGCGCAGGGCCAGAACTCAGCGTAGCGGCAACGAAGACCTTCGTGGCCACGCTCGCGGGCTTGCTGAGGCTGACGGCGGTGTGGACTGGGGACAGCAATCTTGAGCGCGCCCTTGGCCGGTTGCCGGACCGTCTGGCGGCAGCCTGTGAATTGGATTGGACCAACGCGTTCAGTGCGCTGGCCGGCGCGGCAAGCCTCGTCACCATCGGCCGCGGGCCGACATTGGCAATTGCGCGCGAGGCGGCACTCAAACTCAAGGAAGTGTGCAACCTCCATGCCGAGGCATTCAGCGGCGCGGAATTCCTGCACGGGCCGGTAGCGCTCGTATCCTCCAGCTACCCGGTCCTGATGTTCATGCCAACCGATGAAGCCGCCGGGGGAATGCGGCAGCTTGCAGGCACCTTGCGGGAAAAAGGCACAGCGTTGTTCGCCACTGGTTCCGCTTCTGCTGCGGACGGGCTACTGCCCGCGCTTGCGCCGGAGCAGCCCGAGACAGATGCGGTCTGCCTGATCCAAAGCTTTTATGCTATGGCCGCCGGACTGGCGAAAGAAATGGGTATAGATGCCGACCGGCCCCGGCATTTACACAAGGTTACGCGCACCCGATGAACAAGCCCGGCCGGCATGCCGTAGTAGCTGCGACCGTCTTCGACGGAGAGACTTGCCATCGCGATTGCGCGGTGGTGATCGAAGGGTCCCGGATTTCGGCTGTCGTTCCCCGGCGCGAGGTTGCGGAAGCCATGCCGGCGGCGATTTTGCCGGACGGCGCCTGGCTCGCCCCCGGTTTCATCGACTGCCAAGTGAATGGCGGCGGCGATGTCCTTTTTAACGATGAGCCTACTGTAGAGGGCATCGCGGCAATTGCCCGCGCGCACCGGCAGTTTGGAACGACATCGCTCCTGCCCACGCTCATAACCAGCACGCCGGACAGGATGCGCGCCGCGCTCGATGCGGCAGATGCCGCCGCCGATAATCCCAGTATTGCCGGCATCCACCTTGAAGGGCCTTTGCTTTCGCCGGGTAAGCCGGGCGTGCATGATACCGCCTTGATCCGTGCGCCCACGCCGCAAGACCTGGAGCTGTTGACCGCGCCTCGAAGGGGCGTTCTGCTCGTGACGCTCGCGCCGGAGCGGGTGCCGGCGGGTTTCATCGCCAAGCTCGCCGGCGCCGGCGTGCGCGTCTCGCTCGGACATTCGATGGCGACCTACGAGGAGACGAAGGCTGCGCTCGCTGAGGGGCTGACGGGCTTCACTCATCTTTTCAACGCAATGCGGCAGCTTTCAAGCCGCGATCCGGGGCCGGCCGCCGCGGCGCTAGAAACGCCCGGCGCCTGGTTCGGCATGATCGCCGATGGCGAGCACGCCCATCCCGCGATGCTGCGCCTTGCACTTCGGGGCGCCGCGCATCCCATGCTCGTGACCGACGCCATGCCGCCTGTGGGCGGAACGAAATCCAACTTCACACTTTACGGGCAGGAGATCGCCGTGCGCGGCGGGCGCTGCACGAGAGCGGACGGGACGCTTGCGGGCACGGCGCTCGATATGGCGGCGGCGGTGCGAAACTGCGTCGAGCTGCTTCAAGTTCCACTCACACAAGCGCTTCGTTTCGCATCTACCGAACCCGCGCGCTTCCTCGGCCTCGGCGCGTCTCTTGGGCGGCTCGCACCCGGATACCGTGCCGACATGGTGGCCTTCGGCCCGGATAGCCTGAACATCCATGACACCTGGGTCGCGGGAGAGCCGGCCGCCACCTGACACCAGTTTCGCCGCCTGAACGAAAGGGCACATCATGATCGACCTCTATTATTGGCCGACGCCCAACGGGCACAAGATCACGATGTTTCTCGAGGAGGCGGGCCTGCCCTATAGGATCATCCCTGTGAATATCGGCGCGGGCGATCAGTTCAAGCCGGATTTCCTTGCCATAGCGCCGAATAACCGGATGCCCGCCATCATCGATCATGAGCCTCAGGATGGCGGCGCGCCGCTATCGGTATTCGAATCCGGCGCTATTCTGCTTTATCTCGCCGATAAGACCGGCCGTTTCATCCCGCCGGATTTACGGGGCCGGGTTAAAGCCGTGCAATGGCTCTTCTGGCAGGTGGGCGGCCTCGGCCCAATGGCCGGACAGAACCACCATTTCAGCCAATACGCGCAAGAAAAACTGCCTTATGCCATCGACCGCTATGTGAACGAGACGAACCGCCTTTACGGCGTCCTAAACAAGCGTCTCGCGGACCGGCTTTTCGTCGCGGGCGATTATTCCATTGCCGACATGGCTGCCTATCCCTGGATCGTTCCCCATGAGCGCCAAGGCCAGAAGCTTGAGGACTTTCCGCATCTCAAGCGCTGGTTCGAGGAGATCAAGGCGCGCCCTGCCACCGTGCGAGCCTACGAACGCGGGAAGGAGATTAACGATCAGCCCGTAGTGAACGATGAGGCCAGGAAGTTTCTCTTTGGGCAGACCGCCGCTGTGGTGAGAAACTGAAGCCCGCCGTCAGCGCGATGGCGGCCCGATTATCGCTCCCGGATATGAAAACGGCCCCAGAAGGGGCCGTTCCATATGAGCAAACTACCAGCGGGAACCCCGGCGCGCATGGCTGCGACGGCGGTTGTGCCAGCCACGGGAACCCCAGCGCCAATGGCTGCGATAACGGTTGTGCCCCCAGCGATGACGGGAACCCCAGCGCCAGTGGCTGCGGTAGCGGCTGTGGTAGACCGGGATTGCGTCTTGCGTTACCTGGCCTTGAACAGCGGTTGCGTTAGAAGAGAGGGAAGCGGCCTGAGCGGACAGACCGAAAAGAGCAGCGAATGCCACCGCAATCGCCAGCACATATTTTTTCATGGTAGACCCTATCTTTCTGAGCGCTCCTTTCCTCAGCAAGCTGTTTATAAAAAATTAATGTGGCAGAATCTTGCGTGCAGGCTGGATATTTCCGCCCCCGCCAAGGCAATGGCATCACTAAAATGCGGGGAGGCCAGGAAGTTTCTCTTTGGGCAGACCGCCGCTGTGGTGAGAAACTGAAGCCCGCCGTCAGCGCGATGGCGGCCGATTATCGCTCCCGGATATGAAAACGGCCCCCGAAGGGGCCGTTCCATATGAGCGAACTACCAGCGGCGGGAACCCCAACGCGAATGGCTGCGATAGCGGTTGTGCCCCCAGCCACCACGGGAACCCCAGCGCCAATGGCTGCGACGGCGGTTGTGCCAGCCCCAACCTCCGCGAGAGCCCCAGCGCCAGTGGCTACGGCGACGGTTGTGCCATTGGACCACAGTTGCGTCTTGCGTTACCAGACCTTGAACGGCGGCCGTATTGGGAGAGAGGGGAGCGGCCTGAGCGGACAGACCGAATAGAGCAGCGAATGCGACTGCAATCGCCAGCATATATTTTTTCATGGGTAGACCCTAACTTGCTGAGCGCTCCTTTCCTCGGCAGGCTGATTATGAGTGATTAATGTGGCGAAATCTAGCGGGCTCCCAAACTGGATACACTTTTGCGTGCGCTAGCCCCGCCAAGGCATGACATCGCCAAAATGCGCTGCTAACGTACTGGGGCCGAGGAGGAGAAAGGTCCTGTAAAATGAGCCCATTACGCAGCCTGACAACGCTCGGGAGGTGTTCTTTCGCGTGCATTGCGATTGCCGGTCTGGTTATGCTTTTGGCCCGCGAAGGGCAGGCGGCTAAACTAAAGTTACATACCGGGCAGCAGATGGTCGAGGAACTGCTCGAGCCGAACGATCTCGACATCAAAAGCCCCAACGCGGTGTTCGAAGCAGTCTTCGATGCGCTCCCCGCCAAAGTCACCGTCTATCCCTCGGAGAGCTACTACTACTTCACTTTCCCTTACAAAGGCGTGATCTATGCCGGGAACATTAGATTCGACGCCTGGGACCAGTTCGACGGGAAAGTCCACTTTGCCTATTTTCCCCAGTACGCTTTTTGGAGAAAACCGGCCGATCCTACTTATAAGAAACTGGGGCCTGACGACGGGCTGAAGATTACGCAAGTCAATAAGTTCCAGTACGCAATTTCTGTCAATGGCAAGACCGTTGAGTTCGATCTCCCCGATCTCTCGAAAGTAAAGCCAGCGCCAGATATGCTGAGGGCCGACGAGGTTTATATCGGTCCGTGCTGGGACGAGTCCGGCGTGCAATTCTTCCTCGTCTTCAACAAGACAGCGAAGACATTTCTCTATCTTCTCAACGACAATCCCAAGATGGATCAATACGAGCCTTCGTCTCTCTCTCCCGCGGTCACCGTCGGAAATAGAACGAGTTTTGCGTTCTATAAAGATAAGCTGATGGACCGGCAGATCCTGATCGGAGACTTCTCAGGCAATACACAGTTAAACAACTATTTCGACGGCCCGTTCGATCAGCTCCCGGACAATTACGTCCAAGGCGACGCGCTTCGCGATGCGCTGCTCATGATCGACCCTACTCTGAAGGGTAAGGTGGACCGCTACGGCTCCGATCCAAACGGCGAGGTTCGTTACGCCATCACCACCTATCAATATTACGACGACATCGAAGACCTGAAGCCGGCCGTCGATTGTGCAGGCCAGAACAGCGATCCAGCGCAATACTACGGTTGTTTCGATTTGGCACAAGCCAACGACGAGCGGGCTGCCGCCGCCGAAAAGCCGGACGAGGTGAAGCCTGCCGTTGCCGAAAATAAAAAGCCTTAAGAACAGGAAAAATTGGCGATCTCCTAAAATCATGGCCGGGCTTGACCCGGCCATCTAGTTAACGCATTGAATTCATTGTCTGTGGAGCTGCGCGGCCGTCTCAAGAGCCTGCTCCCGCGAAGGCGCGGGACGGTGTAAGGCCGGCAGCCAATGCGATCGCCGGGAGAAGATGCTGCATGATTACAAGAATGATAACGCCCGTTCGCGGCGCTCTGTGCGCACTCGCGATTGCGTCAGTTTTATTCGCGGCTGCCGCCGGACCGGCGTTCGCCCTCGAAATCGTCCCGGTCGCCGAAAACGTTTGGGCCATCCCCGGTGAACTCGGCCAGCGCTCGGCCGCCAACCTTGGCAATAACGCTACTTTCGGCGTTGTGCTCACCGCGGATGGCGTCGTGCTGATAGATGCCGGTGGAACTGCCAAAGGCGCGCAGACGATTGAGCAGGCTATTCGCACGGTGACTGACCGGCCGGTGGTTGCGGTCATCAATACCGGCGGGCAGGACCATCGCTGGCTTGGCAACAGCTACTGGAAGGCCAAAGGCGCGCGCATCATCGCATCGGCAAAGGCCGTCGATGACCAGCGTGCGCGTTTCGACATGCAGTGGACCGGCCTCCAGGCCCTGGCGGGCGAAAGCGCTTTGTCCGGCACCACACCCGTCTATGCCACCGAGACGTTCCAAGACCGTCTCGATCTCGACATTGGGGGAACGCGTTTCGAGCTGCGTCATCCCGGCCGTGCCCACACACCCGGGGATGCATTCGTCTGGCTGCCGGACAAGCGCATCGTGTTCGCCGGCGATATCGTGTTCATGGACCGGATGCTTGGCATTCTGCCCGCGCCGCTTTCCCGTGTTAATGACTGGATCGCAGCCTTTGACGCCATGGCAGCGCTTCAGCCAGCCATTGTCGTGCCCGGCCATGGCCGGGCAGGCCCGCTTTCGCGCGCGGTTGCCGAAACACGGGACTATCTCGCTTTCTTGCGTGACAGCGTTCGCAAGATTGTGAAGGCGGGTGGCAGTATGACTGATGCTGCGCGTATCGATCAGGCCCAGTTTCTTCATCTGACGGGCTCCGGCCAATTGGCAGGACGCAATGCCCAGGCAGTCTTTGAGGAGCTGGAATTTGAAGATTGAGGCTGGCGCGTCACCATGGTCGAGACCGGCCGAGAGCTTGGCGGTGCAATGAACACCGGCCTAACCTGAATTATCACTCATTGCGCGTTTCTTGCGAATGCGCGCAATGAGCTTTTCGGCATCGGGAAGAATGTTCCGCACAACGATTTCAACCCCTTCGGGAGTTGGGTGAAGGCCGTCGGAAAGATTCAAGCTCTGAACAGTTGCCACATCTTTCAGGAAAAATGGATAGAAAAGCGCGCCATATTTTTCCGCAAGCTTCGCATACATAGCGCGGAAAGCACCGTCGTAAGCCTCTCCCCAATTCCGTGGCGCTTCCATGCCGGCGATAAGAAGCTCGATATGCTTGTCCCGGAGGCTCTGGAGAATCCCGTCGAGCGAGCGCTCAATTATCTTGGGATCGAGGCCGCGCAAAGCATCGTTCGCGCCGAACTCGACAATGGCGCCGTCAACCTTCCCGTCCAAGCTCCAATCGAGCCTTGCTAATCCATCGGCGGCTGTATCGCCTGAGACGCCCGAGTTCAGAACGCGGACGGGATAACCCTTCTCGCGCAATGCCGCCTGCAACTGGGCGGGAAACGATTTGCCGGGCGGGATCATGTAACCGGCGGTGAGGCTGTCGCCAAAGGCGAGGATCACGATTTCTTCCTTGTCCGGCACCGCTTTGTCTTCCGCGCCCGCTTTCTGAGCGGAGAAAAACAAGGCCGCCGCAGTCGAAAAAGCCAGAATCCATGTCCATATCAGGCGCTGCGGCGCGAAACCGGAACGGTGTCTCATTTGCAAATTCCCTCAATGACCTCACCTGCAGCTTCGCCCACGGGCAGCACGCAACGGCGCACTTCGCCGGCAATCGACCTCAAAGCTGTGACGCTCACTCTCAAGAGCAGGGCTGGCCCGGTTGAAATCTTGCGGGGCATCGACCTTGCCGTGCCCGAGGGGCAGTCGCTCGCGCTCGTTGGGCCAAGCGGCTCGGGGAAGTCTTCGCTCTTGATGGTGATGACCGGTTTGGAAGCCGCGACCTCCGGGCAGGTGCTTGTAGCCGGGCATGATTTCACCCGGCTCGGCGAGGACCGGCTTGCAGAAATCCGGGGCCGCTCCATCGGCATCGTGTTCCAGTCCTTCCACCTGATCCCAACCATGACCGCGATCGAGAATGTGGCGCTGCCGCTCGAATTCCTCAACCGGTCCGGCGCATACCGGCATGCGGAGCGGGTGCTCGGCGAGGTGGGGCTCGCTGGCCGGCATCATCATTTTCCAGGGCAATTATCGGGAGGCGAGCAGCAGCGCGTGGCGCTGGCCCGCGCCCTTGCGGCGCAACCCAAAATCCTGTTCGCCGACGAACCGACGGGCAATCTTGACGGAGAGACCGGCACGCAGATCATGGACCTGATTTTCGCGCTACACCGCCGGATGGGCTCGACGCTCGTCTTGATCACGCACGACGCCCAGCTTGCGGCGCGATGCGAGCGGACCGTCACCATGAAGGACGGGCGGATCGCCGGATCGGTTCACGAGACGGCCTACGCATGACGGCCGCCGTCAAAAGCCGGGCGGACGGCCCCGGTCATGGCCTCCGCCTTCCTTTGGAGCTGCGGCTCGCTTTTCGCGATTTACGGGGCGGGTTTGGCGGCTTCACGATCTTTCTAATCTGCCTCGCGCTCGGAACCGGCGCCATCGGCACCATCAACAGCCTGTCGGACGCCATTCAAGATGCAATCGCGCGCGACGGAAAAATTCTGCTCGGAGGCGATGCCGAGGCATCGCTCGTGCACCGTCAGGCCAATGCGGGGGAAAGGGTTTATTTGGCGTCGCTTGGCGAGGTCAGCGAGGTCGCGGCCTTGCGCGCCATGGCCCGCAAGCCCGATGGCAGCGGGCAGGCGCTCGTGGATCTCAAGGCGGTTGACGGCGCCTATCCGCTTTACGGTACGCTGACCCTCGAGGCGGGAGCCGGGTTTGCGAAGGTCTTGCGGGAAGGCGGTCTTGCCGTGGACCGCTCCGTTCTCGACCAATTGCAAATAGGCCTCGGCGACAGCATCGCGATTGGCCGGGCCTCGTTTCCTGTCATGGCCGTCATCGGGCATGAGCCGGACCGCTTGGCGGCAGGACCCGCTTTCGGCGCGCGCATCCTTCTGCCGCTCGATGCCCTGAAAAAAGCCGGGCTGACCGAACCGGGCAGCCTTGTCCGCTGGAGCTATCGCATAAAGACACGGGACGGAGCTTCCGCCACCTCCTTCAAAAGCGCCCTTGCCGCGCAATTCCCGGAGGCGGGGTTCACCGCGCGCGACAGCTCCGACCCATCGCCCGGCGTGAAAAATATGCTGCAGCGGCTCACGGAGTTTCTGACGCTCACAGGCCTCACGGCCATGCTTACGGGCGGCATTGGGGTTGCGAACGCTGTATCCGGCTTCATCGAGCGGCGGCGCATGACGATTGCCACCTTCAAATCGCTCGGCGCCTCGCAACGCATCATCGTTCGCGTTTTCCTACTTGAGATCGGGCTGCTTGCACTGCTTGGCATCTCGATTGGGTTCATGATTGCAGCCGTTGCACCGCTCCTTTTTTTGAACATGATGCGCACGCTCATGCCGATCGAGATCGACACCGGTTTGCAAGGACACGCGCTCGCGCTCGCATCGCTTTTCGGGCTGCTTACCGCGCTCCCCTTCATCTTATGGCCGCTTGGCCGCGCCCAGCAGGTGCGGGCCGCCGCGCTCTTCCGGGATGATGCCGGCGAGCGGGCGGGCCTGCCGCCCAGCGGCTACCGGATCGCGTCCCTAGCGGCGCTTTCCGTTCTTGCGATCGCGGCTGTGAGCCTTTCGCAGGAGCAGCGTATCGCAGCCATCACCTCTGCTTCGCTCCTTGCGATTTTCGTCTTGTTCTGGGGTGCGGGAATCGCCATCCGCAGGCTCGCCGCTTCAATAAGGCGGCCGAAGCGGCCCGAGATGGCGCTCGCTCTTGCGAATATTGCGGGGCCTGCCAGCCTCTCGCGCACGATTGCGCTTTCGCTGGGGGCTGGGCTTACGCTCCTCACCGCGGTCTCGCTCACCGGCGCATCGCTGACGGACGAACTAAAAGCACGTCTGCCGGAGCGTGCACCGGACTATTTTTTCATCGGCGTTCCGAAGCAGGATTTGCAAGCTTTTCAAGACCTTCTAAGCCAGAAGGCTCCGGGCGGCAAAGTTTCCACAGCGCCAATGCTGCGGGGAAGGCTGGTGGCGCTCAACGGCGTGCCGGTGGAAAAAATCGAGGCGCCTTCATCCGCCGCATGGGTTCTGAATGGCGACCGGGGCATCACCTATTCGGAAGCCCTGCCGGCCGGTTCGCAGATCACGGATGGCGAGTGGTGGCCCTCCGGTTACGAAGGCGAGCCGCTCGTTTCCTTCGAGGGCGATATCGCAAAAGCGCTCGGCCTCAAGACCGGCGATACCGTCACGGTCAATGTGATCGGCCGCAATCTCACGGCAAGGATCGCCAATTTCCGCAAGGTGAAGTGGGGAACGATGGATATCAACTTCGTGATGATATTCTCCCCGAATGCACTCCGTAAGGCCCCCTTCAACTATCTCGCGACCTTGGGCTGGCCCGATGGAGCGCCTTCCAGTGCCAAGGCTGAGGCTGAAGCGCTGAAGGCGGTTGCGGCGGCCTATCCGGCGGTTTCCGCCATCCGCGTGAAGGATGCACTCGGCGCAATCGCCGGCGTGTTCGAAAAAGTCATGCAGGCGGTGAGAATCGCTGGCAGCGTGACGCTCATCATGGGCGCTTTGGTCGTGGCCGGAGCTCTGATAACCGCTCAGCGCAGGCGCATTTACGAGGCCGTGGTTCTCCGCACTTTGGGCGCGAGCAAACGGCGCATCCTGGCCGCGCACCTCCTGGAATATCTCGGGCTGGCGCTGTGCCTTTCGCTGATCGCCGCCATGCTCGGCCTTGCGGCTGCTTATGCCATAGTGGTCCATGTGATGAAACTAACCTTCAGCCTGTCCTTGAACTCGCTATTGCAGCCCGCAGCAATTGAGACCATATTTGTCGTGCTGCTGGGCGCCGCCGGAACCTTAAGGGTTCTGTCAGCGAAGCCGGCACACTATCTGCGTTCCGAGTGAACGTCTTGATGGCGAGGATCGAGCAGGCCGCCTGACAAAGAGGCTTTGCTCCAGGCCGTTCAGGGCTTAAACCTGGAAGACCTATTGCGCAGACCTTTAGGGTTTAAAGAGTCAGGGACCAAGAAAACATGGCAGACTACGATAGCTCCAGAGCGTATGCACCATCACGCTCTCGCGCGGATGCCTTCGCAATCGACGAAGGTCTGCGCTCTTACATGGTGCGCGTTTACAATTACATGGGTATCGGACTCGTCCTAACAGGCGTCGTTGCCTATGCCTTCTATACGATGGCCGTCACAGCCGACCCGTCTCAAGCCGTTGCGAAACTTCCGAATGGCTTAATGCTGACCGCTCTCGGCAAGGCGATTTATGCTAGCGCGCTCAGATGGGTCATTGCCTTCGCGCCGCTGGTGGTCGTGTTCATCTTTGCCGCGCGCGTGAACCAGATGAGCAAGTCGACGGCTCAAGCTGTGTTCTGGGCGTTCGCCGCGCTGATGGGGCTTTCGCTGTCGAGCATCTTCGTTGTTTACACGGGCACCTCGATTACGCGGATTTTCTTCATCACGGCCGCGACCTTCGGCGCAGTAAGCCTTTGGGGCTACACGACGAAGCGCGATCTGACCGCGATGGGGTCGTTCCTCATGATGGGACTGATCGGCATCGTTATCGCGAGCGTCGTGAATATCTTCCTCGGTTCATCGGGCCTGCAATTCGCGATCTCGGTGCTGGCGGTTCTGATCTTCACCGGACTGACCGCCTACGATACGCAGCAGCTCAAGGATAACTACTATTCCTATGCGAGCGCTGGAGAAGAGACGCTTGGACGCAGCGCTATCATGGGTGCGTTGAGCCTCTATCTCGACTTTATCAACATCTTCGTCGCGCTGCTGCAGCTCTTCGGGGACCGCAGATAGCTGCGCAAGAGATTAATGAACGCTTGAGGCCCCGGAAACGGGGCCTTTTGCTTTTCGAATCACCGTCATTGCGAGCGAAGCGAAGCAATCCAGGGCCAAGTCTCTGATGCTGCTATGGATCGCCACGGCGGCTGAAGCCGCCTCGCGATGACGGCTGAGTGCACATCCGCCGGATTCCATCTAGGATACGACGCGCAATCTGCGGTCGAGCACGCGTAGCACTTTGGAAAGATCGTGCCCGCGCTTAAGAATGAGGCCGGTGGTGGCGACGACGCTATAAGCGCCTTGCCGCTTGGTCAGCTTGGGATTTTTCTCGATCCGGTAAAGCGGCCGCTCGGCGGAGCGCCGGAAAATCGAGAACACAGCTCTATCTCTCAGAAAATCTATTGAGTAGTCGCGCCATTCGCCTTCGGCGACCTTCGTACCGTAAAGGGAGAAGATGGCGTTGAGTTCATTCCGGTTGAAGCTTGTGTAAGGAAGAAGCCCGGCAGGAGCCTGAGGGATGACTGTTGGATTGCCTGCCGGGCCCAACGCGCTGGGCAAGATGTCGTTCATGAACGCTCCTAAGCCGGTTGTTAAGGTATAATCGCTTATGATTGCTCTCTAAAAACGGGGGCGCAAGGGTAAATCTGCATTCAGCAACAGCGCAGCCGGCAGCGGGCTTGCGTCCTCAGCGCGTTCTCAGCATAGTTGCGCCATTCGGTTCGCCGGAACAGGCGCTGGAGATACTTGTTCCAAGCAGGCGCACAGTCTTCGACTTAAATGCGGGAGGGTGACTATGCCCCCATACGGTTTGATTCGAATGAACCAAAAGGACTCTCCGCCGCCAGTTGCATCCAGCGCGGCCAGCCAGCCTTCCTTTGTGCCCGCCTCCGTTTACGCCACGGGCGAATTAGACGGCGAAAGCGAAAACGACGCGCCCGCGGACATGGCCGCCGGTCAATCCCCGGCTGCTCTTCAGGGGCAAGCAGCGGCAGTATTCCCCCAGGACGACGGCCACCCGGTGACAGTCTTCTTCGCCGCCGATACTGCGTTCGACTGCGAGGACGGCGACAGCGCCTCCGGCTGGCCGCCCGGCGAAGACTGAGTGCGCTCCACAGCGCACAATATCTTGTTTGCGAAACGTCTTCCTGTGCGCCTCTTAAGTCCATGGCGCTTGCGCGGCCTTCTGCGCTCCCCTATATCATCAACAATTCGAGATAAGCATCTCGGCGCGGGACGGAAGTCACTAAGTTCAAAAACGGGGTCGCTGGCTGCAAGCAGCTTGACGTCTCGCAGCTAGAGTAAGCAGCACGAGGTTCTGAACTATGTCGAAAGTGATTGGCATTGACCTGGGCACGACCAATTCTTGCGTGGCCGTGATGGAAGGTAGCCATCCAAAGGTTATCGAAAACGCAGAGGGTATGCGGACGACGCCCTCGATGGTGGCGTTCACAACGGACGGCGAGCGGCTGATTGGGCTGCCGGCGAAGCGTCAGGCCGTCACAAATCCGGAAAACACATTTTTCGCCATCAAGCGCCTGGTCGGGCGCCGTTTCGATGACGAGATGGTCAAGAAAGACATTGGGCTCGTTCCCTATAAGATCATCCGCGGCGATAATGGCGACGCTTGGGTCGAAAGCCACGGCAAGAAATATTCGCCGTCTCAAATCTCGGCTTTCATCCTTCAGAAGATGAAGGAAACCGCCGAGGCTTATCTTGGCGAGAAGGTTGAGAAGGCGGTTATCACCGTTCCGGCTTACTTCAACGACGCCCAGCGCCAGGCAACGAAAGACGCCGGTAAGATCGCGGGCCTTGAAGTTCTCCGGATCATCAACGAGCCGACGGCTGCTGCTCTGTCTTACGGCCTCGACAAGAAAAAAGAATCGAAGACCATCGCCGTGTATGACCTCGGCGGCGGCACGTTCGATATTTCCGTTCTTGAGATCGGTGACGGCGTTTTCGAGGTTAAATCCACCAATGGCGATACGTTCCTTGGCGGTGAAGACTTTGACATGCGGCTCGTCGACTATCTCGCGAGCGAGTTCAAGAGAGAGAACGGCATCGACCTGCGCAAAGACAAGCTTGCGCTGCAGCGGTTGAAGGAAGCGTCCGAGAAAGCGAAGATCGAGCTTTCGAGCGCTCAGCAAACCGAGATCAACCTGCCGTTCATCACCGCGGACCAGAGCGGGCCGAAGCATCTCACCATGAAGCTCACGCGCGCGAAGCTCGAGAGCCTGGTGGACGACCTTATTCAAAAGACGATTGGCCCATGCGAGGCCGCGCTCCGCGATGCTTCGCTGAAGGCTGGCGAAATCGATGAAGTTGTGCTCGTCGGCGGCATGACCCGCATGCCAAAGATCGTGCAGATCGTGAAGACCTTCTTCGGGAAAGAGCCGCATAAGGGCGTCAATCCTGACGAAGTGGTGGCGATGGGTGCTGCGATCCAGGCCGGCGTGCTTCAGGGCGACGTCAAGGATGTTCTCCTTCTCGACGTTACGCCGCTTTCGCTTGGCATCGAGACGCTAGGCGGTGTCTTCACGCGGCTGATCGATCGTAATACGACGATCCCCACCAAGAAGAGCCAGGTCTTCTCGACTGCGGAAGATAATCAGAACGCTGTGACGATCCGCGTCTTCCAGGGCGAGCGCGAGATGGCGGCTGACAATAAGCTGCTTGGCCAGTTCGATCTGGTCGGCATCCCGCCCGCGCCGCGCGGTGTGCCTCAGATCGAAGTGACCTTCGACATCGACGCGAACGGCATCGTGAATGTGTCGGCGCTCGATAAGGCTACAAACAAGGCGCAGTCGATCCGGATCCAGGCATCGGGCGGCTTGAGCGACTCCGAGATCGACCGGATGGTGAAGGAAGCTGAGACGCACGCCGCCGCCGACAAGCAGCGGCGTGAGCTGGTGGAGGCAAAGAACCAAGCCGAGGCTCTCGTTCACTCGACCGAGAAGACGCTGCAGGATCTTGGCGACAAGGTCTCCGACTCCGACCGAAGGTCTGTGGAAGCCGCTCTTGCTGAGTTGAAAACGGCTTCAGCGGGTGAGGATGCGTCCCGAATCACCGCAAAGGCTGACGATCTCGCGAAGGCGGCTATGAAGCTCGGCGAAGCGCTTTACCGTCAGTCCGGCGGCGAAGCCGCGCAGGCCGGATCGGGCGGCAGCACCAGTGCAAGCGGGACTTCTGCTTCTTCCGATGGCGTCGTCGATGCCGAATTCGAGGAAGTAAAGGACGACGGCAAGAAAAAGTCCGCCTAGTCGAAACGCATTGGGGGGAGCGATAGCGCTCCCCCTTATTTTTTGCGCGCAGCTTGGTTGGCAGCGTGACGCGCATTATTTATGCTTTGGAAGCCTAAGCTAATGTTTCGGGGCGGGTAACCTTGCATGATGAAGGATCTCAGAACCAGACCATGAAGCGCGATTATTACGAAGTGCTCGGACTGAAAAAGGGCGCAGCCGATCACGAAATCAAAAGCGCTTTCCGGCGGCTTGCGAAAGAATTTCACCCGGACCGGAACCCAGGGGACACCACTGCTGAGGTCAACTTCAAAGAAGTTAACGAAGCCTATGAGGCGCTGAAAGATCCTCAAAAGCGCGCTGCCTACGACCAATTCGGGCATGCCGCCTTTGAAGGAGCGGCGGGCACAAGCGGCGCCGCTTACGGTTTTGGCACGGATTTCTCCGCCTCGATGTCGGAGATCTTCGACGATCTTTTCGGCGAGTTCATGGGCGGGCGCCGCTCCCGCGGGCGGAGCGCGAAGGAGCGAGGCTCCGATCTCAAATACAATATGGAGATCTCCCTCGCTGAGGCTTATTCGGGCAAGACCGCACAAATCCGGGTACCCGCATCGGTGACGTGCGATGCCTGCGGCGGCGCTGGCGCCGAGGCTGGCTCAAGCCCGGTCACATGCCCGGCCTGCCAGGGATTCGGTAAAGTCCGGGCAAGCCAAGGCTTCTTTACTATCGAGCGTACCTGCATGACCTGCCAGGGGCGCGGAGAAATCATTCAGAAACCTTGCCAAGCCTGCTCCGGAAGCGGACGGGTGACGCGCGAGCGCGCGCTTTCGGTCAACATTCCGGCTGGCGTCGAGGACTCCACGCGAATCAGGCTTGCCGGGGAAGGCGAGGCGGGCATTCGCGGCGGCCCAGCCGGCGATCTTTATATCTTTCTTTCGATCTTACCCGACGATCTTTTCCAACGCGATGGCGCCGATCTTTTCTGCCGGGTGCCGATTACCATGGCGACGGCGGCGCTTGGCGGACAGATCGAGGTCCCGACAATCGATGGCGGGCGTGCGCGCGTGAGAGTGCCGGAGGGGACGGAGACAGGGAAACAGTTCCGCCTGCGCGGAAAGGGAATGCCCATTCTGCGCTCGAAGCTGACCGGCGACCTTTATGTGCAGGTCGAAGTGGAGACACCTAAGAATCTGTCCCGTAAGCAGAAAGATCTTCTCAAGGAGTTCGAGAAGGTATCGAACGATTCCACTCACCCAGAAACGGTAGGGTTTCTGAATAAGGTGAAGGCATTCTGGGACGGCATGGGGAAAGCGTAACCATTCCGGGTTGATCGCTTCACACACGGCAGGTAGCAACATAGTTCGGCACCCCTCATCCTGTCCTTCTCCCCACGGGAGAAGGACGCCTGAACAAGGCGCAAAGCGTTCAACACCGTTCCCTCTCCCAGCGGGAGAGGGGCAGGGTGAGGGGTGTTAGCCCCGGACAGTGTACGCCTGCGGTGGCCGGTGAACCAATCGCCGCCTTCGCAAAGGCGTCATCGCCCGTCCATCCCACTTTCCCGCGACTTTTTCGGGTTGACAGATGCCACGGGGGCGTTCATCGCCTTGTAACGGAACACGATTTTACTTCGTGTAACGGTCGGAACTCTCAACGCAATCCCCCGCATACGCGGATCCATCACGAGCGCAAGACATGACAGCGGGCTAGAAAGCCCCGGCCGAAGGAGCGAGGCGAGCGATGACCATGCCCACATCTACTGCCGGCGGCCGCCGCATCGCTACAATATCCGCAACCGTAGCAGGCGCCTGGCCAAACCGCTACGACGCGATCGTTTTCATCGCCATCGGTGCGCTCTTCGTTGCCATCGCACATGGTGCAAGTACGATGCACCAGCCGCTGACGGGGCTCGAAAGCAAGCCGGTTTCCCTCGATCCTGCTAATCTGCCCCAATATGCGCTCCTGACAACGCTCAGAATGTTCGCGGCGCTTGGTCTTTCGCTCCTGTTTACATTCCTCGTGGCGCCGCTGGCCGCCAAAAGCAAAAAAGCCGAGCGCGTCATCATCCCCGCACTCGATATTCTTCAATCGGTACCGGTGCTTGGCTTCCTCACCTTCACCGTTGCTTTCTTCATGAACCTGTTTCCGGGCAGCCAGCTTGGCGCCGAGCTTGCCGCGATTTTCGCGATCTTCACCAGCCAGGCCTGGAACATGACGTTCTCGTTCTACCAGTCGTTGAAGACCATCCCGCACGATCTCGACGAGGCGACAACGCATTTCCGGCTTTCGCCTTGGCAGCGGATCTGGAAGCTGGAAGCACCCTTCGCCACGCCGGGCCTGGTCTGGAACATCATGATGTCGATGTCTGGCGGCTGGTTCTTCGTCGTGGCCTCGGAAGCGATCTCGGTTGGGGATACGAAAATTACCCTGCCCGGTATCGGTTCCTATCTCTCCTTGGCAATCGGCCAGGAGAATATCGGCGCGGTTGCTTGGGCCGTTGGCGCGATGGCCGTCGTCATTATGCTTTACGATCAGCTCATGTTCCGCCCGGTCGTGGCTTGGGCCGATAAATTCCGTGTGGAGCTGGTTGCCGCGCAAGCAACGCCGAAGTCTTGGGTGCTGGACGTGATTAGACGATCACGGCTCTTGCTTGCGATCAATCGCGTTTTAGGCCGGCTTCTCAAAATATTCAGCGGCAATGTTAGTACCCTGTCCCGGCAGATCCCTGAACCAAAAGTCAGCGAGACCACGAGCAAGATTGTCGGCTGGGCCTGGAATATCGCGCTTCTCGTGCTCGTGATCTTGGGGGGCCGGTCTGTCATCGACTACGTCCGCGCGACGCTCGGCTGGCCGGATTTGCAAGAGGCCGTCACCGGAGGATTCATCACTTTCTTCCGCGTGGTTATCCTTATCGCAATCGCCAGCCTCATCTGGGTGCCTGTTGGCGTCTATGTCGGGCTACGGCCCGCGCTGGCGGAGCGGGTACAGCCGATAGCGCAGTTCCTTGCGGCCTTTCCCGCGAATGTGCTCTTCCCCTTCGCCGTCGTTGGCATTGCCGCCTATCACCTCAATCCCGATATCTGGCTTTCGCCCCTCATCGTGCTTGGCACGCAATGGTACATTCTTTTCAATGTCATCGCGGGAGCGAGCGTATTCCCAAGCGATTTAGCTGAAGCCTCGACGCTTTACCGGCTGAAACGCTGGCAATGGTGGCGCAAGGTCATCCTGCCAGCAATATTTCCTTATTATGTGACCGGCGCCCTGACCGCGTCCGGCGGGTCTTGGAACGCGAGCATTATCGCCGAAGTCGTAAGTTGGGGCGATACCAAGCTCGAAGCGCACGGTCTCGGCGCCTATATCGCGAAGGCGACGAACGAAGGGGACTTCCACCGCGTGGTGCTTGGCGTTGGCGTCATGTCCGTTTTCGTTGTCGTTTTGAACCGCGCGCTGTGGCGGCGCCTTTATGTGCTGGCCGACCGCCGTCTGCGTGCCGATTGATCGGGGAGGAGTCTATGGGCGCAGATGCAGCACGGACCGGACGCCAAGCCTTGGTCTCCGTCAAAGATGTGAAGCATTTCTACAAGCGGGGAACGAGCAGCAGCCTGCTTGTGCTCGACGATGTGAATCTGAACCTTTACGACAATGAAATCGTTGCTCTTCTCGGCCGCTCCGGGTCTGGCAAATCCACGCTCCTGCGTATCATCTCGGGCCTGATGCCCGCGAGCGATGGCGAGGTTGACATTGAGGGCCGGCCCGTCAAAGGCCCGGCCAGTGGTCTTGCCATGGTTTTTCAAAGCTTCGCGCTTTTCCCTTGGCTGACGGTTCTTGAGAATGTGGAACTGGGGCTTGAAGCGCAGGGCGTGCCGCAAGAGGAACGCCGCAAGCGCGCGCTTGCCGCCATCGACCTTATCGGCCTCGACGGCTTCGAAACGGCCTATCCCAAAGAGCTTTCCGGTGGTATGCGGCAGCGCGTTGGCCTTGCACGCGCGCTTGTCGTCAATCCCAAAGTCCTTCTGATGGATGAGCCTTTCTCAGCCCTCGATGTGCTCACCGCCGAGACGCTGCGCACCGATCTCCTCGATCTCTGGTGTGAAGGCCGCATGCCGATCCGGGCCATTCTGCTCGTAACGCACAACATCGAGGAAGCGGTGCTGATGAGCGACCGCATTGTGGTGTTCTCGTCCAATCCTGGGCGCGTCATAGCGGAAATAAAGGTGAACCTGCCGCAGCCGCGAAACCGCGTCGATCCGGCTTTCCGGGCGCTCGTCGATGACATTTATGCACGTATGACTGCGAAGAGCGCCACGGCGCCGGCCAGGGAGGGCCTGTTTCCCGGCACTGGCATCAATATGAGCCTTCCACACGTCTCGACAAATACGCTCGCCGGGCTGCTCGAGACGCTGGCCGAGCCGCCGTTCAACGGGAAGGCGGACTTGCCGGTTCTTGCCGAGCGCACGCAAATGGAGGTGGACGAACTGTTCCACGCGGCCGAAACGCTGCAGCTTCTGCGTTTCGCCGAACTCGCTGAAGGCGACCTCAAGCTGACCGAGGCGGGGCGGCGCTTTGTGGACGCGGGCGTTGACGAGCGCAAGGCGCAGTTCGCCCAGCATCTCGTGATGTACGTTCCGCTCGCCGCTCACATAAGACACATCCTGGAAGAGCGCTCCACCCATCGCGCACCCCTGATCCGTTTCAAGGACGAGCTTGAGGACAATATGTCCGGGGAGGAAGCCGAATCGACGCTTCACACCGTCATCAACTGGGCGCGCTATGCAGAAGTCTTGGCGTTCGATGGCGAGACGGGCATGCTCAGCCTCGATAATCCGGGCTGAGGCGGCTTTAGCGCCATGATCGCAATCGAAGCCCGCCACATCGTCAAAAATTTCGGGACTGCGCAGGTCCTGAAAGGGATATCGCTTGCAGCTCAAAAGGGCGAAGCTGTCGCGATCATCGGCGCGTCAGGGTCCGGCAAAAGTACGTTTCTTCGCTGCCTGAACCTTTTGGAGGTTCCCGATTGCGGCGAGATCCTCGTGAACGGCGAGCATCTGATCATTGGCCCGGACCATGCGCTGCCTTCCCGCCAGCAGGTCGAAAGCCTGCGCCGCCGCGTCGCAATGGTCTTTCAGAACTTTAACCTCTGGCACCATATGACGGTGCTCGGCAATGTGATCGAGGCGCCAATCCATGTGCATGGCCGCGGCCGTGCCGAGGCGATCGAAGAAGCCCGCGCGCTTCTCGCCAAGGTTGGGTTGAGCCATCGCGCGGACGCCTATCCAAGCCAGCTTTCCGGCGGCGAGCAGCAGCGTGCCGCCATCGCCCGTGCCCTTGCGGTCCATCCGGGCGTCATCCTGTTCGACGAGCCGACCTCGGCGCTGGACCCCGAGCTTGTGGGCGAAGTCCTATCCGTGATCCAGGACTTGGCGGCGGAGGGGCGCACGATGATCATCGTGACGCACGAGATGGCGTTCGCGCGTGATGTCTCCTCGCGGACTGTCTTTTTGTGCGAGGGGCGGATCGAGGAAGAGGGGCCTTCGGCCGATCTCTTCAATTCACCCCGCAGCCCAAGGCTTCAGCAATTCCTGGAGTCGTTCCGGTCGGGACGCTTTACGGGCGGCAGGCAGCGGGCTACGCTTCGGCCCTAATTCGAATCGAAGGTCCGGCTATATATGCCGTGAAACGAAGCGGAGACGGCACCACAATGTTCAAGGCTAACCTCCGGCGTGCATTGCGTCATTCCGAGTACAAGCCGAGCCGCCGTCATTGCGAGCGGAGCGAAGCAATCCAGGGCAAGTCCTTTGACGTTATCTTGGATCGCCACGGCGGCAAGAGCCGCCTCGCGATGACGGCTGCACGCAGATCGGCCGGATTCGCTTTAGCGCTGCTCTGCGCTACAATTCTTCTGCCCCTCGCTGCGTCCGCGCAGCAATTGAAGCTCCGGATCGCGGCCGAAGGCGCTAACCCACCTTTCAGCACCATCAACGCCAGCGGTGAGTTGCAAGGCTTCGACGTGGACATCGCCCGGGCGCTTTGCGCAAAAATGGGAGCCGACTGCGAGATTGCGGCCCAGGATTGGGATGGTATCGTCCCTGCGCTCCTCGCCCGGAAATACGACGCGATCATTGCGTCGATGAGCATTACCGAGGACCGCAAGAAGGTTGTCGCGTTCACCAAGCCCTATTACCGTTCGCCCGGCGCCTTCGTGGTCCGCAAAGGCACCAGTGTGAAAGACTTGTCGCCGAAAGCGCTGACCGGGAAATCGATTGGCGTTCAAACCGCGACCAATCACTCCGCTTTCCTCGAAGACAAATATAGCCGCTCCATCGTCCGGCTCTACAATACGGTTGCCGATGCCTATCGCGATCTCGCGGCCAGCCGCGTCGAGTATGTCATGTATGACAAGCTCGCGATCTACGATTGGCTAAGATCGCCGGAAGGTGCGTGCTGTGAGATGGCGCCTGGCGAGCTCAACGATCCCGCCTATTTCGGGTCCGGCATGGCCATCGCGCTCCGCAAGGGCGACGATGCGCTGCTTAAGCGCTTCAACGATGCCGTCGACGGCATCGTTGCCGATGGCAGCTACGCGAAAATCAATGCGAAGTATTTTCCGTTTCCGATCTTTTAGCGCCCTTAACTGAGATGCATAACACTATGACAAGCGTGTGCCGCCATTGCGAGCCAAGCGAAGCGATCCATGATCAAAGGCGCGAAGCATCGCTCAGCAGAGTTTAAGCCCTGTGGATGGCTTGCTGATACGCTGGGGACATGAACTCGCGCTCGGGGCTGCAATGACCGCCGGGCTCGCTCTGGCGACGCTTCCTTTCGGCCTCGCTTTTGGCCTTGCGGCGGCTCTTGCCAAAGATTCGAAATCCGCATCATTGCGCGGACTCGGCGAGGCATACACGACGGTATTCCGCGGGCTGCCCGAGCTTTTGACGCTGCTCCTTATCTATTACGGGTCGCAAATCCTGTCGCAGAATTTGGCGGATTGGTCCGGTCTCCCCATCGCGATCAACCTGTCCCCGTTCACCGCGGGCGTCATCGCGCTTTCGCTGGTCTTCGGGGCCTATTCGAGCGAGGTACTGCTCTCAGCCCTTCGGGGTATCGAACGCGGGCAGATCGAGGCCGCGCGAAGTTTCGGCATGAGCCCCGCACTTGTCTTCCGGCGTGTCACTGCACCCCAGATGATCCGAATTGCGCTTCCGGGCCTCGGCAATAACTGGCTCGTGCTTTTGAAGGACACTTCGCTCGTTTCGGTGATCGCGCTCAACGATCTGTTGCGCATGACGCAGGTGGCCGTTGAGAGCACGCGCAGCCCGTTCGAGTTCTATGCAGCCGCATGCCTCATTTATCTCGCGATGACCGCCGTTTCGACACTGGCGATTGCGCGTGCCGAACGGGCGGCGCGGCGGGGCTGGAGGCAAGCCGGATGATTCATTGGGACCTTTGCGAGAAGTTCGGGCCGCGCATGGCGGACGGATTCCTAGTCACGCTCGAGCTTGCGCTTGGATCCGTGGTTCTTGCTCTCCTCATTTCGGCGCCCGCGTCGCTGGCCCGCGTCTTCGCCTCGAAGCCGGTAAGTGCCGCGCTCTTCGCTTACACCTATGTTTTCCGGGGGACGCCGCTGCTCGCACAGCTTTTCCTTATCTATTACGGTTCCGCTCAGTTTCAGGCCAGCCTTTCCGCGGCGGGCCTTTGGTGGCTTTTCCGCGATCCGTTCTTTTGTTCTCTGCTGACCTTCACCTTGAACACCGCGGCATATCAAACCGAAATTTTCGCTGGCGCGATCCGAAGCGTACCCTGCGGCCAAGTCGAGGCGGCGCAAGCGGCGGCCATGCCGCCGGTACTGATCGCGCGCAGGATAATCTTCCCGCAGGCGGCGCGTTATGCGCTCAGGCCCTTTGGCAACGAACTTATCCTGATGGTGAAGGCAAGCGCGTTAGCAAGCGTTGTTACGGTTTACGACCTGCTCGCGACCGCGAAGATGGCGTTTCAGCGAACTTACGACTTCCAGGCCTATATCGGAGCGGCGCTGATCTACATCTTGACCGTTGAAGTCATTCGCCGCTGTTGGAACGCACTCGATAAGAGGTTGAACCAGCACCTGATGCGGGTTTGACCGTTCTCATCTTGAAGTTGTGGGATGTGCCAGCGTATTATAAAAAAGGCGGCCGGACCCGGGTGGGGCAGGGGTCCGGCCTTCTGGGCACTTGAGAGGGAAATGATCGAAGCCATCCTTGGGCATGGATTGGCAGGGACCATCAACGAGAAAACCTATGTATGCTCTCCAATGAGTTGAGCTATCGGCCTTGTTAACCGGCTGAGCCACAAGACCGCATTACATCGGCGCCCCCGTTGGAAATACAACTATTACGAGCACAGATAGAATGCAACAACTTTTGGGATTTTTTTGCGAGGCTTCACGTTGAAGTTGCGCAAAAACCACGGGTAGGCTGACGATGAAACTTGCGCTCGTGACAGGGGGTGCTGTCCGGATCGGTAGGGCCATCGCGCTCGCTTTAGCCAAGAACGGCTTTTCCGTTGCAATTCAATACAATAAATCAAAGGCTGAAGCGGAGAGCGCAGTTGATGCGGCCCGGCGGATGGGTGTCACCGCCGCTTGTTTCCGTGCATCGCTCACGGAGCACGCTGAGGTTGAGGCTTTAGTTCCCGAAATCAACCGGACCATAGGGAAAGTGACATGCCTTGTGAACAACGCTTCGCATTTTGCCGATGACCGCCTGCCCTCGCTGACGGCTGAAAGCTGGCGGACGCATATGGGCGCAAACCTCGATGCGCCGGTTTTCCTGGCGCGGGCCTTCGCGGCTCAACTGCCGGACGGAGCGAACGGAAACATCGTCAACATCATCGATCAGCGCGTCCTGCGCCCAAACCCGCTTTTCTTTTCTTACGCGGTCAGCAAATCAGCGCTTTGGGCGGCCACAATAACGATGGCGCAAGCCCTCGCGCCTAAAATCCGCGTCAATGCCATCGGCCCCGGCCCGGCGCTTCGTAACATCTATCAAAGCGAGGAGGAGTTCGAGCAGGAGTGCAGCGCCATGCCTCTCGGCCATGGCACGGGGCCGGACGAAATCGCCGATGCGTTGCTGTTCATTCTGCGTGCGCCCGCGATGACTGGGCAAATGATCGCCCTTGACGGGGGTCAGCATCTCCTATGGCAAACACCCGATATCAGCGTTACATAACGCTTTATGTCCGAAATCGATGACGAGATTGAAGTCAGCTCCGCAGGCTTGGGCTTCGACGGCCCGCAAGCCGATGAGCGCAGCGGCGGCCCGGCTGCGATCGCGCGGTATGTGAAGCATCTCGGGACCGGCCCCGGCGTCTACCGCATGATCGATGCGGCAAGCGAGGTCGTCTATGTCGGCAAGGCCCGGAACCTGAAGAACCGCGTCCAAAACTACACCCGGCTTGCTGGGCATACGAACCGCATCGCGGCGATGATCCGGTCTACGGTGTCGATGGAATTCGTAAACACGGCAACCGAGGCAGAGGCGCTCCTCCTCGAAGCCAATCTTATTAAGCGCTTCAAGCCCCGCTACAATGTCTCGTTCCGCGACGATAAATCCTTCCCTTACATCGTCATTCGCCGCGATCAGGAGGCGCCGCAAATTGCTAAGCATCGCGGTGCGCGGACGCTGAAAGGCGATTATTTCGGCCCCTTCGCAAGTGCCGGAGCGGTGAACCGCACGATCAATACCCTGCAGCGGGCCTTCCTGCTCCGCTCTTGCTCCGATAGCGTCTATGAAAGCCGCACGCGGCCCTGCCTGCTCTATCAAATCAAGCGCTGCTCAGGGCCCTGCACCCGTGAAATTTCGCTCGAAGACTACGGAAAGCTCGTCGATGAAGCGACGGCTTTTCTGTGCGGCAAGACCGACGCCGTGCAGAAAAAGCTCAATGCGCTCATGGAGGAGGCAGCGGATAAGCTTGAATTCGAGCGCGCTGCAAAATACCGGAACCGGCTATGGGCGCTGGCCCATATCCAAGCGCATCAGGGCATCAACCCGCGTGGCGTGGAAGAAGCCGATGCGTTCGCGATTGCACAGGAGGGCGGCCAGACCTGCATACAGGTCTTCTTTTTCCGCAACGGCCAGAATTGGGGCAACCGCGCTTATTTTCCGCGCGCCGATCGCAGCCTGAGCGTGGCGGAGGTGCTGGGCTCATTTATCTCGCAATTCTACGACGACAAGCTCGTGTCCCGCTGCGTCCTGCTTTCGGAGGCGGTGCCGGAGCAAGCGCTGATCGCGGAAGCACTGTCCACCAAGCTCGGGCGGAAGGTTGAGGTCATTACGCCGAAGCGGGGCGAGAAGCGCGAGCTCGTCGAGCACGCGATCCAAAACGCGCGGGAGGCGCTTGCTCGCAAGCTCGCGGAAAGCACGAGCCAGGGCAAGCTGCTGGCCGGCGTTGCCAAGCTGTTTGGGCTTGAACGCGCCCCGCGCCGGATCGAGGTCTACGACAATTCGCACATCATGGGCACGAATGCCGTTGGCGCCATGATCGTGGCCGGGCCGGAAGGGTTCGTGAAGAACCAATACCGGAAGTTCAACATCAGAGCTGCCGATCTGACGCCGGGCGACGACTTCGGCATGATGCGCGAGGTGCTGACGCGGCGGTTCAAGCGGCTGCTCAAAGAGCACGGCTTGCCCGCCGCTGAAACTGCGCGGAGCAATGGGAGCGTGCCGGGCGGACAATATCGTTCATTCTCCCAAGGGGAGAAGGACAGCGTGAGGGGCGAATACTTCGAAACTGAAGATGTGCCGTTTATTCCTAACGGGGAACCGGCCGAAAACGGGAACGGGGACGATGCCGAGGCTCAAGGCGGCGATGTCTGCGCTTGGCCTGATCTCTTGCTGATCGATGGCGGGGCTGGCCAGCTTTCCGCGGCTCAAGAGGTGCTTGCCGGGTTGGGTCTCCATGGATTGCCTATCTCAGGCATCGCCAAAGGGCCGGACCGGAACGCTGGCCGCGAACGCTTTTTCATGCCCGGCAAACCGCCCTTCAGCCTCGCTCCCAACGATCCGGTGCTCTATTTCGTCCAGCGCCTGCGCGACGAAGCACACCGCTTTGCCATCGGCTCGCACCGGGCGAAGCGCAAAAAGGCGATGAGCGAGACCTCGCTCGATGACATTCCCGGCATCGGCCCTTCGCGCAAGCGTGCGCTGCTCAGGCATTTCGGTTCGGCGAAGTCGGTCAGCCGCGCCGGCCTTCCGGACCTGCAGGCCGTGGCTGGGATCAGCACAGCGATGGCGCAGCAGATTTACGACTATTTCCACGACCGCAAGTAACCCGCACGGCCGTCACGGCGAGCGCCCAGCCTGCAGCTTTGGCGCGGCGGCTCCGCTCTTCCTTCCCGCGCGGCTTCGTATGGCCTAATCATAGTCTTCATCCGTGGGGCTGCTTTCGAAGGCGCGTTCGAGGGGCTTGCCGAATGCCAATAGCAGAGCAACGAGCACTGCGGCGCTAGCTACAACGGTCCACGCGCCCGATCCGCACGCCGCACCGATACAAGCGGTCAGCCAGATTACCGCAGCCGTAGTGAGACCGCGAACCTTTCCTCCACTGGAATCGCGGAGGATTACGCCTGCGCCGAGAAAACCAATCCCCGTGATGATTCCCTGCATGACGCGGCTAGCGGCGGCTGGGTCTGGTATGCCCGCCGGATATTGGCTTGCAAGCACAATCAGCGCCGATCCAAGGGCAACGACGCCCATGGTGCGGACTCCGGCCGGCTTACCGCGCAGGTCTCTGTCCAAACCGATCGCGGCGCCGATCACGGTGGCAGCGGTCAGGCGTAAGATGGGATCAGTCCAATCGAGCATGGCGCATGAGTATACCAGGGGCTTGGGCCGGTCCAAAGCTCGATAATACAAAGCGCCCAACGGTGACCAATTACCCATTATTGTCATTCCCGCGAAGTTTGCCCTAGCGGGTTGTGGGAACGGGAAATTTTGGCTTCATCCTTCGACAAGGATGAGGGTGCGACTAGCTCGGGATGAGGCTGGGTTAGGCGCCGCGGTTCGATTGCGGTTCGCCTACGATAGTCTCATTTGCTACGCTCGCGTTCTTGCCGGGACCATTCCTCATAGAGTGACACGACCGCCCCGGCAGCCGAACGGACGGACTCGATAAACTCTTCATTGGGTTTGAACGCCCCAAGGCTGTGGCTTGGATCGAGAAGGGCGGCGAGCTCAAGCACGGCGGACCTGCAGGCGAAACTCAGCCTCTTCAACACAAAGGTCATTGCCGCGATTTCGCGGCGCTTATTTTCGTTGAAGGGCAGGCGTCCTACAGGGCTGGAACGGACCTCGGACTTCAAATAGTCAAGGCAGCCCACATTCGACAGACCGTTGATGCAGGAGGTCAAGCGTTCCAGCATTCCGGCTTCGCAGCTTGAGAGCGCACGGTCGAGGACGGTCAAGCGGCGGCGCAAGGAGCGCAAGCGTACGGCCTCGGGCTTCGCCGCTGCATCTTCAAGGATCGCTTGGCGGACCGCGAGCGGCGTCAGGATCGTGCGCGTTCTGTGCCGGGCCACGGCGGGCGCGCCGGGCGGCGTCAGCCTATCGCGCATGAAAGGCGTGTGCTGCAGACGCTCGCCGGTTGGGCCTTCGGAAAGATCCGGGCGCTGTTTCCTTCTTGCAATTTTTGCTTTTGCTTTAGCGGTCACGGCGAGCCTCGCGATCGAAGGCTAGAGAAAGGTGGTGCTCGCAGTACGGGCTGCGGCCCGCGGCTTCGGCCGCGCAGAATGCGAAGTCCGGTTCCGCGGGGTCGCCCAGAGGCCAGCGGCATGCTCCATCGGCCAGCAAAGCGAGGGCTGCAGCTCCATAAGCCGCGGATGGGGCCAGAGCCGAGCGGCGCACGACGAGGCCGGTGCCCTCCGATTGCTCCTGCTTTCTTGCCTGCTGCCGGAGTGCGCGAAGGCTAATGCCGTGCCGCCTCAAGGCCGAACGGAGCGCTTTGGGATTGACGCCAAGCGTCCGGGCTATGTCGGTTGTCCGCAGTGTGGCCAGCGCGGCAACGATTTCGGTGAGTTCTCCGGTTGTCCAGCGCCGCCGCCCTCCATGAGCAGGCGGTGCGGCAAGCGAAGCTGCGCAAAATGTGAAAATGGGCGATGTTGAAAGAGGAACATGGTGCAACACGGGCGACTCGCTTTACGTGCAGGCGTTAACCAATGGAACGCGAAAAATACATTCCGATGTCATGTTTCACGAACCGGGCAAATAGTTACACAATACGTGTAAAAAAATTTTCAATTTTTTGAAAATGCAGGCTTTGGGATACGGATATTGTGCGCATCTACACGCCCGAATTCAGGGCTGCCACCGGGGTGTTTGTTCAAATCGGGGAACTTCTATACATTGCGTGTAGTCATGGATTAACACGATGCGGGACTGGACGCCTGACGAGATTCAATCGATTGCGGAGCGCCTGCGCCGGGCTCGCATTGGCGCGGGCTTCGCGCGTGCAACCGAAGCCGTGCGGAAATTCGGCTGGAATTACAGCCGCTACATGAACTACGAGAACGGCGAGCGCGCCATTCCCCCGAAACAAGCAATTCTTTTCGCGGTAGCCTTTGACGTGACCGTGGATTATATATATTTTGGAAAAGGTGATAATTTAAGTAAAATGGATAGAGGGCAGGCGATATCTTCAAAGATGGTTCGGCGTATCCCTTTCGTGGGCCTCGAAGATTTCGCGGAACTCAAACGCATTGCTTCTGGATTAGAGCCGATGCCGGCTGCCACGATCCCTGTTTCCGGCGACGAGGCGCTTCCCGCGCGCGCTGTCTTTATCGAGATTGAAGATAAATCGATGTCGAACCCCAATGAGCCTGTCTCCTTCGAGCCGGGGGACAAGGCTTTGATCGATATCGATGCGTCTCCAGCCCCGTCGGATTTCGTGCTTGCGCTGGTTCCAGAAGAGGGCGCGGCTTTGTTCCGCCTCTATCGCGAAGCCGGACGCGCGGGGGATGGCTCTCTCATCATAGACCTCGTGCCGCTCAATCCGAATTTCCGCACGATCCGGATCACAGACGCCAATCCCGGACAGATCATTGGCGTCTGCCGCCGCATTTATCGCATTGTCGATCTCAACCCGCCGGCACGGCGCCGGCAAGGCTAGGGCGCCTGTGTGGAGGATCGCATCCGGCAACAAAGACGTTATATTCCACGCTAACGAGCCGGACTAACGCCCGCGGGGAAGGGAGAGCGCGATGCACATCGATCTCAACGCGGATATGGGCGAGGGCTTCGGCGCCTATAATACCGGCCACGACGGGGAGCTGCTCGGCATCGTGACCTCGGCCAGCGTCGCCTGCGGCTTCCATGCGGGCGACGCCACCATCATGCACCGCCTCGCGATGCTGGCGAAGGAGCGCGGCGTGGGCCTCGGCGCCCATCCGGGCTTCAACGATCTGTGGGGCTTCGGGCGCCGGCCCATCGTCATGAATGCGCGCGACCTCGAATATCAGACCGCCTATCAGATTGGCGCGCTGCAGGCGCTCGCGGCTTATGCGGGCGCGCCCGTGCGGCATGTCAAACCGCATGGTGCGCTCTACAACATGGCCGCGAAGGACGAGGCCTATGCCGCCGCCATCGCGCGCGCGGTGAAGGCTGTCGATGCGAAGCTGATTTTGGTTGGGCTGCCGGGATCGGAAATGCAAAAAGCCGCGGAAAAGGCGGGGCTCGCCTATGCGCGGGAGGGGTTCTGCGACCGGCTGTATCAGGATGACGGCTCGCTGACGCCGCGCTCGGCGCCGGGCGCGGTGATCGGCGATCCAGCAGCGGCTGCGGAACAGGCGCTTCGCCTCGCCCGCGACGGAGAGGTTGTGACCGCGAGCGGCGCCCGGCTAAAGCTTGAGGTGGACACGCTTTGCGTGCATGGCGATGAGGATGGGGCGGTGGCTGTGGCGAGCGCCGTGCGCACGGCGCTGGAGGGGGCGGGTGTCAGGCTCGCGGCGCTGGGGTCGGCGAAGGCTTAAGCTTGGGCGGTGAAAGTATCGTCGCGAAGCTCTTAGCGCTTATTTGCTTCATTCCGGCAAAAACGAAAATCCTTGGGGAGCGCCCGGCGAAGCGCCTTCAGGCGGGCAAGCACTGGCGTGCGGGCGCGATTGCGTCCTTTGAACTTAGCTGTTTCCGAATGACGATCTCTGAATCGTCGATCTCTTGAAGGCCGGAGCATTTTTTGGCGACCTAGAATAGAAACGCAGACAGGAAGGCTACTACTGAACTCCAGAACGCAAATAGCCACTTCCTTCTTGATGAAGACATTTTCCACAACTCATACATTTGCACGTCTATCGAACTTGGGAGGCCTATGCTAACGCTTTGCAATGTATTTGCAGCGCGCACTCTTGATTAACAGCGGGCCGACCGAGCGATGCTCTCTTGAACTGCCGTTCCATGCGGATGGTCTACCAAAGCCAGTCATTATCGTCGGTAGCAACGGAAGCGGCAAGACCAATTTGCTTTCTGTGATCGCGGACGGCTTGATGGAACTAGCCGCAATTCATTATAGGGACCTCCTTCCCGCACGAAATGCAGGTCATAGCTTTTACCGCATTGTAGGTGGCCGCACACGGTTGGCGGGCGCAACATACGAGCTGGCTGCACTTCGGTTCCGACACGAAGATAAGCTCGCATTTTTTCGTACTCAGGGCGGAAACGTTCCGTTCGAGCAACTTAGCACTGATCTGGAAGACTTTGGAGAACTGAACTCGGCCAACCGATCAACGGAACCGAAGCTTCCAATTGCCGAGCCCGCGCTCGTTGAGACGAGCTTCAGGAGCGATGTTTACGCTTATTTCCCCTCTTCGCGTCATGAGATTCCTCATTGGCTTAACGAGGGTCTCGATGATGCAGATCCGCCCGCGCGGATAGACATCCAGTACGCGGATCGGCTGAACAAGCCGATCACGGTACAAAAGGGCATAGCCATGCTTAAGCCCTGGATCATTGACCTGATCCTCGACCAATCCGTAGATGCTCTGACTGCCGTTTCTCTTATTGGACGAGAAGTCGAAGGGGGCTTGCCGCCGGAATTACGGTATGCACTCGATATGAACGAGGCGCTGCTTGAGCTGGACAGGATTATTCAGATAATACTTGCGAGACCAGATGCACGCATCGTGCGCACTCACCGGACCGCAAGAGATCGCCGAATACAGATTGCATTTGATAATCACTCGGCTTTGCCTACGCTGGATAACCTGTCTGCGGGGCAATCGACCCTTCTCAGCATATTCGGTACCGCCCTCCGTTACGGAACGCACATGCAGCCGGTGGCAATTGCCAGAAATGCTGCGGGCATAGTCTTAGTGGATGAGATTGACGCTCATTTGCACGCCGATCTTCAGTACGAAGCGGTGCCGCAACTGATGGCAATGTTTCCCAAGATACAGTTTATCGTAACTAGTCATTCGCCACTCCCGCCGCTTGGCATGGAGAAGCGGTTCGGTTCGGAAGGATTTCAAATCCTTGAAATGCCGACGGCGTCTCTGATTAGCGCGGAACGATACGGCGAATTTCTCCGATCTTTTGAAATATACCAGTCTACGAAAGCCTTTGAGGAGACCCTTAAGAAAGTTGGTTCTGATGGGAAGCCGCTTGTCATTGGAGAAGGGCAGACGGACCCTATTTATTTTCGAACGGCTGCCGAACTTTTGGGTTACGCCGATATAGTTGAGCAGGTCGAATTTAAATGGATCGGCGAGCTTGACACATCAAAAAGGAAGACTAGCGGTCAAGGCCAACTGAAGAAGGCGGTCGAAATCTACCGTGTATCCCAACCTTTGTTGGGACGCTTAGTGCTTTGCCTTTTCGATCAGAACTCGGTCCGGGATGTGGGAGCGACGCCCTTCACGAGTGGCAAGCTCTCCGTCCGAATCTTGCCATTAGTCGATGATCACCCGCATTGTAACGATGGGCCTGAAAATCTCTTGCCGCCCGAACTGTTCACCGATGAATTTTATGTGACCAAGGATCGATTAAGGGGCTCTACTAAGAGCCAAATCAAGGAACTGCGGAAGACGGATTTTGCCAATTACGTATGCAATTTGGTTCGAGACCCCTCACACTTTGAGAATTTCCGGCAGGTACTGAATGATATCCGAGCCACTCTTCTTGAACCCAAAATTGAACAAGGGATGCACTCGAAAAAGGGGCAATGAGCCTTCATCGTCATAACAGGCCTCCTGCGTACATTTTTTTCTCGAGCAGATGCCTCTCCGGCGGCACACCAGACGCCTCTAAGACGCGCCTTTACTTCACGCATTTTCGGGATCGTGCTGGAGAGGCTGGCCCACTTGCTCCGAAAGCGCCGGGCTTCACCGGCGCCCTCGTTCTCTCCCTCCATTTGACGCGGCCACCCGAACCACCCTATCTATAAGTTCAATCCCGCAAGCATCGTTCCAGGAAGAAGGCCCGTTATGACGCAAAGAACATATCAACCCAGCAATTTGCGCCGCAAGCGGAAGCATGGGTTTCGCGCACGCATGGCGACGAAACAGGGCCGCGCGGTGCTCCAGCGCAGGCGCGCCCGCGGCCGCAAGAAACTATCCGCCTGAACCATAGGCCGTGGAGACGCTCAAGACGCGCGCGGAGTTTCAGCGCGTGCAGAAGGGGCGCAAATGGGTAACGCCCGCCTTCATCTTGCAGGGCCTCGCCCGCGCCGGCGATGAGGGTGGTGGCCCGCGCTTCGGCTTCACGGTTTCGAGCAAGGCTGTCTCGAAGGAAAGCTCCGGCGCAAAGAAGAGAGGCATGGCCGTGGACCGCAACCGCGCCCGCCGCCGCCTCAAAGAGGCCGTGCGGCTTACCTTCCCCGCAAATGCGCAAGCAAATTTCGACTACGTGATCATTGGCCGCGGCGCTGCCTTGACCAGAAATTTCGCAGAACTACTTGCGGATATGCGGATGGCGTTCCATAAAGTGGGCCAGCCTGCGCGCTCCGGTGGGGATCGTCACCCTATCCTATAAACGCCGCGCCGGCGACGCGCGGACGCTTTCCTCGCATTTGACATTCTCCTTGAGCGGGTTATGGAAAACAACAGAAACTTTATTCTTGCCATTGTGCTTTCGCTTGCGGTTCTCTTTGGCTGGAACTTTTTCTATCTGAGGCCGATAGAGAAAGCACGCCAGCAGCAGTCGATCGAGGCGACGCGCAATCTGCCAAAGCCAGCCCCGAGCGAGGCCAATGCTCCAGGCGCACCCGCAGAGACAGGATCGCCAGCCATTGCACCAGCGCCCGCGCCAGCAGCAACCTATGCCACGCGCGACGCCGCGCTTGCCGCATCTCCCCGCGTTAAGATCGAAACGCCCGCGCTTCTTGGCTCCATCAATTTGAAGGGCGGGCGGATCGACGACGCCGTTCTGCGTCACTACACGGAAACCGTAAACCCGGACAGCCCAAAGGTCGTGCTGCTCTCGCCTTCGGGAAGCCCCGAGCCTTATTTCACCATAACAGGCTGGTGGACGAACCAGCCGGGCGTTGTTTTGCCCGGCGAAAACACTCTTTGGGAGCAGGTAGGCACGGGCCCTCTGACCCCGTCCCATCCGGTCGTGCTGCGTTACGACAATGGCGCCGGCCTGATCTTCAAGCGGACGGTCTCGGTCGATGACTATTATATGTTCACCATTTCCGATGAGGTCGAGAACAAGACCGGCCAGCCGGTCAGCTTACGCCCCTGGGGGCAAGTCGCGCGCCTGACCGAGCCGAAGACGATAGGCTTTTCGGTACTGCACGAGGGACTGATCGGCGTACTCGGCGAGACCGGCTTGAAAGAGCTGACCTACTCCTCGGCGCTCAAGAATTACAACCCGGCGACGAATTCCGCAAAAGAGACCTTCGCCGGCAAGGGCGGCTGGCTCGGATTTACCGATCAATATTGGGCGGCGGTGCTCGTTCCCAATCAGTCCGTGCCCTATGACGCCCAGATGTTCGGCAATGAGAAAAAGCAGTTCTATGCGGGCTACCTGGAACAGCCGGTAACCGTCGCGCCGGGGGGAACGGACAGTATCACCAACCGGCTCTTTGCCGGGGCGAAAGAGGTGAAGCTCCTCGATCACTATAAGTCGGCTCTCGGCATCGACCGCTTCAACAAGCTCGTGGACTGGGGATGGTTCTTCTTCCTCACCGAGCCGATGTTCTACCTGATGGACTTCCTGTACAAGCTCGTCGGGAACTTTGGCGTGGCCATCCTGCTCACGACCGTGATCGTGAAGCTCGTCTTTTTCCCGCTGGCGAACAAGTCGTTCGAGGCCATGAGCAAGATGAAGAAGCTCCAGCCGGAAATGAAGAAAATTCAGGAGCGCTTCAAGGAAGACCGGGCAAGGCAGCAGCAGGCGCTGATGGAGCTTTACAAGAAGGAGAAGGTCAACCCGATGGCCGGGTGCTTGCCCATCTTCATCCAGATCCCGGTGTTCTTCTCGCTTTATAAGGTGCTGCTCGTCGCCATTGAAATGCGCCACGCACCGTTCGTCGGCTGGATCAAGGACCTTTCCGCGCCGGATCCCACGACGATCGTCAACCTGTTCGGTCTCATCCCATGGACCCCGCCGGTATGGGTGCCGATGCTGGGCATTTTGCCGCTTCTGATGGGGATCTCGATGTGGGTCCAGATGCGGCTGAATCCGACGCCGCCCGATCCGATTCAGCAGCAGGTCTTCAACTGGATGCCTGTAGTCTTCACCTTCATGCTGGCCGCTTTCCCGGCGGGCTTGGTGCTGTACTGGACCTGGAACAACATCCTGTCCTTCGCGCAGCAGGCCTACATCATGAAGCGGCAAGGGGTCGAGATCGACATCATGCACAATGTCGGCATCAAGACGATGCATGGCCGCGTGCGGCAGGTGGGATCGCGATTCAAGAATTCCGGGCGAAGCCGCACGCCGGCTGAGTGAGGCTGAGGTGCCAGCTGGAGACGAGGCAGAGGCGCAAGCGGTTTCCGCTCGCGCCCTCGAACTTTTCAAGGCACCCGCGAGCTTCGTCCTTGGCGTGGCCGATGTTAGCGGGCTGCCTCCCGGAGACCGGGCCGAGGTCGCTTTCGCCGGCCGCTCCAACGTGGGCAAATCGAGCCTGCTCAACGCGCTGCTCGGGCGCCGGAGCCTCGCCCGCGTCTCGAACACGCCGGGCCGTACCCGCGAACTCAACTATTTCGCCGTGGGCGAAAGCCTGTTTGTCGTCGACATGCCGGGCTATGGTTACGCCAAAGCGCCGAAATCGCTCGTGAAGGGCTGGACGCAGCTTATTCACGACTACCTGCGCGGGCGGCCCCAGCTCAAGCGCGTCATGCTCCTCATCGACAGCCGCCACGGCCTGAAGCCTTCCGACCGCGAGATCATGACCATGCTCGACAAGGCGGCCGTGTCTTATCAGGCGGTGCTGACCAAAGCCGACAAGCCCAAGTCCGGCGATCTCGCCGAGGTTATCCGCGAGACCGAAGCGGAGCTGCGCAAGCACCCTGCCGCGCATCCAATTGTGCTGGCGACATCGGCGGTTGAAGGGCGCGGCATCGAAGAGCTTCGAGCGGCCATCGCCGAATTGTGCTGACAGGCAGGGCGGCTGGAGCGAACCCGGCGAATGTACCCCGCCGTCATCGCGAGGCGGCTATTGCCGCCGTGGCGATCCAATCCAGTATCAGAGCCTTAGCCCTGGATTGCTTCGCTTCGCTCGCAATGACGTTGCTCCGCCTGCGAGGCTAGCACTTTGTGGACTCTGTGGCCTCTTTGCATCCCCTTGAAAAGGTTTTCCCGATAACCCGCCCAAATTAGCTGTTTGAACCTTGCGTGAAACTGGATAGGCGTGGTCTTATCGCCAGCGAAGGAGTTGGACGGCAGCCGCCGCTTCAGGCGCCGGGAGGCATTCCAATTCCCAAAAGTAATGTTAAAATCTTTTGGTGTGGGGCCAATCATGTCTAACTGGACTAAAGTAGGCGTTGCCTACGGCTCGTCCCGCATGGCGCTGCTCGCCGGGTTGGGTATTGTCTTCGTTTTATCTTCGGCAGTTGATGCACACGCCCAAGCCGTTTGCAGCGTCGGCAGCGCTGTTGGAGGAGTTAATCTAAGCACCCATACGGCCTGCGGCGTCAACGCTGTTGCTTACGGCGATGATTCGACGTCTGTCGGAAATTTTGCGGGGTTTGGCTCATCGGGCCTAGCGCAGGCCAACCAGGCTTTCGGCAAGGGCGCGGGCGGCTCCGTCAGCGGTTCCTGGAACAACGCGAGCGGATATAGCGCTGGCTACTCCGTCAGCGGCTCCTACAACAACGCAAGCGGAACTTTTGCGGGCGAATACGTCACCGGCAACAACAACAACGCAATGGGGCCTAATGCGGGCCTATATGTCGGCGGCTTGCGCAACAACGCAATTGGAAATTTCGCCGGCCGATACGTCAACGGCTCCGATAATATTGCACTGGGGTCCAATGCGGGAGGGGGCATCAACAATTTCAACCGCTTGACGGCGAGCAACACGATTTCCATCGGCACGGACGCGAAAGCAAAATATAATAACTCCATCGCCTTCGGTTACGGCGTCAACACTACAGCACAAAATCAGGTCGCGATCGGAGGTGTGAGCAACACTTATAGGTTCGCTGGGATCAATTCTAACGCCAGCAAACTTACCCAATCCCCCGCACTTGGCGTGGTCACGGCGGACGGCGATGGGGATCTCGCCACCCGCACTGACCTCTCCCTTACCTCGCTGAACGTTTCCGGCAACACCCAGCTCAACACATTGAAAGCAACCGGCCTGTCGCAATTGCAAGGCGGTGCCGTCGTCACGGGCAACACCACCACCGGCACGCTGAACGTGACGGGCACCTCTACTTTCGGCGGCCAAGCCACATTCAACGGCGGCACGCAAACCAACGGCAATGCGGTTGTAACGGGCAACACCCAGACCGGGTCGCTGGGCGTGACCGGCAACTCCACCTTCGGAGGCACGACGACGACCACGGGCCTTGCCACATTCAACGGCGGCACGCAAACCAACGGCGATGCGGTCGTGACCGGCAACACCACGACCGGTAGCCTGACCGTCAACAACGATGCGGCGATTGGCGGGACGCTGGACGTGACTGGCGACATCAATGCGAACCGTAACGTCAACGTAAGCCGTAACGTCAATGTAGACCGTAACGTGAATGTGGGCCGCAACGTCAACGTGGGTCGTAACGTAAATGTAGGCCGCGATGTCAATGTGGGCCGCGACGTCAATGCGAACCGTGACGTCAACGCGAACCGTGACGTCAATGCGAACCGTGACGTCAACGCGAACCGCGACGTGAACGCAAACCGTGACGTGAACGCAAACCGTGACGTGAACGCAAACCGTGACGTCAACGCGAACCGCGACGTCAACGTAAATCGCGACGTCAACGTGAATCGCGACATCAATGTCAACGGCGACGCGAACGTGAATGGCAACGCCAACGTGACCGGCCTCGCCACGTTCAACGGCGGCGCGGTTTTCAATTCAGCCAGCAATACGACCACGATTGACGCCACAACGGGCGTTATCACCCAATCCGGCAATGGACATTCCATCGTCTTGGATGCGGCCGGAGACCAAGCCACGTTCAACGGGATGACCGTTACGGTCACGGATGGCACGGCTGCCGGCACGACGGCCGTCACAGATGGCGTTGTTACGGTGGGAACGTCGGCAACGGTTGGCCTGGCTGGTAATCAGACGTCGATCAATGGCGCCCAGATCCAGTCCTCGCTCGCCGGGTCTGGCTCAACGGAGATCAATGGCGGGTTTGTCACGGTCAACGGCACATATGCCGGAAATGGTGGCGGCCTTAACAGCACCAACGCCGCCTTGCAAGTCGATGGCGGCGCGATCATCAATAACGGCCTGCGCGTTAATAACGGCCTGCACGTCAGCGGCAATGCCCGCGTAACGGGCGATCTGAATGTGAACGGCGCTTCGAACCTCTATGGCGGCGCGAACATCTCTAACAACCTGACCATCAGCCCGGGCACCGACGTCAGCATGGGCGGCAATGTTGTGCATGATGTCGCAACGCCAATCATCGGCACGGATGCCGCGAACAAGGCCTATGTCGACGCGGGCGACAGCAAGGCATTCGAAGGCACGGCGCTGGCGCTTGCGATCTCTCAACCGATATTCCTGCCCGGTCAGACCTTCGCGATCCGCGCCGGCTGGGGTGAGTATGAGAGCAAGAGCGCATTCGGCCTCAGCGTCGCCGGCGTCGTCGCACAAGACGTGTTCGGCGATGGGACGACGGTCACGCTCGACGGTGGTGTCGGCATGGGCACGAGCCACCACAACGTTGCCGGCAAGGCTGGCGTCACCATCGGGTTCGGCGGCAGGCCTCATACCCTGAAATAGTCAAGCTGCGGGGAGCGCGTTGCGCGCTCACCGTCGCTTCGTCATTGCGAGTGAAGCGAAGCAATCCAGGGCCAAGTCTCTGATGTTGCTTTGGATCGCCACGGCGCTAAAGCGCCTCGCGATGACGGTCCGCAGGCTTGACCTTAATGAACCACCACGCATAGGGTTGCCTGTCTTACGGCAACCCTTTCTGTTTCGGGTAAAGCGATGCTCTTTCTCTCGCGCTTGGCTTTGATGGCTGCGTTGATCCTGGGCGCTCAGTCCGCCGCAGCCCAACAGGCTCAGCCGGCCGCGCAAGGGGTAATGAAGATAGACGTTGTCACCCTGACCCTTATGATCAAGGGAGCTGTGACGGCGCTTCACCAGGCGAATGTCACGGGAAACTATTCCGTGCTTCGGGATTTGGGGACACCGGTGTTCCGCGAGCAGTTCGATCAAACGGCCCTCGCGGGCGTATTCGCCAATCTGAGAGCGCGGAAAATAAATTTGAGCCCGGCTCTTTTGCTTGCTCCCAATCTGACGAAAAATCCCGAACTGAACAAGAACAACGAGCTGGTGCTGGTTGGCGATTTCCCGACGCAGCCTTTGCGGATTCACTTCGAATTGGCCTTCGTGCAGCTCGACGGCGCGTGGCGTATCGCCGGCATCGCGGTCGATGCCGTGCCACCGCCCGCCACTCAGGCTTCGGCGGCAGCGGCGGCGGCCGCTAAGCCGGCGGAAGCGCCGAAACCGGCCAAAACGCCGGCGAACGCACAAACTAAAGCGGTTCCGAAGCCGCAGCATTGAAGCGCCCTATGACGGCCGGTGGCGCCGCGCTGTCATCTGCCCGATCCCTCGAACTCGCCGTCATTGCGAGCGAAGCGAAGCAATCCAGGGCTAAGTCTTCGATGTTACTTTGGATCGCCTCGCGATGACGGCTAACATATCGGCCGGATTCATTTCAATGCCGGGGTTCGGTCATGGTGACGGCGACTATCGCTCCCGAGGCAATTGAAACGGCGCCGATAGCGGCGATCGCCCAGGCGGCACCGAACAAGTCGGCCAGGATCCCGGCGGAGAGCGCGCCGATTGCGTAGCCCAAGTCACGCCAGAAACGGTAGACGCTGAGCGAGCGCGCCCGCCACGAGGGATGGGAGGCATCGGAGACGGCAGCGATGAGCGTCGGATAGACCATCGCGGTCCCAAGTCCGAGCAGCGCACTGGCGAGCAGCCACCAGCCGAAGCTTCCCGTGGCGGCAATTAAGAAAAGACCGCTCGCTTGCACCCACATCCCAGCCATGATCAGACCCTTGCGGCCCCAACGGTCGCTCAACGGCCCGGTCACGGTTTGCAGCACACCCCACACCGCAGGATAGACCGAATTGAGAATGCCGATCCGCTCGACGGCGAGACCGAAACTCGCGAAGAATAGCGGGAAAATGCCCCAGCTCATTCCGAAGTTCAAATTGTTGACCAGTCCGGCTTGCGATGCCGCGAAGAGATTGCGGTCCCCGAACGAGGCGCGCCGGAAGACCTCCCAGAACCCGATTGCCTCACCCGGTGACGCATGGCGGGAGATTTCGAGGCCAACGTGATGGCGGGTATCTCGCACGAGCAGAGTGGAGAGAATGAGCCCGAGGGCCGCGTAGCCCATGCCGAGGTAAAAGGGCTGCGGCCGGAGACCGTAGCGTTGGGCGATATAGCCGACGAAGAAGGCTGTGAGGCCGACGGAGAGATAACCCGCGAATTCATTGAGCCCAACGGCGAGCCCGCGCGATTTGGGACCGACGAGATCGACCTTCATGATGACCGTCATCGACCAGGCGAAGCCTTGACTGACGCCGAGCAGTGCGTTCGCCGCGATAATCCAGCTCCAGCTCGGGCCCCAGGCAAGCATGAACGGAACCGGCAGGCCGAGGAGCCAGCCGAGAACGAGCATATGCTTGCGGCCGTAAACATCGGCAAAATGCCCGGAGACCAGATTGGCGATGGCCTTGATAACGCCGAAGCTGACGATGAAGGAGAGGACGGCCGTGGTGGAAGCGATCTTGAACTCTTCGGAGCCGATCAGCGGGACTACCGTTCCCTGCAAGCCCACCATGCCACCGACGAAGGCATTGATAAGGACGAGGAGCGAGAACTGCTGCCAGTTCTCGCGGAGGCCGAGGCGGATGGTGGATGACGCGGGGGCGGATGATTCTGCCGGCATGCTCATTCTCTCCTGTTATTCTCTTCTGCCGTCGCCGGTTGCAACCGCGCGCAGGGCGATGAATGCCGCGCCGCAGGCCGTGAGACGGCCGAGCCACGGATCGATGGGCGCCAAGGCACGCGCCAGCATGCCTATGGGCGGGTAAAACACAGCGCCTCGGATTGCAGTGACCGTAAGCCCGGCCTGCGCGGCGAGCGCACGCAGCTCAGCGGCGGAGCGAAAGCGCGCCGCCTTCCAGGTTTCTGAACCGAGCCAGCCGCGCACGCGCCGGAGCGCCGCCCAGGAACTCCAGCGGCCGAGTTCGCCGATTACAAGACACCCGCCCGGCCGGAGCACACGCGCCATTTCGCGCATGGCGCTCGCCGCATCTGGCACGAAACAAAGAACGGTGACCGAAGCAACCACATCGAAGCATGCATCGGGGAAAGGAAGCCGTTCCACTCGTCCCTCAAGGAAGACCGCCCTAAGCCCTGCCCCCGCCGCACGCGAGCGCGCGGCAGCGAGCATCGCCGGATCGGGATCGACGCCGGTTACCTCCGCTCCCCGTGATGCCGCAGCGCGGACCAGCGCACCGTCGCCGCAACCGGCATCGAGAACGCGGGCGCCCCGAAGCTCACCCATCAGGCCAAGGATCGCACGTAGCTCGATGGCCTCGGTGATGGCGCCGAGCGATGTCGCGCGCCAAGAGGCGTAAGCGCCGGGGCCGATGGCCGTGGGCACGTCCGCATGACTCATGCCAGCACCCGGCGCAACTCAGCGGCGGCCTCTTCGATCTCTTCCAGCGCGGTGCTGCGCCCAAGGCTGAAACGGATGGCCCCCATGCCGGCCTCGGGTGCGATGCCCATCGCCTTCAGCACGGGAGACAGTGTGATCTCACCGGAATGGCAGGCTGAGCCGGTGGACGCGGCGACAGCCGGCATGCGCGCGAGAACTTCGGCGCCATTGCGGCCCACAAACGAGACATTGAGCGTATTCGGCAGACGCCGCCCGGGATGGCCGTTGAGGATGACTTGGCTGCCGAACGCGGTTCGCAGACGGTCCCAGAACAGATCCCGCAGGCGCTGCACGCCGGGCATGCCGATCCAGGGCTGTGCGATCTCGCACGCCTTGCCGAGGGCCGCTGCCAATAACGCACTTTCGGTGCCGGCGCGCCGCCCTCGCTCGTGGCCCGCGCCATGGATGAGCGGCTCGACGGCAATTCCGCGGCGTATATAAAGGGCGCCGATCCCCTTCGGCGCGTAAAGCTTGTGGCCCGCGACGGAAAGAAGGTCCACGCCCAGTTCGTTTGCCCTTGCCGGTATTTTGCCAACGGACTGAGCCGCATCGGTATGAAAGGGGATGCCATGCTCGCGGGCGATCTGCGCGATTTCGCCGGCTGGCTGGATGGTGCCAACCTCGTTATTCGCGTGCATAATGCTGATCAGAAACGTGTCCTTGGTGATGGCCTTGCGGACGGCGTCAGGATCGGTAAGGCCAGTGCCATCGGCCGGGACGTAGGTCGCCCTGGCGCCCAGGCGTTCGAGAAAATGACATGGCTCAAGCGTTGCGGGGTGCTCGATCTGGGACGTGATAATGTGCGAGGGGCGATCGCGGCGCTGGAAGAACAGGCCCTTGAGCGCGAGATTGTTCGCCTCGCTGCCGCCGCTTGTGAACACGATTTCGTCCGCTTCGGCGCCAAGGAGGGCTGCAACTTGTCCGCGGGCGTTCTCCAAGGCGGCCTTCGCCCGGACGCTGGCCCAATGGCCGCTTGAAGGGTTGCCGTAGTCCTTCTCAAGAAATGGCCGCATGACCGCTGCAACGGCGGGGTCGATAGGCGTGCTCGCGTTATAGTCCAGATAAATTTGCTTCATCTCCACGGCCTCGTTCCCGCCCCCGATGCGAGACGCTTCCCGGCACCACCGCCACGCGGTCTATCGTCCGCATTCCCTCTTGCCGCCTGCTAGAACACCAACACCTTATCTGCCAGAAGCGTGGCGGCGGCCAATTCGTCCATCGAGCTGCGGCGTGCGCCGTCAATGAGTTCGGCTTCCGTCAGACCGCGCGCATCCATGCAGGCCCCGCATAGAAGAAGCTTATGATTGCCCGCTGCAAAGCGCTTCAGCATGCGTTCGAGGTTGTAATAGCCTTCGGGCGTCTTCTGCCCCTTCTTGGCGCAGAAGACGGCATCGGCCATGAGGAATACCGTAACCCCGGCCTTGGGCTCCGCCTTCAGGAGAGCATTGGCGAGCCGGAGGCCGTTGTAGCAGCGCTCCGTGCCGTAGGGCGGATCGTTCAGGATGAACAGGGCATTCATTCTTGGTTCTCCGCTGCCATAGAGGGCTGCAGGTTACGCCGCCCGCCGTCCGGCATTGGCGGCGCGAAGCTCGGCTGCGTGCGGCGGGGGCGGTGGAATATCGCTCTGCATGAAGCGCAGGAACTCGTCTTCGCCGCCGATTTGGAACGCCTCATTGTGCCTGCGCTCGAAGCCGATGGTTGACATGGGCTTGCCGCTCAGGCGCCGTCCGCAGACGGACCCGGCGAATGCGCCCGGAAGGATCTCTACATAGTCCGGCAAAGCCTTCAGCCGCTGAAGGCTGCGGAAAAGATCACGCGCGCCTTCTTCGACCGCCGTGGCAAGTTCGGTCCGGCCGGCATCGCCCACCATCAACGTGTGGCCGGTGAACACGAACCAAGGTTCTTCAGAGCGGCTCCGGTCGGTAACGAGCAGGGAAATATGTTCGGGCGTGTGGCCCGGCGTGTGCAGAATCTTAGCCGTGACATTACCAAGCTCGAGCACGTCGCCGTCACGGACGCCGCGGAAGGCCGGCGTTGCGTCCGCTCCGGCGAACAGCACATATTCGGCGCCGGCGGCTTCGGCGAGCTCCCGCCCCGCCGACAGGTGATCGGCGTGAACGTGCGTGTCGATGACGTATAAAATCCGCATTCCGGTTTCCCGCGCCGCATCGAGATAAGGCGCGATGCTGCCTGCCGGGTCCACCACGGCACCCGCGGCCTTTCCACCGCAGCCAAAGATATAGGAAATCCCGACAGGATCGCAGTGCAGGAACTGACGCAGGATCATGAACGCCTCCGCGTTTTGGCCGGCTTGCCCGGAACTATGGGCTTGACTGGCTGGTTACGATGTTCGGTTTTTCCGCAGACTCGCGTCACGGCTGGCCCCCGATGTCGTTTCGCCGTTGCAGGTATTCTTCCCGGTCGATCTCGCCGCGGGCGTAACGGTCATCCAGAATGTCGCGAGCCGTGCGCGCCCGCCCGCCTCTGTCCCTGATGTCTCCGCCCATCCACCGCACCAATGCCACAATGACCGCAACCAACAGCGCCAGCAGCGCGATCATGAACAGCGGACCCATCCACATGCCTCCCCAGCCCCATCTCGTCCAGTCATGCATATCCCAAGACCCAGGCCCCTGGGCCCAAGCCGCTGCTGGCAGCGCACACAGTACGGTCAGCGCGGTATAAGCGATTAGTCTCATGACACAATTCTCGCGACTTCGCCGCCCAAGCCGAGGCCTCGCGCTTGACAAGCTGGCCTCTATATTCAATTATTCTGTAGAATATTTAACATTGGTGGACGCATGTCAAGCAAAAATCCCAAGCGCGCCCTCTTCGCGAGCTTTGCCGGGGTCGCAAAGGCGCTCGGCCATGGGCACAGGCTGGAAATCCTTGAGCTGCTCGCGCAGGGAGAACTGAGCGTCGAGGCGCTCGCCGGACGCGCCGGGCTCACGGTCGCCAACGCCTCCCAGCATCTCCGGCTGATGCGCCAGGCCGGCCTGCTTACTTCGCGGCGGGAGGGCCAGCGTATTCTCTACGGGCTGAGCGATCCGGCCGTGCTCGAAGCGGTCGCCGCGCTGCAGCGCATCGCCGGGCAAAACCTGGCCGAGGTCCGGGAGGCCGTCCGGACCTATTTTCACGCGCGCGACGCCCTTGAGCCTGTCTCACGCAAGGAACTGGCCCAAAGGCTTAAGCAAGGTTTGGTGACGGTGCTCGACGTGCGCCCCGAAGATGAATTCACGGCAGGCCATTTGCCGCGCGCGGTCAATATCCCTCTTCGCGAACTGACGCGGCAATTGCGGAGCTTGCCGAAGGACCGGGAAGTGATCGCCTATTGCCGCGGCCCCTATTGTGTGCTGGCCTTCGAAGCCGTTGCGCTACTGCGCGAGCATGGCTTCAAAGTCCGCCGGCTTGAGGACGGATTTCCGGAATGGAAGGCTGCCGGACTTCCGGTCGAATAGACCCGGTATGCTCGCCGTCATTGCGAGCGAAGCGAAGCAATCCAGGGTCAAGTCTCTGATACTGCTATGGATCGCCACGGCCGCAAAAGCGGCCTCGCGATGACGACGGCTCAACGCATTCGCTCTAACAGCGCCCGCTGCTACTCCGCGGCTTGACGCCCTGCCTTTCCGAAGCGCTTCTCGATGTAATCCTGGACCATCGCCATAAAGTCCTGCGCCAAGGCTGGCCCGCGCAGCGTCGCGGCCTTGTGGCCGTCGATGAACACCGGCGCGGCCGGCGACTCGCCTGTGCCGGGGAGGGAAATGCCGATATCGGCGTGCTTCGACTCGCCCGGGCCGTTCACGATGCAGCCCATCACCGCCACGTTCAACGTCTCAACGCCTGGATAGGTTTTGCGCCATTCCGGCATCTTGGCGAGGCAGATGGTTTTGAATGTCCCGCGCCATCTCTTGGAACAGCGTGGAGGTCGTCCGCCCGCAGCCGGGGCAGGCAGCGACAACCGGCACGAAGGTGCGGAAACCCATGGTCTGCAGGATCTGCTGCGCCACCTCAACTTCCTTGGTGCGCGCGCCGTTCGGCTCCGGCGTGAGCGAGACGCGGATCGTATCGCCGATGCCCTTCTGCAGGAGAATGCCCATGGCGGCGGACGAGGCCACAATGCCCTTCGATCCCATGCCTGCTTCCGTCAAACCGAGATGCAGCGCATAATTGCAGCGCGAAGCGAGCAGGGTGTAGACGCTGATGAGATCCTGAACGGCGCTGACCTTCGCCGAAAGCACGATCTTCTCGCGGCCCATTCCCAGCCGCTCGGCCAGATCCGCCGAAAGCGCCGCAGATTGCACGATCGCCTCATGCAGCACTTCGCGCGCGTCCTTAGGCTTAGCGCTCGCCGCGTTCTCATCCATGAGCCGGGTGAGCAGCTCTTGATCGAGGCTGCCCCAGTTCACGCCGATGCGCACGGGCTTACCGTGCTTCAGCGCGATCTCGATGATTTCCGAGAATTGCTTCGCGCGCTTGTCGCGGAAACCGGCATTGCCGGGATTGATACGGTATTTCGCGAGCGCCTCGGCACAGGCCGGGTGATCGGCCAGGAGTTTGTGACCGATGTAGTGGAAGTCGCCAACGAGCGGCACGGTCACGCCCATCCTGGCGAGCTTGTCGCGGATCTGGGGGACGGCCGCCGCAGCCTCGTCCCGGTCAACCGTGATGCGCACGAGTTCGGAGCCGGCGCGGGCGAGGTCCGCCACCTGGCGCGCGGTTGCGTCCGCGTCCGCAGTGTCGGTATTCGTCATGGACTGCACTACGACAGGCGCGCCGCCGCCGACGCTGACGCCGCCAATATCCACCGGAACCGTGATGTGCCGTGCCTCGCGCATATCCGTCATCGCTCGTCTCCAGGGATCGCCGTCCGTTCCCGTTACATAGGAGAAAAAGCGGGGCCGCGCTAGCGGCTCAAATTTCTGCGGCCCATGTTTCAACGCCTGTCAGCCTTGTTACGAGACGGGGACCGGATAGGGATGCGTTGCATAAAGCTTGGTGTTTTTGAGGCCGCGGGACTTGTGCATTGAACCCCAATGATGCGTCGCGTAAGGCGGTTCCGGCTGGGGGTTCGACCCTGAGTAATGCTCGGGAATGAACAACCCCGATAGCAAAATCGTTACATTCGATACACCCTGGAGGTGTCTGGAAAGCAGCACCGGGCCAGTCACCTCTGCTGCCGATACGTCCTTAAATTTGAATTTTCGCCAGCGCCACAAGCGCGGCCATTTGGTTATGGCGGATAGCTCTGAGATCATGCCTTCCAGGATTGGGTGCGCTGGAGCTGCCGCAAGAAATCCATTGGCCACAAGACCGGGCGTATACTTCTCGCCGGACCAGCATGCCACAAAATCCGTCTCAAAAAGCTTATCTTCAAGGCGGCGTAATGCAGTCGAATCCGCATCGGCGTAGAACCCGCCAAAATTATAGAGGATTTCATATCTCATCATATCGGAAGCCGCGCCGTACTTCCGCCGTGAGATTGCCCAATCAATCAGGTGCTTGAGCCGCCACTTGCCATTCGCGACATCGCTATTTCCCCACAAGCGAAAGTCCCAGGAAGGGTTCATCTCCTGCCAGGAGCGAATGCATGCCTCCGGCGCCAAGTGCGGGCCAACCCAAATAATATGCAAGGCCCTTGGAATGCGCATAGCCCCCTCCGTGTGCCCGGGAAGCGTAGCGCTCAAGGTGACGGTTGTCAAAGCCCCGCTCACGGTCGTGAAGAAGCCGGCTGCTTTGGCGGCTTGCTCCGGGAAACGGGTTTGGCTGATCGCTTATGGTTTTAATTGCGCGGTGCCGTCCTGCGCGTGAGCAGGAAAACACGAATGGCCGCTGAAAGGCTTGCTTCCCCCCGTGCCGCATCGATCGCGGAGGCAAGCATGGTGACGCTCACATCCATTTCCGCTGCCGCAGCCTTCAACTCGCGCCAGAAGGCGTCCTCCAGCGTGACGGAGGTCCGGTGCCCGGCAATCGCCAGCGAACGCTTCTTCGGCAGAGCGAGGCTGGGATCGAGGGCGAGCTTAAGGTTTCTCTCCCGCTTCCGCGTCATGCCCTCACGCTCCGGGCTTGATCATCAGCTCCGGCTTCATCAGCGCGTTGAACTCATCCTCCGTCACAAAGCCAAGCGCCAGCGCCTCCTCGCGAAGCGTTGTGCCGTGCTTATGCGCGGCCTTCGCGATCTGCGCCGCCTTGTCGTAGCCGATCTTCGGCGCGAGCGCGGTCACGAGCATGAGCGAGCGATCGAGCAACTCGCGGATGCGCTTCTCATTTGGCACGATGCCCGCAACACAGTTGTCTGTGAAGCTCACCGCCGCGTCGGCAATGAGCCGGATCGATTGCAGAAGATTATGGATGATGACGGGTTTGTAGACGTTCAGCTCGAAATGCCCCTGGCTGCCGGCGACGGTCACGGCGACGTGGTTGCCCATGACCTGGCAGCAGACCATGGTGAGCGCTTCGGCTTGGGTGGGGTTGACCTTGCCCGGCATGATGGACGAGCCCGGCTCG
>CAZCIF010000005.1:48095-49830 GCA_964498645.1 uncultured Rhodomicrobium sp. | reverse complement strand
GTCCTGTCAGGAGCAAGGACGGTGAGGTGAGAGCCAGAAGGGAAAACATGCTCGATGTTGCGATCATCGGGGGCGGCCTGTGTGGCCTAGCATTGGCCAGGCAATTGCAGGAACAGGGCCTCGATTTTGGCCTCTATGAAGCGCGGGAGCGTTTCGGAGGACGGATATTGTCGCGTCATTGTGAGATTTCGGCCATGCCTGTCGATCTTGGCCCAACATGGTTCTGGCCGGATACGCAGCCGGTGCTCAGCCGTTGGGTGAGTGACCTCGGACTTGCCAGCTTTCCCCAGAACGATGACGGCACCGTGCTCGTCCTCAGCGAACCGGATAAGCCTTCTACGCGGCTGGAGAACCAAACCATCCATGCCGGCGCTCAGCGCATAACAGGCGGTATGGCCGGGCTCGTGCACGCTCTGCTCGTCCGCTTGCCGCAGGAGCGGCTACACGCTGGCCACGAACTTTGCGCTGTGTCCGGCCGCGGCGATCATGTGGAACTCAGCCTCCTTCGCGACGGCGGCGCCTTGACTTTAACCGCGCGGCGCGCCGTGCTGGCGATGCCCCCGCGTCTCGTCGAAGAGCACGTTTTGTTCCTGCCGGCATTGGACGCTGTTATTCTGGCCGCTATGCTAGAAACTCCAACATGGATGGCTGCACAGGCCAAGGCCGTGATGACCTACGGCATCATGCCAGAGTTCCATGAGCGCTGCGGTTCTGGCAACGCATTTGTGCACCATGAGCGGGCGGTCCTTAGCGAAATTTTCGATGCCTCCTCCACGCCAGGCGGCAAAGCTGCGCTAGGGGGCTTTCTTGCTTTGACGCCGGATCTGCGCAGAACCTTTCGCGATGGGCTCAACATGCTGATTGCAAGCCAATTCGCGCAGGTCTTCGGCGCGCGTTTCGAACAGGGGGAGCTGCACTATCAGGACTGGGCCGCTGAACGCTTCACCTGCGCCAGTCAAGATCGAAAACAGGCGGCGCAGCATGGGCATCCCCATCACAGCCATCCGCTGTTGCGCGAGGCCCATTGGAACGGAAAGCTGTTCTTTGCAGGCGCTGAAACCGCGAAGAACGGACCCGGCTATCTCGATGGCGCGCTCGATGCTGCGTTGCGCGTGGAACGCCAGCTGCTTAGCGCGGTGACTCCCGTCTAGGATTAAGCCCCGCCGTGCGCTGGGAAATATCCAGCAATTTACGCCCGCCGCTCTTCCCCCTCCCGTCAACTCGATCCGTGGTGCATGCATTGCGCGTGATCCTGCAGCACCTCGATGATCCGGCATTCCGCGATGCGGTTCTTGCTGCAGCTGCCGATCATGCGCTCGAGCTCTCTGCGCAGCGCCTCAAGGCTCGCGATGCGGCGATTGACCTCGTCGAGCCGCTCGCGCGCGATCGCATCGGCCGCCTCGCATGACCTCTCAGGCTTGCCCTGCAGTTCGAGCAGCTCGCGGATCGCTCCAGTCTCGAAGCCGAGTTCGCGCGCGTGACGGATGAAGCGGAGCCGCGCCAGTTCCTGCGGCCCATAGAGCCTGCGGTTGCTCGCCGTCCGGGGAGGCCGCGGCAAGAGCCCAACCTCCTCGTAGTAGCGGATGGTTGGTACCTTGACGCCACTCGACCTTGCCGCCGCTCCGATGCTCAGATCCTTCATTATCAGGCCTCTTGCTTCTCTAGCCGCTAGAGAATGTAGCGTGTTGCAATTCGAAATTGAAGGAGGCCCGAGCATGAGCGAGAGATGCGCGCC
>CAZCIF010000005.1:34894-48085 GCA_964498645.1 uncultured Rhodomicrobium sp. | reverse complement strand
TGCGGCTGCAGCGGCAACCCGCGCTTCGATGGACTGGACCCGCGCTACAAGCGAGTGCTGTGGACCGTGATCGCTATCAATGCCGTGATGTTCGTGGCCGAGATGGGGGCAGGAAGGATCGCCGGCTCGCAGGCGCTCCAAGCCGACGCACTCGATTTCCTCGGCGACACGGCAACCTACGGCATCAGCCTCGCCGTGATTGGCGCCAGCCTCAGGACAAGGGCAGTGGCAGCACTGGTCAAAGGCGCCAGCCTCTCACTCATGGGTCTCTGGGTGTCCGGCGCGACCGCTTATAGCATCCTCGTTCTGGGCTTGCCGCGCGCCGGGATCATGGGCGGCATCGGGTTCCTCGCGCTGGCCGCGAACCTCGCGAGCGTCCTCGTGCTGATGCGCTACAAGGATGGCGACACGAATGTGCGCTCAGTCTGGCTGTGCTCCCGCAATGATGCGATCGGCAACGTGGCCGTCATGATCGCCGCGCTCGGTGTCTGGGGCACAGTGAGCGCATGGCCTGACCTCATCGTAGCAGGCCTTATGGCAGCGCTGTTCCTCAATTCTTCGTTCCTGATCTTGCGGCAGGCTCGGAAGGAGTACCGCTCTGGCGGCCGGACCGGGCGCGGTACTGCCGCCGCTGTTCATTAAAGCTGCGGAGAACCGGCAGCGGGTGTAGAAGCACCGGATAGAGCGGCGGACAGAAGGGCGAAGACGGCGGCGCGATGGTTCATGAATCAAGGGTAGTGGATCGAAGACTGAGTGGCCAACACCCGATGCGAAAACAGCTGGCCTGAGCGATGCCCGATTGGTTGATGATTTATCTGGGCTCACTGCAGGGCGGCATCGTTCGAACCCTCGCCACTGAGTTGCGCGCCGGCGGAATGGGAGCGATGGCACTGGCATTTGCGCTTGGAGCGCTCCATGCGCTCACGCCGGGCCACGGCAAAGCTGCACTCGCTGCTTACTTCATAGGCCGGGAAGCACGTCCCGGAAAAGGTGTCCGCGTTGCCCTGACGGCGGCGCTGCTCCACGTGCTATCGGGATTATTGGCCTTCCTGGTATTGCGGTTTATTATCGGGCAGGCTCCTTCCATCTCAGGCCGAGGATCTCCGGCATTTACCGCGTTCGGTTACGCCCTAATCATTGCCGCCGGGATCGTCATGGTGTTCCAAAGCGTGCGGCCTGCCCACGCGCACAACGATGGCGCTCACACACTGACGGCCGGGATCGGCCTATTGCCATGCCCGCTCACAATCTCGGTACTCGGCTTCGCCTGGGTTCAAGGCAGCTCTCTGATGGTTGGAATGGTGCTGATCTCGCTCGCGCTCGGAATCTCGTTGACGATCGGCATCGTCGCGCTGCTGGCAATACGTGCACGCAATGCGCTCGGCGCCATGCTTGGCGAACATCTGCCGGAGCTCGAACGCGGGGCGCGGCTGGTACAAGGTCTTGCTGGTGCACTGATCATCGTCATCGGGCTTTGGACGCTGTCTTCTTTGACGTCTTGGCAGCGCAGTTAGTTTTGCAGCATCGTCCGTGCCGGCCGGCTAGGGAGTGGCACGTTATCTGCTTTCCAGAGCTGTTGACGGATAGCGGTGCGGCAAAGACTGCCCTCCGTTCCGGTTAAGATGGCATGGATCGAGGGTATCATGATAGAGCTGACCGCGGGCGATGGGCACAAGTTTTCCGCATATCGCGCTGTCCCAGCCTCCCCGCCCAAGGGCGCTGTCGTCGTCATCCAGGAAATGTTCGGCGTGAATTCTCACATAAGAAAACTCGCTGACGGCTTTGCGACACTGGGCTATGTCGCAATCGCGCCATCGCTTTTCGATCGCGCCAAGGCAGGCATTGAACTCGGTTACGGCGAGGCAGACGCCGCCGAAGGGCTGGACCTCGCGAGGCAGACCGGCGACGAACGGCCGCTCGCTGACATTCAGGCGGCCGCCGATGCAGTGAAGGAGGCGGGAAAGGTCGCGATTGTGGGCTACGGCTGGGGAGGCTATCTCGCCTATCTCTCAGCCAACCGTGTGACCGGGCTCGCCTGCGCCATCGGCTATTATGGCGGGGGGATCGCCGAGGATTTCCGGCAGAAGCGGAAGGTCCCAACTCTGTTGCATTTCGGCGAGAGCGACCCGCTGATCCCCTTCGAGGCTGTTAGCCAATTCCGCGCCTGCCGGCCGGACGTCACCGCTTACTCTTATCCGGCGGGACACGGTTTCAATTGTGAGGAACGCGACGGTTACGATGAGGCTGCCGCCTCACAGGCCTACGAGCGCACCTTGTTCTGGATCTCACAATATGTCGTAGGTCAGCCTCCCATCTTGCTGAAGAACGCCGGGGCCTATACCGCCGCAAGTACCGGGAAGAAGAAAAAGCCAGCCGCAGCGATGGATGACGGGCCGCCGGAGTGATCCCTAATGGCAACCCGCCAGGACCCTGACCGCGAGAGCATCATCCAGCATGATTTCGGCAAGGAAAGGCGGGAAACCGCACGGCAATTTCGAAGACTGTTGAATTTGGATGCGCTTCATGAAGCCAATGTCCTGGCGAACCCCGTCCCTTATCTCGAACGGGCGAGCGAGCGTATCTTCCAGCTCGAGAAGGCCTTGTTCGAAGCAGCCGCAGCCGCGAGGCCCGCTACGGAAGGGCCTGCCGCGCCGGAGATGATCCAAGTGGAGAAGGCGGAATATGAGCGCCTTCTCCACTGCCGCGCGATCGTCGAACAAATGCTCGCCGATATGATACCGCGGGAAGATCTTTAGACCGGTTCTGTGCGCTTGAGGGCAAAATCAGTGGGCGGTTCGAGGCTGCCATTTGTAGAGTTCGCCCCAACCATTCGCCGCGGTACATTCATGCTCGAAGCCGAGTTTCGTTAGCTCTCCGGAAAGTCGAGAAGGCTGGGATCGGCCTAGCGCTCGCGTCCAGCTCGCTTCCGTCCGCCCCCCGATCTCTGTTTTTGTCCACGGCCCCAAATCGTCCTGATTGTCAGAGTGCCGAAAGCGTCTTCGGGCCTTTCAGTGTAGGCCAGTTTTCGCGTAGAATCCGCTCGAGTTTTTTGCAGAGTTCCTTGTCACCGGCAGCCCCTGGACCGACGAAATCGGTTCCCTGCTCCCAGATCTCGAAGAAGCAATGCAGCGACTCCTCGTAGGCCGCGTTGGGCACCGAGCTGAGATCGTTCAGCAGCGCGATCCCGCCGGCTGTAACTTCGAGACGCCAGCTGCGATCGTCCTCGACCGAGGCAAGCAGCGCGCTTACATCGGCCGCCGACCATTCTCCATTGAGATCGAATGCCATGACACCTCACACATGATGAAAATGATCCCGGCACCGCGCTGCGGTGCCGGGGATCCCCTATTGCCCCCGTGTGTGCATGAAGCGTGCCGAACCGCTTTGCCGGGAGCGGAATGACGGCTCGATCCGGTCCCGGGGAAAAGAGCGCCGGCCGCGGCGCGATTCTTGCGTTAGCTGCCTGCGGGCCCCGAACCGGCACCAATGCAATGGACCTTGCCCGAACCAGAGGAGCGATCATGGCCGAGATGATAATTGTCGACGAACGCAACCAGGACGACATGACGCGCAAGGCGGGTTGCTATCTTTATGCCGATACGAAGCTATGGGTCGATGGCGGTCTCGTGCATCGCGGCGATGGTCCCGCCGTCATCTTTCCCGATGGGACCGAGCGGTGGTACATTCGCGGCAAGGAAGTGACCCGCGAGGTGAAGACGTTATTTTTTCAGAACAAATGGCCACTGAAAAGGGGGCTCGATACTCCGGAGAAGCGCGCCGCATTCTCCGTGAACTTTGCAGCATAGAGCAGCCAGCAGGCCGTGTGGCCATGCCGCTGGCGCTGACGGGCAGCCGCATCAGGGCCGGCAAAGCCGGGGGCCGAACATCTAATTCCGGCGCGCCACTGACCGCAGCAATCCCTGATAATCCTCGTTCAGTTCCATATCCACGGCAGGGGCCAATTTCAGCAGCAAATTCGCGACGAAAGGCTGATCGTTGCGGGGGTCCTCCAAGGCTTCACGCAAGACCGGAATATTGTCTTCGATGTGATGGAGGAAGGCCACGCCCTTCTCTGAGGTCTCCGTCCAGCGCTCGCGGGTCCATTTTGCCAAGGGATACATAATCTCATAGAGGAAATTGGATTTGCGCGCTTTCTCGAAGAAGCGCAGGCCCGTGTTCCAATTTTCCTTTGCGCGCAACGGCGGCGGGGGGATGTCGCCCAGCAGCAGTTTCTTGCCGGCCTGGCCCACAAAATCTTCTAGCGTTACCGGTGCGTCGATCGTGCCGCGAAAATGCCATAAGCCGAACGACCCGGGGAATTCTTTCCCCATACTCTCCACCAAAGCGGCTTCCACCTTGTCCACCGCCGCCTTGTCGCCTTTCAACGCCGCCGTCATGCAGAATGCGAAAATCGCGTCATTGCCAACATCGTGTACGCCGCCCCTTCTCAACTGCTGCGCAGACAGCGTTGGTGTTATTCCGTCCGCCGGCACCTGAACGTCGCCGGCCCGATGCGCGGTAATAAACGCGGTAATTTCCAGCCAGCCCATAAAATGCTCGATGAATGCATCGGGATCGACATGCACAATCGCCAGATTGAGCGGCTCCTTGCGCTTTTTCAGCTCTGCTATATCCGTCATGAATTATTTCCCTCATGTGTCAGTGTTGATCGCATTGATGTTTCCGTTGGGCAGAGCCGCACTGACAGGCTTCCATAGGAAGCGCTGAAGCCCATGGAGCAGACCGCGCTGTTGAATCCCGTCCTCACTCAATCCTATCCTGTTGTTTTTCCCTCATCGTCACCGAAAGGCGCAAGAATTCCGAGACCGCTTTGGGATCGTCGAAGGGGTTAGTAGATGCCGCAGCCAAGGCGCCGCGAGCTGCGGATGCTTGTTCCATGGATAGCGGCAGCCTGCCTGCCATATGGGTCGCATTCGGCACCGACTGCAGGATGGCTTTCTTATTGGGATGGTCGTTGACGTCTATCAGCTCGTAGGCTTCCGGCTTGCCGTCGAGGCAAATGGCTCCTCCGATCACTTCGACTTTACGGCCATCCTCGGTGGTTTTGATATAAGTCTTCGTCATGCATTTTCTCTCCTGAGTGGCGATCGCAGCCGGGCTTCCGGCCCTGTCGCGGATCCGACAAACTGGCACGCCTCACGCCGAATCCCGTGTTCCTGCCAAATATGAGGCAAGAACGGTGCCATGCGCGCGGACCGGCTGTGGCTCAGCCTTTGCATACGAATTGGCAGAGGTAAGCATTCGCCGCATTCAGGCTTCTGCAGCCAGTAAGGTGCAATTGGAGACACCGTACCGTGCCGATGAGCGCAATTCTTGCCGGGGGCGAACCATGAACGATACGCAAGAGCTGCTGGCCGCCAACGCCGCCTATTACCGCGCGTTCAACACTCGCGATTTCGTGGGGATGAGCCGGATTTGGGCGGACAATCCGGTATCTTGCATTCACCCCGGCTGGCCGGCTCTGACCGGACGGGCCACCGTATTGGATTCATATCGGCGCATTCTGGATAATCCGGTGCAGGAACCGGTCGAATGCCGCGATGCCACGGCGTTCGTGTCTGGCAGCGAGGGACGCGTGCTGTGCGTGGAGATCGTCGACGGCTTAGCGCTTGCCGTGACGAACTGGTTTACGCGCGCCGGCGGCGCCTGGCGGATGATCCACCATCAGGCCACCGCAATCGCCGTCCCCCTACAGGAGTCGGCGCCGCCTGGGCAGCGCCTGAATTAGCTTCGCGTCATGCCTAACAGGCAGAGGTCAACCCCGGGAAGCCATGAGTATCAGCCTGCGAACCACCCAAAGCCTACCATTGCCGATGCCAATTTTCGATCCCCTTACGGGGACCTCAGTTACGCTGGCCGCTTGATGGGAAAGCTGGCGATGTACTCGTCTGGCTTGGCGGGGTCGAACTCTTTGCTCATCACGTAAAATTTCTTGAAAGTGTTTTTTGGAGGCGCAAACCCATTCTCCCGCATGATTTCAACAGCGCCCGTGGTGAGATAAACCTGCTGGGCGATGGCGGCGTAGTCGACGTCGCCTTTGATCTGCCCCCAACGCTTCATCTGGGTCAAGATCCAAACGGCAAAAGAGTGCCATGGGAATGGGTCGAAATCGATGCGGTCGGGTACGTTCCGTTCGTTGCCGGTTCCGTCTTTAAACCTTCCGGTCAGCACCTGTTCGATAACTTCGAGCGGCTGGTTCAGATAGTTCTGTGACGATATAAACTCTGCAACAAGTTTGCGGTTGGCGTAATTCGCCGCAAAGGCAGTTGCCTCGATCAGCGATTTCAGCACTGCGCGGGCCGCGTTGGGTTGGCCTGTGATGAACTTCTGCGGAAATACGAGCGCACAGCAAGGATGCCGGTTCCAAATTTCCTTTGAAAGGATATGGATAAAGCCCACGCCATCATAGACGGCGCGCTGGTTGAAAGGCTCGGCGACCACGAAGCCGTCGATCAGCCCTTCTTTCAACTGGCCGATCATTTGCGCCGGCGGCACCAGCTTAAGGTTTACGTCCTTATCTGGATCGAGGCCGTGTTCGGCGAGATAATAACGTAACAGATAGTTATGTATCGAATATGGGAACGGCAGAGCAAACGTAAGCCCTTTCCAGGCCCTGGGGTCGCGCTTGTCTTTATGCTTTACGGCTAGCGTAATCGCCGAGCCATTGACGTTTTCTAGCGCCGGCATTGTAAACGGCACAGCCGGCGAGCCGAGCCCCAAGGTCATCGCTATCGGCATCGGCGCGAGCATGTGGGCCGCGTGATATTCGCCCTTTAGAACCTTTTCGCGGATATCGGCAAAACTCGGTGCTTTAACAAGCTGGACCCTCAGGCCGTATTTGACGTAGACGCCCATCGGCGCGGCGAGAACCAGTGGCGTTGCACAGGTGATCGGGATGAAGGCCAGGGTCAGGTTTGGGTTTTCGACCGGATCATGGTCTGCGAACGCCTCGGTAGCAGCCGCGATCGGCAACAATTCCGAAATAGCGGCTAAGGCGGTGGCTTTGCCGACAGCTTTTAAAAATACTCTGCGCTGCACATCGGATGGAAATACGGCCCGCAATACGGCGTCTTCGACAGCACCCTGCCAAAGCTCCTCCTCCGGCGGCGTGGCAGCGGCAGTACCGTGTTGCCCGTGCAAACAGCAACTGCATCCCCTATCGCCAGGCGCCACCTCGCCATCTGTCAAGTCATCGGAGAACGGCATAATCGGATCACCAGCTTCAACGCTACAGTAAGCCCACACACCTATCGACGTGGCATTTTCCCGTCGCGGCGACGACTGTTAGCACAAGCTTTAGCCAGAGGATACCGCAAATCGGACTGAGAGGGGTTGGCCTTTCGAAGGCTGCCAAGCCCAAAATCGCACATTTGGCATCGTCATCGGTGCCACATATTACTTGCAGGTACCAAGACTTCATCCCTGTCACTTGAACTATTCCAAAGACTGATAACGATCTCTTTGATCGCGATGCTCTAACTAGACCTGAAAAACGATCTAAAAGGCTTGCAGAAGAACCGGACAACACGGAAAGGGTGCATAGACAAGCCATCCCCCCAAGGTAACAACTACGGCTCTGTCGAGGACGCCTGTCAGCTCGCGATCTGCGACTCCAAGAGCTTGCGAAGAGCGGAATCCGCAATATTGGCGACACCCGCATCCTTCGTCACCATGGCGGCGACGATGGCGCCGTCCATCAGTAGAGCGATCTCGTGGGTGAGAAGATCTGGGTCAGAAGCGCCGGTCTCCTCGCTCAGTGAGCGGATGTAAGCCAGTACTTGACGTTTGTGGTTGAGAGCCAGCCACCGGATCTTGTCGTCAGACTTGTCGTGCTCTGCCACAGCGTTGATGAAAGGGCAGCCATAGAAGCGTTCTTCCCGGAACCATTCTGCCAGCACGGGAAAGATGGCGCTGAGCCTTGCGTGCGCCGCCGGCCCCGCGCTTTCCGTCGACGCGATGAACCAATCGCGCCAAGCCTTTCCCTCGGCATTCAACACCTCCTCAACCAGCCCATATTTTGAGCCGAACAGTTTATAGAGCGTCGTCTTGGCCGTCCCGGCCTTCTCGACGATGGCGTCCACGCCGACCGCATTGATGCCGTACTGGCAGAAAAGTTCGGTGGCGGCCTCGATCAGCCTTTCCCTCGGGTTCTGCTTCCCCTGGACCCGAATTCCGTTTGTTAGCATGGCTCGCTTTGAACTCTCATGTCTCTTTGACGCCTTTCATGGAACCTCCGCCTTTGTGAAATTGCAAGAGGCGTGCCGTTGTGCTACTTTATTGCGCAGACAAAGCTCGTTTCGAGGCAGCGGCAGCGCAAACGGGCGGGGTGCCCATTATCTTTCGCCTTTAGACGTTTGATTCTCATAGGATGAGCCCCTGTGTGGATCCTGGCATGACCTTTGCAGATACAGAACGGTCTGTATCGCTAATTCTGACATAACAAAGGAGCGTATACAATGGATGGCCGACCCAATACAGCCGTCACGGCTTGCCTTACACCCATCGACAAGGAGGGCCTCGAAAAGCTGACCGTGGCCGGCAAGGCCAATCCGGATGTCATCAAAACCTTGAAGTGCCGCACGGTGGCCGAGGGGCGTTTCCGCCATCTGAATTTCATCCGCACGCTACCTCCTCATGTCATCGACGAGCCTCCGGGACTTCTTGGTGACGACACCGCGCCTAACCCCTCCGAGGCCGTGTTAGCCGCGCTCGGTTCGTGCTTGGCCGTCGGCATTCACGCAAATGCCGTAGCGCGCGGGATCACGGTCTACAAGCTGGAACTGGAGTTGGAGGGCGACCTCAACATCACCGGGGTCTGGGGGACGGGCGACCTCTCTCAGAAGCCCGTCGGTTTCACCGATGTACGAGTCAAGGTAACGTTCGAGGCCGACCGTCCCCGCGCGGAGCTTGAAGAGTTAATCGCTCATAGCAAAGCCTGGTCGCCGGTCGCCAATACGCTCACGCGGCCGGTTAATCTCGAAGTCGCGCTCGCCTGATGCGTTACGCGGGGGCGTTCAACCGTCCCCGCACGTCCAACAAAATTTGCGGACAGAGGCCAGCCATGAACCAGCATGCCCGTATCTCCCCGCCACCGGCCACCCTTCTCGATGTGTGCCGGAACGTTGTACGCAGTGAGCTTACCCCAGTTGTCGCAGATATCGACAGCAAGGGCATCTATCCCGAATCCGTCATGCGCAGTCTGGGCCAAGCGGGTGCTTTCGGCCAGCATATTCCAAATGGAAATGCTGCCTTCAGCCTGAAGGCGGCTGTGGAAGCGATGTCGGCTGTGGGCGAAGTCTGTCTGTCGACCGCCTTTTGCATGTGGTGCCAGGACGCGCTCGGCTGGTATATCGCGATGTCATCGAACGGGGCATTAAAAGCCAACCTCCTCGATCGCGTCGCCAATGGGCAAGTGCTAGGCGGCACCGGCCTTTCCAACCCGATGAAGTATTTCTCCGGCATTGAGCCCTTGCGGCTGAAGGGCAAGCGCGTGCCGGGCGGATACTGTGTGAAGGGTGCGCTGCCTTGGGTTTCGAATCTCGGGCCGGATCATTACTTCGGCGCGGTATTCGAGCTGGAGGAGAAACCGGGACATTTCGTGTTCGGCATCGTTCCATGCGCGGCCGAGGGCGTGACACTTGCACAAAATACTCAATTCGTTGCGCTTGATGGCACGCGCACCTTCGCGGTGCAGATGCGCGATGTGTTCCTCACCGATGATTTGATCGCCGCCGACCCCCTCGATGAATACCTCCCACGGATACGCGCCGGCTTTGTGCTGTTGCAGGCGGGCATGGCCTTCGGTCTCATCGAAGGCGCGATCCAGCTCATGGAGCAGGTCAACGGCCCGCTTGGCCATGTGAATAAATATCTGCCGGAACAGCCCGAGCAGTTCCGCGAGCAACTCGCCGCCATGCGGACCCTGGTGGACACGCTATGCGAAACCCCTTTCGAGACCGATCCGGGATACTGGCGCAAGGTTCTCGAAGCGCGGCTCATTGCGGGTGACGCAACCGTCGCCGCCGCTCATGCCGCGATGCTGCATCAGGGCGCGCGGGGATATGTCTCGCAAGGCGCGGCACAACGGCGGCTGCGCGAAGCCTATTTCGTTGCGATCGTCACACCGGCGACAAAGCAGCTCCGTAAAATGCTCGCAGAACTGCCCGCTTGAGGCTGAATGGGGGGGGAAGTTTCATGGACCGGCCGGTCATCATTATCGGCGCCGGGCAGGCAGGCGCGCAAACGGCCATCAGTCTCCGTGAGCTGGGTCATCGCGGCCCGGTCACGTTGATTGGGGACGAGCCGCACTTGCCCTATCAGCGGCCGCCACTGTCCAAAACCTTTCTCAAGGAAGACGCAACCCCCGGCCGGATTTATCTCAGACCGCTCAGTTTTTATGCAGACCGCGGCGTAGACCTCATTTTGGGGCAAGCAGTCGAGGCTTTGGACCTGCGAAACCGGACGGCCGTCTTCGCGGATGGAAAAGAGCTTCCTTATGGCGCAGCGGTGCTCGCGCTGGGAACGCGGCCACGCGTGCCCAATCTTCCGGGCACGGAACTTGAAAATGTTTTCCGGCTACGAACGATCGCGGATGCCGAAGCATTGCGGCCAGTGCTGGCCGGCGTCTCCCGCGCCGTCATTGCCGGTGGCGGCTATGTTGGCCTCGAAGTTGCGTCTGCCCTTCGCGCTATGAAGATCAACGTCATCCTGCTCGAAGCCGAGGACCGCGTGCTGAAACGGGTCACGTCCGCGCCGGTGTCAAGCTTCTTCGAGCGGCTGCACCGGGAGAACGGTGTGGAGATTCTCACAGGCGTTAAAGTTGCGGGCTTCGCCGGAGAGACGCGCGTTTCGTCTGTCAGCCTCGGCGATGGCCGAAGCCTGCCGGCCGATGCCGTGCTGCTCGCGGTGGGAGGCGTTGCAAATACGGAACTGGCGGCGGACGCCGGTCTCGATACCGATGGCGGCGTGCTCGTAGACGGGTATGGGCGCACCTCTGCCCCTGACGTGTACGCCTGTGGAGATTGCACGCGCTTCTTAAGCCGCCGCTATGGCTGTTTGGTGCGCCTCGAAAGCGTGCAGAATGCAATCGATCAGGCCAAATGCGTGGCCGCTTCCATCACCGGAAAGCCAGCCGCTTACGACCCCGTTCCCTGGTTCTGGTCCGATCAATATTCCACCAAGCTTCAGATCGCCGGCCTTTCGAGCCCGGACGATCAGATCACGGTGGCGGGAGAACCGGGCGCCGGACCCTTTGCAGTCGAATACCGGCGCAATGGCCGCCTCGTCGCCGTGGACGCCGTCGACAACGCGCGCGCCCATATGCTGGCGCGCCGCCGCATCGCCGAAGAAACAGATCCATCAACACTCAGCCTCGGTGCCTAGTCCCGTAACGAAGGAGAAAAGAAGCATGCCGATCTTCGATAATCCGTTCAGCACCTCGAAGCAGTTTCGCAAGCGCGGCGGTTGCAGCTGCGGCGGCCACAGCTCGCAATCCGAGCACGACCTAGCTGCCGCGGCCGAGGCGCAAGCCGTCGCGGCGCAGGGTGAGGAGGCGCAATTAACACGCGTGGTTGAGGCCGGCGTGATGCGGGCCCTGTTCCCTAACGATGCTACGCGCCGCGCCTTTATCAAAGCCGTGGGCGCCTCGACAGCCGCTGCGGCGCTCGCTCAAATTTTCCCAATCGCGACGGCAACCGAAGCCTTCGCAGAAGGCGGCGCACCTGAGAAGAAAGATCTGAAGGTCGGCTTCATCCCGATCACCTGCGCGACGCCCATCATCATGGCGCATCCGATGGGCATGTACGCCAAGCAGGGACTGAATGTTGAGGTGGTCAAGACTGCGGGCTGGGCTGTCGTCCGCGACAAGACACTGAACAAGGAATATGACGCGTCGCACATGCTCTCGCCGATGCCGCTTGCGATCTCGCTTGGCCTTGGCTCGACGGCCGCGCCGTTCCAGGTCACTGCGATCCAGAACATCAACGGGCAAGGGATTACCCTTGCGATGAAGCATAAGGATAACCGCGATCCGAGAAAGTGGAAGGGGTTCAAATTTGCCATCCCCTTCGACTATTCGATACACAATTACCTTCTGCGCTATTACCTCGCCGAGCACGGCATCGACCCCGATGCCGATGTGCAGCTTCGCGTGGTGCCGCCACCGGAGATGGTCGCCAATTTGGCCGCCGGAAATATCGATGGCTTCATCGCGCCCGATAACCTCTGCCAGCGCGCCATCTTCGACGGCGCCGGCTTCCTTCACATTCTTTCAAAAGAGATCTGGGACGGGCATCCCTGCTGTTCGTTCGCCGTCAGCCGTGATTTCATGACCCAAGCTCCGAATTCTTACGCAGCGCTGCTCCGCGCGATTATCCAAGCGAGTGCGTATGCTTCCAAGCCCGAGAACCGCAAGCAGATCGCGGAGGCTATCGCCCCCGCCAACTATCTGAATGCGCCCGTTACAGTGCTGGAGCAAGTCCTGACCGGAACCTATGCAGACGGTCTCGGCAACGTGAAAAAGGATCCGGACCGCGTCACCTTCGATCCGTTCCCGTGGGAAAGCTTCGCCGTTTGGATGCTGACGCAAATGAAGCGCTGGGGCCAGCTCAAGGGCGATATCGATTATCAGGGCATCGCGCACCAGGTGTTCCTCCAAACGGACGCGGCACGCCTCATGAAGGAGGCTGGGCTCACACCGCCCGCCGCGACCACAAAGACCTTCTCGGTGATGGGCAAGGCGTTCGATCCGGCTAAGCCCTCAGAATATGTGGCAAGCTTCGCGATAAAGCGCGCCTGACAAATGTTAGCTCGATACCCCTCATCCTGTCCTTCTCCCCATGGGAGAAGGGACGCCTGAAACAAGGCGCGGAGCGTGCAGCGTCGTTCCCTCTCCCAAAGGGAGAGGGACAGGGTGAGGGGTGTGGCGATCGAAAGGTGCACCGTGCCTGTGGCCGGTGAACCATTCAACCGGTTTTGGTATGAGGAGATCCATACAATGCGCTCATTAAATCTGAGGGCTACCGCGGTCTCAGCCCTCCTGCTGGTCCTATTTCTCGCCGCCTGGCACTTGGCGGTAGCGGGTGGCGGGACAGAGCAGAAGATGGACCCCGAATACGCCAAGCTCATGGGGATCACCGCCACTCAAGGGAAATCCGCGATGCCGGGCCCGCT
>CAZCIF010000005.1:22663-34884 GCA_964498645.1 uncultured Rhodomicrobium sp. | reverse complement strand
GATGTCGCGGCAGCAATCTGGGACCAGTTGAAGGACCCGTTTTACGTCCGCGGCACAAACGACGTGGGGATAGGTATTCAACTTGCCTATTCCATCATGCGGGTCATGGCGGGCTATCTGCTCGCCATGGCGGTCGCGATCCCCACCGGGTTCTTGATCGGCATGTCGCCGGTCATGAGCCGGGCGCTCGATCCCTTTATTCAAATCCTGAAACCGGTCTCGCCGCTCGCCTGGATGCCCCTGGCTCTTTACACAATCAAGGACTCGGGCGCGTCGTCGGTTTTCGTGATCTTCATCTGTTCGATCTGGCCGATGCTGCTGAACACTGCCTTCGGCGTCGCCAATGTGCGCAAGGAATGGCTGAATGTCGCCCGCACGCTCGAGGTGTCCACCTTGCGCAAGGCTTTTACGGTCATTTTGCCGGCGGCAGCGCCGATGATCGTGACGGGCATGCGCATTTCCATTGGCATCGCATGGCTTGTTATCGTTGCAGCCGAGATGCTCGTTGGCGGAACGGGCATCGGCTACTTCGTCTGGAATGAGTGGAACAACCTTTCCATCACCAATGTCATCTCCGCGATTTTATTCATCGGCGTGATTGGCATGCTGCTCGATCAGATTCTCGCCCGCTTCGGGCGCCTTGTAACCTTCCCGGAGTAGAGAATGTCAGACCGGTACATCACCATCGAAAGCATTTCCCGCTCCTACCCGTCGCCTGGTGGCGGCGAGACCGTTGTCTTCAGGGATCTATGGCTGAGAATGGCTCGCGGAGAATTCGTCGCCGTCATCGGCCACTCGGGTTGCGGCAAGACGACCATACTGAACATCATGGCCGGCCTCGACAAGCCGAGCAGCGGAATCGCATTCGCCGATGGCAAGGCCATCGACGGTCCCTCCCTGGACCGCGCGGTGATATTCCAAAGCCATGCCCTGCTGCCTTGGAAAAGCGCGGTGAGCAACGTCGCTTATGCGGTTACATCGCGCTGGCCCAGTTGGAGCCGCTCGCAGGTGCGGGCCAAGGCCATGGAAGCGATTCGCCTCGTTGGCCTGGAGGAAGCAGCCGAGCGCAAGCCCGCGCAGCTGTCGGGCGGCATGAAGCAGCGCGTTGGCATTGCCCGCGCGCTTTCAATCGAACCGAAGATTCTCTTGATGGATGAGCCGTTCTCGGCCCTCGACGCTCTGACACGCGGTTCTTTGCAAGACGAGGTTCGCAAAATCTGCCTGGAAACCGGCCAGACCGTCTTCTTGATTACGCACGATGTCGATGAGGCGATTTATCTTGCCGATAAGATCGTGCTCATGACGAACGGCCCCGAGGCCAGGATCGCGGAGATCGTCGTCAATCCGCTACCCAAGATGCGTAAGCGCAATGAAGTGCACCGCCACCCCGCCTATTACGCGGTGCGCAACCATGTGGTCGATTTTCTAATTACGCGTTCCAAGACGTTCAACGATGAGATCGCCGGGACGAATTGGGATCCGCGGCATCCGCCGCTTGTCCATCCTTTCCTCTCCGGTCCGGCCGCCGGTCCAGTCAACGGCTCTTTGGCCCGGACCCCGGCCGGCACCATCGCCGCGGAGCCAAGCCGAAGCGAAGAAGCATATTAGCGTCCTAAAGGAGAAAACATCATGACGCGCGAGCAGCTGACCGAGAAGATCCTGGACATCAAGCGCAGCAAAGGCTGGAGCTGGAAGCACATCTGCAGCGAAATCGGCGGACTGTCGCCGATGCTCATCGTGGGCGCTCTGCTCGGGCAGATGAAGCTTGTCAAACCGCTGGCCCGGAAAGCGGCGCAGCTCTTCAGCCTCACCGAAGATGAGGAGCGCATGCTGAACGAGGTTCCCAATCGCGGCATGCCAATGCCGCCCACCGATCCGCTGATCTATCGCTTCTACGAGCTTGTGATGGTGAACGGGCCTGCCTGGAAAGCGCTGATCGAGGAGGAGTTCGGTGACGGCATCATGTCGGCAATCGATTTCGACATGGTGATGGAGCGGCTCCCGAACCCGAAAGGCGACCGCGTGAAGATCACCATGAGCGGTAAATTCCTGCCCTATAAATATTATGGGAACGGCGAAGGTGTTCCGGAATACGGGTTCAAGGAGGAATGATACCGTATCCGGTTGAATGCTTCCGCGGCCGTCATCTACTATGGTAGCCGCGAAAGGCGCCGTTATTTGGCAACTGGCTGGGGTGCCAGGATTCGAACCTGGGAATGGCGGAATCAAAATCCGCTGCCTTACCGCTTGGCTACACCCCACCGGTCCGGTGGTTTTGCGGGGTTTTGAAGGCTTTTGCAACTGTTTTGGGGCTGGTCCACCCTTTTCGCTCGGCTTTTGGTGATGCCAAAGATGTCACGCTTTAATCAAAAGGGAGATGCCGATTAAGAGCAGAACCGCAAGGACGATGGACCGGAAATGCGTTTGAGGAATGTGGCACCTCGCCCAGTTTCCAATCTGTACGCCGAGCAGGGCCGGCACAACGGCCAAGACCGAGAGGCCCAACTCCGGGACCGACATCAAACCCGAGGCCCAAAGCCCGATTCCCAGAAAGACCGACGCGATCACAACCGCGATGTTCACCGCTTGCACAAACAGCGCGGAGTCGAGTTTCAGCGAAAGCATATAGGGCATGAGCGGCATCACTTGCGATCCGGTAAAGCCCGTGAGCAGGCCGTTTAGAAGCCCAACGGGAACCTGCGCCGCCCGGGCGGTCCCCGGCTGCAGCGAAAATGACGGCCTAAGCCAAGCTTGAATGGCATAAGCGGAGATGATGACGCCAAGGATCTGCACCGGGATTCGCTTGTCGGCCCACATAAGGAGCATCACGCCCGCGAGAATGCCAGGCAGCGTCGCCAGATAGAGCGGCCAGAACCTCTTCACCGCAACTTCCAGGGATCCAGTACTGAACAACACCGCGACATTGCTCGCCATGGCCGGTACCACCAAGAGGACGATGGCTGCCTTGAGACCGAGCGATGCGGCAAGAAAAGGAAGAGCGCAGGAGGAGTAGCCGATGCCCGTCGCGCCTTTGATAATGCCTGCAACGAAAAGGCCAGAGATCGCGAAAACGATGAGTGATACGTCCATAACACGTTACTGATGACTGATGCTGATGAGAGGGGAGAGAGAGCCGCCCGGCCGGCTGGGGCGGCATGGGTGAGGCTAAGAGCGCCTTGGTCTGGTAGCAGCGGCGATCGCTGGCCGGTCATTTCGAATGCAGTTCATAGGACTTTGTTCTTGTAAGAATACGGCACATTTATGATTAATATTTTCTTCCTGCCTTCTAGATAAACAACAGGGCATTTCGTCACAATCCATTAGGCCTAATAGCATAGCGCCGTTGCACCTGACGGCATCGATCGCCTGTAATGGCGCAGTTTTTTGCGTCAGGAACAACAGACATGGTCAAAGCACCGGGCGCCGGAGTAAGAAACTGGCGGCAAATCCTCGCATTGTGCGTCCTCTGGGGGGCAATCGGGGCTGGCGCAGCGCTTGGCGTCCTGGCTCCTTCGCTGCCAAAAGGCGATATGGATAGCAGCGGCGGAAGCCTGAGCGCCAGGATCATATCGCTGCTGGCAAGCGGAAACTGAATTTGGAAGCTTTACGCGGGCGGCCCGGCCTCCTGCTTCTGGCGCCATTCTGCTACCCACGGCGGAAGCGGCGGCGATGCTTCAAACTCCGGACCGAACGCCCTCAAAAAACCGGTCGAGGGCTGTGCTTTACCTTTCGAAACGAGGCGCGCTCGCACAACGCCCTGAGCCGCCACCTCCCATAAGTCCCGTTCTGCGCGCCGCAAGAACCGCTGCTGTATTATAATTGCCTTCTCATCCCATCCTAGAATGCGGGTTTCCAGCGTAAACCGCTGAAAGAGGGTGAGAGATCTGCGGAAGCGAAGGGTTTCTGCTGCAACCGTCACACCGAAGCCCTGTTTTCTGATGGCTTCCAACAGCCCCGAGCGGACGAATAGATCGACCCGCCCAAGATCCATAATCGAGAAATATCTGCCGTTGTTCATATGGAGGAAGATATCGAGGTCGGTGAGTTGAACCGTAAACTCAACCGAATAGGGATGCAGCAGGCCGCAGCGTGAACGCCATCGCGCGCGCAAATAAATCGAAACTAGGCGAATTAACTGATTCATGAGTATGATCTCGCCAGCCAAAAAACAATAGATAATTATATTGCCTCTCATCGAAGTGTATAGTCTATTCGAATGCGAATGCACTTTTTCATGTAGTAGGAGGTGCTGCCTGTGTGCTTTCCGCTGCGGGCATGGCCTTCCGGCGAAGGGCTACGCCTCATGCTCCACGCCGGGCCCAGCTGGACAGCTAACGCCCGTGCCGCCTAGCCCGCAATAGCCGCGCGGGTTCTTGGCCAGATATTGCTGGTGATAATCCTCGGCGAAGTAGAACTCGCCCGCAGGCAGGATTTCTGTCGTGATGGCACCATAGCCTCGCGCATCGAGCGCCGCCTGATAGGCTTCCTTCGAGGCAAGGGCCTCTGCAGCCTGCTTCTCAGAATAAGTATAGATGCCTGAGCGGTATTGCGTGCCCCTGTCATTGCCCTGACGCATGCCCTGAGTCGGATCATGAGCTTCCCAGAATACTTTCAAGAGGCCGGTGTAGCTGATTTGCCGGGGATCGAAGACCACGCGCACAACCTCATTGTGGCCTGTCCGGCCAGTGCAAACCTCTTCATAAGTTGGGTTGGGCGTGTATCCACCAGCATAACCCACAGCCGTTACAAGCACGCCTGGAAGCTTCCAGAACGCTTTCTCGGCACCCCAAAAACAGCCAAGGCCGAACATGGCGATTTCGCTCCCCTCGGGATGTGGCCCTTTGAGGGGGGCGTTATTCACATAATGCGCTGCCGCTGTTGGGATTGGGTTCGGGCGGCCCGGCAGCGCATCTTCAGGATTGGGCATCACAAATTTATCTTTGAAGAAGATTGCCATTGGGTCGCTCCTTAACGGGGAGGTTCGGAATTTTTGCGCTCAACGCATCCTGCAGCGAATATAGGGGCTACGCACAAAGCGGGAAGCGCGGGAACCGGCAGCGGCTTTTCCTTCACGGAGAGTTTATAGGCGGCTGGCCACGCTCTACTGTCGCCCCTCTTTTGACTTCATTATAAGCGGCGAGCGCGCGCCGGCGGGCAAAATTGTGGTCCACAATGGGCCAGGGATACGTCCTGCCCAGCGCCACGCCAGCGCGTTCGAGGGTGCTTGCGTCTGCCTCCCAGAGCCTATGAATGACCGGAGCGGGAAGCCGTGCCAGCTCGGGGCAATACTCGCGCACATAGTCACCGTTGGGATCGAATTTCTCCGCCTGTAAGACAGGGTTGAAGATGCGGAAATAAGGAGCCGCATCAACGCCGGAGCCAGCTACCCACTGCCAGTTCGCAGCGTTATTAGCGAGATCGGCATCAACGAGTGTGTCCCAAAACCAGGCTTCGCCCTTCTGCCAAGGGATCAGCAGATGCTTGATCAGGAAGGAAGCAGCGATCATGCGCACACGATTATGCATCCAGCCCGTTTGCCAGAGTTGCCGCATGCCTGCGTCGACGATGGGGTAGCCGGTTTGCCCCTTCTGCCAGGCGTGGAGAGCGGACTTGTCTTCGCGCCAGGGAAAGGCATCGAGCAGGAGCTTGAAAGAATTTTCCGGTAGCGCCGGAAAGTGAAAAAGCAAGTGATAGGAGAATTCGCGCCAGGCGATCTGCCTGAGATAGTCCTCGCCCAGGCCGGGCTTTCCCGCCGCTTCCGCGGCCGTCAGCACAGCGTGCCAGATTTGACGCGGGCTGATTTCGCCGAGGGCGAGGTAAGGCGAAAGCCGGGACGTGCCATCGATTCCCGGCTGGTTGCGCCGTCGGGCGTAATTTTGCATGAGTTTCTCAATGAAATGCGTCAGCCGGGTCTGTGCCGGCGCTTCGCCCGCAGCCCAAGCGGTGCGCAACCCGTCGGCCCAATCGGGTTTGGCAGGCTCAAGCTCCCAGCTTTCGAGAACGTCCGATTGCGGCCACTGCGCAGGCAGCGGCAGCCTCGATGGCGCAGCATGAGGCGGCCGAAGCTTGCCTTGGGCCAATAGGGTTTTGTAAAAAGGCGAAAAGACGCGAAAGACTTCCCCCAATCTATTCAAGTGCCGTTCCGGCTCGAAAAGGATCTGTCCGCCGAAGCGGCGGCATTCCGCGCCGGCCGCCGGCAGCGCAGTTTTCAGCCGTTCCTCAAGCTGGCGCTGAAACGGCTCGTATCCGCGCGTCCAGTACACGGCGCGTGCGTCCGTCTCTACGATCAAAGTGGTGAGCACCTTCTCTGCATTCCCGCGCCGCAAAATAAGCCGCGAGCCAAGTCCCCGCAGGCTCTTATCAAGCGATCGCAGTGATTGCGCCAGCCACCAGCGGCTTGCTCCGCCCGCCCGCCAAACGCCGGGGGTTTCATCGTCGAGAATGTAGACGGGTATGATCCGCGTGCCGGCTTCCACGGCTGCGGTCAGCGCTGGATGATCCGCCAGGCGCAAATCGCGGCGGAACCAGAGAAGTGCAACGGATTCATCTGCGGACCGGCTTTTTGATCTCATTGCTTGTGCTCTTGGAACGTTGCGCTTTGCGCTTTGTTCATGAACGCGAGTGGCGGGCTTTCAGATCGTAATTGCGCAGCCGCCGGGATTTTGAGACATTAACAATAGAAATCCGATCCAGGCCAAACGCGCTTCCGACCCTGTATGTCCCACGAAGAAGCTCAGTGCATAGCGGCGGAGCTAGACCCGGCGTTCTCCATCCTCGGCGCGGAAAGCCGCCGCGTCCCCGTTATCTTCAATTCACCTCACAGCGGGCGGGTTTATCCTTCGGTGTTTCTCGGGGCGTCGCGGCTTTCGCCTAACGCGCTCCGGAAATCCGAGGACGCTTATGTGGAGGAGTTGCTGGCTTCTGCGCCAGGGCAGGGCGCGGTGCTCATGCATGCGCATTTTCCCCGCGCTTATGTCGATATCAATCGCGAGCCGTATGAGCTCGATCCCGCTCTCTTCAATGGCCGCCTGCCAGATTATGTCAACAGCCAATCGCTGCGCGCTATTGGCGGCCTTGGCACCATCGCGCGCATCGTCAACGATAAGGAAGAAATTTACAGCCAGCCGCTCGACCTTGAAACGGCGTTCATCCGCATCGAGCGGCTATATAAGCCGTATCACGCGGCCCTCGACGGCCTCTTGCAATCGACCCGCGCCCAATTCGGTACGGCCTTTCTGCTCGATTGCCATTCGATGCCAACGCAGCAGGGCGAACGCGGAGTGTGGCCGGATTTTGTGCTTGGCGACCGCTTCGGTGCATCTTGCGCGCCCGAGATCACCAAACTGGTTCAGACTTTCCTCAAGGGCCTTGGCTACCGGGTTCTGCTTAACAAGCCCTATGCCGGCGGTTACATCACCCAGAACTACGGCAAGCCCAACGAAGGGATCCATGTACTCCAGATCGAGGTTGACCGCAGTCTCTATATGAACGAAGAGACGTTCGAAAAGTCGCCTTCGTTCGCGGGGCTGCAATGGGACATTGCGCGGCTCGTGGGGATGCTCGTGCATGAGCTGCCGCGATGGACGGGCGGATTCAAGATGGCCGCCGAGTGAGCCGCGTTTCTCATAGCGCAAAAAAAAGAGGCCATTCAAAATGATTGAACGGCCCCAAGTCTAGGGAGGAAACGCCCAAGGAGGGCAGCGATATGCGTCAGAAACGCTTATCGCACCGCACTAATATTGCACTGCAGCGCACAAAGCGCAAGGGGCCGATTTGGCGCAGGCGGCGCTATGGTTAAATCGATGCAGATTTGCAACAATTTGCCCAAGTGCTGCTCAAATAGCTCACGCCTGGGGCTTTATCGCGGTACTTTGGAAGTTTTCCTAAATATTAACAGGAGATAAAACAGTGTCTATCCCATTCGATGCTTTATTGGAGACTGCTCATAAGCTAGCGGATGCAGCAAGCGCAATAACGTTACAGCATTTTCGTAACAATTTTGTAGCCGATCATAAGGGCGGAAGCTTATTCGATCCGGTCACAGCGGCCGATCGGGGAGCGGAAAGCGCTATGCGCGACGTTTTGGCGCGCGAATTTCCCGGCCACGGCATCGTGGGAGAAGAGTTCGGCAGCGTGAACGAGGGCGCCGACTATGTCTGGACGCTAGATCCCATTGATGGCACGCGTGCTTTTATCCTCGGCTTGCCGCTGTGGGGCACACTTATCGGGCTGCAGCATGAGGGGAAGCCCGTGCTCGGCATCATGGATCAGCCCTTCATCGGCGAGCGCTTTTGGAACGATAGCGGCGCCGCGTGGTATCGCGGGCCAAAAGGAATTGTGCGCTGCAACACGCGCCCTTGCGGAGATCTAAGCCGGGCGCTTTTGACGGCCACATCGCCGGACATGTTCGAGGGCGAAAGCGAGGCGCGCTTCAACGCCCTCGCGCAGGCCGTTCGCATGCGCCGGTTCGGCGGCGATTGCTACGCCTATTGCATGCTGGCGCTCGGTCACATCGACATCGTGGCCGAGGCACAGCTCAAGCCGTTCGACATCGTTCCGCTGATCCCCATCGTCGAAAAGGCGGGCGGCGTCGTGACGGATTGGGATGGTGGAGACGCATCGAGCGGCGGCCGCTGCCTTGCCTGCGGCGATCCCTCGCTCCAGAGCGCGGCGCTTTCTCTCTTGAAGATTTAGCGCGGGCATGCGTTCACCGCCGCTGCCTAGCTCTGCCCTCCCAAAAATACTAAGCTAGCGCTGTGCTGGACGCATGTTGATTTGAGGGTTTATGAAAGACTTAGCTTCCTACAAGCCGCCATCGCTGTCGCAGGTCTCGGGCTCGCTTGGCTTCGTCAAGTGGATAGTCGCTGCAATCGCTGTTCTTTATGTTTTAAGGGACTCCTATTTCATCGTGCAGCCGACCGAGATGGCTGGCGTGCGCCGGCTCGGGACTGTCAGGACAAAGGAGCCTTTGCTGCCGGGTTTCTACCTTAAAGCGCCGTTCATAGACCAAGTTGACAAGCTCCAGGTCTCTATCGATACGCTCCGCTTATTTGCCAAGCGGAACACAGTAAAGATCTCAGAGGAGCGCGAGCAAATCGCTGGCGATGTGCGCGGGGCCGTCAGCCAATCCGTCCGCGAACTCTTCGGAGTCGATATTTTCGACCTTCAGATTCCCGCAATTAAATATTCGGACACCTTCGTGACGTCCGTCGAGGCCGCCGTGAAAGCGAAGAACGACGCGATTGCCGCCGAAAACACGGTGAACCGCATTCGCTATGAAGGCGAGCAGACGGTCGTGACCGCGCGCGCTGAAGCCGAAGCACAGATCGCGCGCGCTCAAGCGCAAAAGCAGGCGAGGATTTTGGAGGCGGAGGGCGAGGCGCGAGGCATCGAACTTCGCGCGGCCGCCGAGGCGCAAGGCATCAAGGTCCGCGGCGAGGCGCTGAAAGAAAATGAACGGGTAATTGATTTGACGCTCGCCGAGCGCTGGACCGGGCATCCGCCGCAAACCATCCTTGGCGACCGCGGCGCCGTCCCGTTCTTTAACATCGGCCCAGCGGTGCCCGCCGCCAGGCCCGCTCAACGCTGAGCGGGCTGGTTTCGCAGAATTTGTTCCGCCAGACCGATCTTGACAAGTTTCTCAAGCTCAGGCGCCGGCTTGGATGGATCTGGGCCGGCCAGCATACTTCCAATATTTTTCACGATTTGTACGGGCGTGATGATGAAACCCCAAGGAAAGCCCCACCATCCCAAACTAAACGATAGATAAATTATAGCTTTATTTTCACGATCTGTCTTGAGCTATGCAGAGCGGGAGCGGTCATGTTTGCCGGAAAAGCAGATAAGGCGGCCTGCAATCCGTCTCAGCGTTTAGGCGATATTGCACTGCGTTGAAAAACGCGTCATGCTGCACTGCAAACAAGAGAACACAAAGATTGCTGTACGCGGCAAGGAGTGCTTTTCATGAGTGAAGTCATCGCGTTTAAGCAGCCGGGGTCTGCCGCGGCTTCCGGGGCGTTGAAGGATCTCTACGAGGTTGGCGAGATCCCTCCGCTCGGTCATGTGCCCGAAAAGATGTACGCTTGGGCCATCCGTAAGGAGCGGCACGGCCCGCCCGACCAAGCCATGCAGATGGAGGTTGTCCCCACATGGAAGCTCGACAGCCACGATGTGCTGATCCTCACCATGGCGGCGGGCGTCAATTACAATGGCGTTTGGGCCGCGCTCGGCACGCCGATCTCAGTGCTCGACGCGCATAAGCACCCCTATCACATCGCAGGCTCGGACGCGGCCGGCATCGTCTGGGCGACTGGCTCCAAGGTTAAGCGCTGGAAAGTTGGCGACGAGGTCGTGGTGCATTGCAACCAGGACGATGGCGACGACGAAGAATGCAATGGCGGCGACCCCATGTTTTCGCCGTCGCAGCGCATCTGGGGCTACGAGACGCCGGACGGCTCCTTCGCGCAGTTCACCCGCGTGCAGGACCGCCAGCTCATGCCACGGCCCCGGCATCTGACTTGGGAAGAGAGCGCTTGCTACACGCTCACCTTGGCAACGGCCTACCGCATGCTGTTCGGCCACCGGCCCCACGTTCTGCGTCCCGGCCACAACGTCCTGGTTTGGGGCGCAAGCGGCGGCCTCGGCTCAATGGCAGTCCAGCTTTGCGCGACATCGGGCGCTAACGCGATCGGCATCGTTTCGGACGACGACAAGCGCGATTTCGTAATGCAGCTCGGCGCGAAGGGCGTGATCAACCGCAAGGAGTTCAAATGCTGGGGGCAGATGCCAAAGGTCAGCACCCCGGAATATGGCGAGTGGTTCAAGGAAGTCCGCAAATTTGGCGCAGCGATCTGGGAGCACACCAGCAAGGGCACGAACGTCGATTTCGTGTTCGAGCATCCAGGTGAGTCCACTTTCCCGGTCTCGGTCTTTGTTGTGAAACGCGGCGGCATGGTCGTGATCTGCGCCGGCACCACTGGCTATAATCTCACCGTGGACGCGCGTTATCTGTGGATGCATCAGAAGCGCATCCAGGGCTCGCATTTCGCAAATTTGCTCCAGGCAAGCCAGGCGAACCGGCTCGTGGTGGAGCGCCGGATTGATCCGTGCATGAGCGAAGTTTTCCCCTGGACCGACATCCCGAAAGCGCATATGCGCATGTGGAGGAATGAGCATCGCCCGGGAAACATGGCGGTTCTCGTGAGTGCGCCGCATACAGGTTTGCGCACCTTCGAGGACGCCGTCGAAGCCTCGAAAGCGCGGTTCGGCTGATCTCCCGGCGCCGTTCTGGAACCGCGCGGCACAAAATCAGCGGATGGGACGCATGACGGGAGCATCTGAAGAGCTTTTTCGAGCGGTGTACGGTTTGCGCAAGGCCGCCGAAGCCCAGTTTACGGGGAATACTTATTGTCAGGTGACGAACCTGATAAACGCTATGATCGAGTCGCTCGGATGGGGCGAAGGAGGCATTCCGCCCGGAAAGGGCGCTGCCTACGGCTTCGCTGCCATGCTTGAGGATGTACGCAAGCAAGCGGAGGCCTGTCTCACCGGCGAAGATTACCGGCTCGTTGCCCATAAGCTCGATGAGCTGCGGGCTTTCCTGAATCCGCCGCCGGCACGGGCACTCGAAGCGCTTGCCGCCGCTTCGGAGGCCCGCGCCGATAAGGCGGCCGCAAGCCTTGGCGTTGCCATGGTTCAGCCCATCGCACCAGCGCATGCCGAAGCGGCGGAGACGCTTGCCGATGGAGAGTTAGAAAGGCGTAGCTCCGAACCGTGCGCCATGGCCGAACCTGCCCCGCCAGTCATGGAGCCGTTGGAGTCCGCCGCCATTCCTGCCGAAACAGCTCCCGCGCCCAACCCTGCCGAAGCTGCGTTTTATCTGGGATCACCGGCCGTTGAGAGCGAAGACGTCTTCATTGAAGACCACACCGCCGATACAGCCACGGAAGCGGCCGCAGAACCCGCGTTTCAGCCTTCCGCGCCAGCGCATGATACCCCGGCCCTTGCTGCCGGCCAGACGGTAGATCACGCGGAAAGTCTTGCCGTGGCCGCGCCACCGCAAAATGCCCCGGCCTTTGCTGCCGGGCAGAAGATCGAAGTAGAAGTCGCCGAAGCAAGTCCAAAGCAGCCGAAAACGCTCTTCCAGCTTTGGCTTGACCTTGCCTTTGGCCGGAAAAACTAGAAGGCGGCGATACCGCCTTCGGAATAGGAAATTGGAATGA
>CAZCIF010000005.1:8970-22653 GCA_964498645.1 uncultured Rhodomicrobium sp. | reverse complement strand
GCTGCCGCACCGAGCCGCTCCACCACCCCTGTGGTGGTTCCCAACCTGCTTCAGCTTTGCGGCGAGGCCGCCAGCAGCGCGGAGCGGCTTTTGGGGCGTGCCTCGGCGGCGGTCCGCGGCAAGGTAACGGAGAACGGCGCGCTGAGCGCGGATTTGATCGAGCGGGAGCAGCATGCCTGTCACGGTCTCGCCTGGCTCGCCACCTATGCCGGGGCGATCAAGCAAATGGCGGCCTATTCGGAGCGCTTGAGCGGAGAGGACCGCTTCGGCGAAATGGAGGCGCTCCTCACCCAGATCGGCGTGGGCGACTATCTTGCGCAAATTCTCGGCGGCATCCCTATGAACCAGTCCGAGATGGTGCGCTTTCACGAGCTGGATCTGGTGCCTGAAGACCGCGATATGTTTGCGGGCGGTGCCGTGGTCACGCTCATCAAGGCCAACTCGCCCGAAGCCCGCGCCCGGCTCGTTGAACTACTCCGGCAAGCGGAAGGCTCAGGCTGTTTCGGCGATGGCGGGCTCGACGAAACGCTGGAAGCGATGCGGGCCGAAATGCGCCGCTTCGTCGAGGCGGAAGTCAAGCCGCATGCCCATGAGTGGCACCTGCGAAACGAGTATATCCCGCTCGAAATCATCGCGAAAATGAACGAGCTGGGCGTTTTCGGCCTAACCATCCCGGAAGAGTTCGGCGGCCTTGGCCTCGGCAAGGAGGCCATGTGCGTCGTCTCCGAGGAGCTGAGCCGCGGCTATATCGGCGTCGGTTCGCTCGGCACGCGCTCGGAAATCGCAGCCGAGCTGATCCTTGGCGGCGGTACTGCGGAGCAGAAGGAACGGTGGCTTCCGAAGATCGCCAGCGGCGAGGTGCTGCCCACTGCCGTCTTCACCGAGCCGGATACCGGCTCCGATTTGGCCTCGCTCAAGACGCGGGCGATCCGCGACGGCGATGTCTATAAAATCATGGGCCAGAAGACCTGGATCACACATCCGGTGCGCGCCGATCTGATGACGGTGCTTGCCCGCACAAATCCATCTGAACCGGGCTATCGCGGCCTCTCGATGTTCCTCGCGGAGAAGCCGCGCGGGACGGACGAAGATCCGTTCCCGGCGAAGGGCATGAGCGGCGGCGAAATCGAGGTGCTCGGCTATCGCGGCATGAAGGAATATGAGATCTCCTTCGACGGCTTCGAGGTGCCGGCTTCCGGCCTTCTGGGTGGCGAAGAAGGGCAGGGCTTCAAGCAGCTCATGCAGACTTTCGAATCGGCGTGCGTTCAGACGGCGGCGCGCGCGGTTGGCGTGGCGCAGTCCGCCATGGATCTCGCGCTGCGCTACGCGAACGAGCGCAAGCAATTCGGCAAGGCCATCGTGAATTTCCCGCGCGTGTCGGACAAGATCGCCATGATGGCGGCCGAGACCATGATCGCGCGCCAGCTAACCTATTTCGCGGCCCGCGAGAAGGACGGCGGACGGCGCTGCGACCTTGAGGCCGGCATGGCGAAGCTGCTCGCGGCGCGCGTCGCCTGGGCGGCGGCCGACAGCGCCCTGCAAATCCATGGCGGAAACGGCTTCGCGCTCGAATACCAGATTAGCCGGGTTCTGTGCGATGCCCGCATCTTGAACATTTTCGAAGGCGCGGCGGAAATTCAGGCACAGGTCATTGCGCGGCGGCTCCTTGACGCCCGGAATTAACTATAGTGCGCACCGGAGAGCGCAAGGTATAGTTTCCTCTGTATCAGGAAGGGATTGTGCTATGCCGCTTTCCACCGCCGAAACAACCTATCTTAACATTCGCTGTCCGGTCTGCTGCCAGCACACTCGAAAGCCTGTCGCCTGGCTCGTCCTAAAAGACAAGATGACCTGCATGGGCTGTAGCAGTGTGATCGACCTCAAGAGTGCCGACAATCAAGGTCTCATCAAAGATGCTGCGGAGTACTGTGCGCGCATGGATGCTACGCTCAGCAAACTCGATTAGCTAGCTCAATACGTTTCAAAGACAACGTGTCACGTCTGATACGAGATCCGGTTGATTGCTTCGCACTTTATCCCGTGCTCGTAGCCGCAATTCGCTTCCATTCCGACGGAGAATAACGCATTGGAAAATCTTAATAAGGGTCGCACAGCGCTCATAACTGGAGCTTCGGCGGGGATCGGCAAAGCTTTCGCCGAAGTTTTTGCAGCGACAGGCTGGAAGGTTGTGCTGACGGCGCGGCGCCTCGCCCGGCTGGAAGCCCTTGCGACTGAACTTTCCTCGAAGCACGGCATCGCGGCAACACTTATTGCTGGCGATCTAGCCGAGCCGGACGGTGTGAAGCGGCTGCTAGCCGAAATCAGCGCGCGCGGGCTAACTATCGATGGCCTCGTCAACAATGCGGGTTACAGCGTGCCGGGTCATTACGCGCGCACCTCCTGGAAGGATCAGGACAATTTTCTCCGGGTGCTTGTCATCGCACCTTGTAAGCTGACGCACGCGCTTCTGCCGGGCATGATCGAGCGCCGCTTCGGCCGCATTATTAATGTCGCCTCACTCGCGGGCCTCGTGCCGGGCTTTGCAGGGCATACGCTGTACAGCGCATCCAAAGCGTTCATGATCAAGTTCTCGCAATCGCTCTTCCTTGAAAACAGCCGGTATAATGTGGTCACAACCGCCCTTTGTCCCGGCTATACCTATTCGGAATTTCACGACGTCGCGGGCGTAAGGGAAAAGGTCTCGAAACTTGGCAAAGCATGGTGGTCGGAAGCCGATGACGTTGCGCGGGCGGGTTACGAGGGCGTGATGCGCGGGCGCTCCATTGTGATCACGGGCCGGCGGAGCAAACAGATCGCTGCGCTTATGAAAGTCTTGCCCGAACGGCTGGCGCTTGGCATGCTTGCGCGCCGGTCAAAATCCCACCGGGCCGAATAGCGAGCGCTTCCATGACCGCAGCCATTATAATCCCCGCGCGATACGCGTCGTCGCGCTTCCCCGGCAAGCCCCTTCATCCGGTAAAGGGTATATCGATGCTGGAGCGCGTGTGGCGCATTGCGCGCAGCGTCCGGCAGGCAACGCGCGTCATCATCGCAACGGACGATGAGCGCATTCTCGCTCACGCACGCGGCTTCGATGCCGAAGCGATCATGACTTCGCCGGCTTGTGCGAATGGCACGGAACGCGTGCACGATGCGGTCCGCCGCGCCGGCGTTTCAGAAGATATCGTCCTTAACTTGCAGGGCGATGCCCTGCTGACACCGCCCTGGGTGCTGGAAGCGATGATCGACGAAATGATCATCGATACGCTTGCCGGCATCGTCACGCCGGCGGTGCGCCTTGAAGGCGCGGCACTCGACGAATTCGTCGAGCAGAAGAAAATAACGCCCGCGAGCGGGACGGCGGTTGTCTTCGACCTCAAGAAGAACGCGCTCTATTTCTCCAAAGCCATCATTCCTTACATGCGGAAGGCCGGGCATGCGGCCATTTACCGGCATATCGGCCTCTATGGATACCGGAAGGCCACGCTTGCCCGCTATGTGGAACTCGCTCCGGCGCCGCTGGAACAGACAGAGGGCCTGGAGCAGCTTCGCGCGCTGGAGAACGGAATGCCGGTTCGCGTTGCGATCGTCGATTACCGGGGCCGTACGCATTGTTCGATCGATGCGCCGGAGGACGTGGCCGTCGCGGAAAAGATCATCGAGCGGGAGGGTGAGCTGCCCGGCGTGAATTTGCAGCGCGGGGCAGTGTAATGCTGCTTCTGCTCGCACGTCATGGCAACACCTTCGAGACCGGCGATAAGGTGGTTTGGGTTGGCGCACGGACGGATCTCCCGCTCACCGCCAAGGGCAGGGAGCAGGCGGCGGCCCTTGGCGCGGGGCTTGAGCCGCTCAAGGCGCAGATTGGACGCGTGATTTCCGGGCCGTTGAAGAGAACCCGCGAGCATGCTGAGATCGCAGCGCGGGCGCTGGCCCTCGAAGCGTCCATCGAAATTGACGAGCGCCTGCGCGAGATCGATTACGGATTGTGGGAAGGCAAGTCCTCCGGGGAGATCGCCGCCCTTGGCGGGGAGCCGGAAATCCGGGCCTGGAACGAGCGAGGCCAATGGCCTCAATCTCCTGGCTGGGCGCCTTCGGAGCAGACACTCACCGGCAATGTAAGGCAGATCGCGCAGGAGCTTGCCGGGACGCTAGGCGGCGGCGCGGCCCTGCTGATAACGAGCAATGGCATTTTGAAGTTCTTCTTGAAACTCGTGCCCGGTGCATTCGAGGATATGGCCGCACGCGGGGCGCTTAAGGTCGCCACCGGCAATTGCTGCGCGCTGCGGTATAGCGGATCGCAGTGGGAAGTTGCGTTCTGGGACCGCCAGCCTGCGCAATTCGCTTTGGTGTAATCGGAGTTGCACGTCATTGCGAGCGAAGCGAAGCAATCGCCCCTTTGCCGCAGCGGATTTGTTGACGATCGCAATGACCCGCACTCCCGGCTGCTCACGTGAGTTGCCCACGCTCAGGGTTGACTCATGGGTAGCCGGCCATCAATTCTTGTTGGCGATTTGTCGTGTTGGGTCGTAACAAGGGAGGCTCACATTTTCTTTCGTAGAAAGGAACCACGTGAGTATACGTGGGAGATGTTGAAGGGATTTCTATTGTCAGATCCGGAGTGGTTTGAAAGTCTGTGTAGTAAACGTGCAGCTGAGTATCGTCAGGCGTGCGACGAGGGGCGCGAGAAAAAGCGTGCAGGCCGTGGATTTCTAAGCCCTGAAGAAGCGTGGGATGAGATTAGAAAGATTTCTGCAATTCGGCGGGAACTTATAGATCACGGCTGGCTACCGCCAAGGGCGCAAGATATAGTTGAGCGCACAGGCAGAGAAGCGGGATTGCTTCTCGCGGGGATTCCTATCAAATGGAGCGCACGACGCGAGTATCGCAAGGCGGAACTGAGCCACGTTTATGTCAACTGCGTCGATAGTGATGGGTGAGCCTTTGCAAGGCTGGGTGCCAGCCCAGCGTTCCGCATAAATGCTACCTGTTTTGATTTCCTGATTGGGAATTTTTTTTCCAGACAAGGCGTTGCTGTTGTTCTGGATCGCCACGGCGGCAAGCGCCGCCTCGCGATGACGGCGGGGCTGAAGGCCGGGCAGACCTTTTCGTCTACGATGCGAGCGCGCCCTCGGGCCCGGCGAACTGCAGGCCGGCAAGCCTCGAATACACGCCGCCCGCATTGATGAGCGAGGCATGCGTGCCTTCCTCGACGAGGTGGCCGCCATCGATGACGAGGATACGGTCGGCGTTCATAACCGTTGCAAGCCGGTGCGCAATCACGAGCGTGGTCCGCCCGCGCATAACGCGTTCCAATGCAGTTTGCACGAGTTTCTCGCTCTCCTGGTCGAGCGCACTTGTGGCCTCGTCAAGCAGCAGGATGGGCGCATTCTTCAGGATTGCGCGCGCGATGGCGATGCGCTGGCGCTGCCCCCCCGACAGCACAACGCCGCGCTCCCCAAGCTGGGTGCTGTAGCCATCTGGAAGCTGCTCGATGAATGTGCTCGCGAGCGCCGCACGCGCTGCCGCCTTGACTTGCTCATCGGTCGCGCCAGGCGTCCCATAGCGGATATTTTCGATCACGGATTCGGCGAAAATGATTGTGTCTTGCGAGACGAGCGAAATCCGCTTTCTGAGTGCTTCGAGGCCCGCTTTCTCCACCGGCACGCGATCGACAAACACCTTGCCGTGTTGAGCGTCGTAGAACCGCAGGATAAGGTTGAAAATCGTGCTCTTTCCGGCACCCGATGGACCGACGATTGCAACCCGCTCGCCCGGCCGGGCCACGAACGAGATATTGTGCAGGGCTTGCTGCTCGGGACGGAGGGGATAGGTGAACGACACATTGTCGAACGTCACCTCGCCTTTCGCATGGTCTGGGAAGGGACGCGGCTCGCGCGGTTCCGCGACATCCGGGGTCACGGCCATGAGTTCGGCAAGACGCTCCGCAGCGCCCGCCGCCTGCTGCATCTCGCCCCAGACTTCCGATAGCTCCCCAAGGGAGGCGGCCGCCAGCACGGAGTAAAGCACGAACTGGGTCAGCTCGCCGCCGCTGATGACGCCACTCATTACGTCGTGGGCGCCGTACCAGAGGACGCCAACAACGCTGCCGAAAATCATAAAGATCGCGGAGCCGGTGAGCATGGCGCGGCGCTGGGTCCTGGACACAGCGGCATCGAACGAACGCTCAACCCCCTTTGCAAACCGGCCGGCAATGAATTCTTCGGATGTGAAGGCCTGCATCGTGCGCGTGGCCGACAGATTTTCGCTTGCGAATGCTGACGAGGCGGCGACTTCATCCTGAGCGATACGGCTATAGCGCCGCACCGTACGGCCATAGAGAATCAGCGGAACCACGATGAGAGGAATGACGATGACTACGAGAAGGCTCAGCTTCACGTTGGTCACGACCATGAAAGACACCGCGCCGATGAACATCACGCCATTGCGCAGCACTTGACTGACCGACGTTGTGACGGCGGCCTTGATTTGCGCCGTGTCGGCGTTGAGCCGCGACATGATCTCGCCGGAATGCGTCCGCTCGTAGAAGGCCGGGCTTAGCCGCGTGAGGTGCCGGAAAACATCGGCGCGGACCTCGGCAACGATACGCTCTCCAAGCCAAGTTACACAATAGAACCGCGTCGCACTTGCAGCTGCGAGCACGGCGCCGACAGCGGTAAGACCGGCGAAATAGATGTTGATGAGGCCCTTATTTTCCGAAGAGAACCCCCGGTCGATCATCTCCCTGATGCCATAAGGCAGCGCAAGGGTCGCACCCGCCGCCATGAGCAGGGCTATGAGCGCGAGAAAGGCAACCTGCTTGTGGTGCAGAACATAGGGCCTCAGAAGCGCAAGCGGCTTCAGGCTAGGGCGCGAACGGCCCTGCTGTATCGCGGGCACCGGGGTTTTTGCGGTATTCTTTAAAGGGCGCCTCGAACGGCGTTCATCGATTTTTTGCACTGTCACCGGCTATACTCGCAATCGCCGCCCGCGCGCACGCTAAAAATTCCACGAATGCGCGCGGCGCGATGACGCTTGATCTTGTCATCATCTCATGGCGTCCTGTATAGCAACAGCAATCCGCCGAATACAAGGCAACATCTGCGCGCGACAGGAAGAAACTATGAAAAAAGATATTCATCCCGATTATCACAGGATCACGGTTGTGATGACGGATGGCACGCAATTCGAGACCTATTCCACCTATGGGGAGGAAGGTCAGAAGCTGAACCTCGATATCGATCCGAACACGCACCCTGCATGGACGGGCGGCAGCCAGCAGATCATGGATCGCGGCGGCCGCGTCAGCAGGTTCAAGAAGAAGTTCGAAGGCTTCTTGAAATAGGCGCTGCTGGCTCGTGCTGTCTGTCATCCCGGAACGGCCCAAGGGGCCGTATCCCGGATCGCAAAAAAAACAAGCGCATGGAATCCGCTGCGATCCCGTGCCTGCGCAGCGTCATTTCATACCGCAGCGCGCACGGGGTGACGCTGGCGGGCAAGCCGGGAAGTAATCAACCGGAGACGGTATTAGGCCGCACTGTGCGCATTGCGCGAATGCGGGGGCTTGCTGCCGGCTGGCATATCTGTGCCCGGCAAGCCCGTAGGCAACTTGCACGAAAAGCACGAGGCCAAACATCACGAGCACGACGCCGGAGACTTGATTGATCTTCTTCAAGCGGCCTTCCGTAAGCTTGTGTCTCACGCGCGATATGAGCCGCGAAAGTCCTGCCCACCAGGCAAGGCTGCCTGTCATGATGGACGTCACGGCAGTGACAGCTTGCAGCCAGGTGTCGATGCCGCCGAGCGCCGATGTAGCGCCGCCGAAAAGAGCGAACAGCCCAAGGATCGCGCCTGGATTTGTTATGGTCAGGAAGAAAGTCTGCGGCACGATGTTCAAGTGAGGCATGATCCGCCAGACCTTGTAGCGGAGCGTGGGCCGCAAGAACTGAGGCACAGAGTCGGCCAGCCGCCTGAGGCGCGCGATATTGGTGGTGGCCGTGGCAACGATCTTGGGCTGCGAGAGAAACACCTTTAGCCCGAAGATCATGAGGATGAAGCCGCCCAACAACTCGATTTTAAGCTGATGGTCGCGCATGAAGCCTGAGATCGCGGATGCGCCGAAGGCCGCCACGGTTGCGATAATTCCATCGGCGAGTACTGCGCCGAGGCCCGCTGCGAACCCGCCCCAAAAGCCGCGTTCAAGCGTGCGCTGGATACAGACGATGTTAACCGGCCCGACCGGCGCGGCGATGAGCACGCCGATAAGCAAGCCGATGATGGCAAATCGCGTCGGATCGATGATCGACTGTGCCCACATTGGCCTGCTTTAGCCCTCAAAGTCTTGCACAGCGGAAGAGCCCTCTTCTCCCGCCATCGTGACGCCCAAATACAAAAGCGAGGTGTGCCCGATCGCACCACGCCGCAACAAGCGCCATCCATGCCGTGGAATCGCACCACATTGCAACAGGAGACGAACGTGATTGCGTTGCCAAGAGCAAATTTCCTTAAGGCTGTAGGACGGATTCGCGCCGCCGGTCTTGCCGCTATCCTGGCGGTTTCCCTCCTGCCCATCTCCTGTGGGGTGGCCGCTGCCCCGGGTGAGATCCAGCCCGGACGCGATATCGCGAAGCTGCCGCCGGAAGTTCAGCGTATGCGGCAGGCGATTTTGCAGGCGGCGATGAGCGGCGACATCGAGCAGCTGCGCGTGCCGGTCGAGATGAACGAAATTCACCCTGTCTTTGCGAAGTCCCATATTTCAGACCCAATTGCCTATCTGAAATCGGTCTCGGCTGACGGTAACGGCCGGGAGATGCTGGCTGTCTTGTACAATCTCTTGACGACCGGCTACGCGATTACAAATCCAGGGACAAAGGAGGAGATGATCGTCTGGCCTTACCATGCCGTCATCCCCTTGAACACGCTGACCCCCAGCCAGGAAGTCGAGATCTACAGGTTTCTGCCGCCCGCCCGCGTTAAGGAAATGATCGCGCACGGCAAATATGGATTTTACAGCGTCGGAATAAGCCGGGATGGCGTCTGGCATTATTTTACTTCTGATTAGTGTGCCTCTGTCCTGATAACATGCGTTTTTACGGAACTTGCCCAGCTGTTCTGCTGTTTCCACAACATCTGAAGCCGCGGAGCAGTGTCATGAAAACAGCGAGTTCCTCACCTTTGACTGAGGACGAGAAGCAACGCAGGAAAGAAGAGGCTGAAAGGCCGAAGTTCGATTACGACGAGCTTGACCGCGCGCTGGCGGATACGTTTCCGGCAAGCGATCCTCCTGCTATGGTCGTGAAAGGCAGGGCTTGCAGCCCGCGGCATCCCGGGAACGATCGCGGCGCTAAGTAGTCAAAGGTGCTTCAGACGTTGACCGGCCAACGATGCGCCCATCTCTGGCGGCTATTACGGTATCGGCGGCAATGCTGTTGTTATTCAGCGTATTTTGGACTTTCTCACGGGCAAGATCCGCAACGTAGGTTGCGAGCGGCATCTTCGCCTGCTCCGCGAGTTGAAGGATTTCCTGCGCGGTGTTGGCCCGCGCTGCCGCTTCAACCACAGCCTCATTCGCACCGAGCTGCCGTAGCCAGCTCGCGATCAGTGCCAGATCGGCAACTCCCCGCTTCGAATGCAGATCGAGCTGCCCGCTTGCGAGTTTTGACATTTTCGCGAACCCGCCCGCAATGGTGACGCGCGGCACAGGATGCGTCTTGAGATATTTCAGCATGCCGCCCACGAAGCTGCCCATGTCGATGAGTGCAATGTCCGGCAGATTATAGAGCTTCGCAACCGCCGCTTCCGAGACGGCGACCGTGGCGCCCGCGATATGCGTAAGCCCCGCCGCGCGCGCGACGTCGATGCCGCGATGAATGGTGTCGATCCAGGCCGCGCAGGAATAAGGGACCACGATGCCCGTTGTGCCCAGGATCGAGAGGCCGCCAACGATGCCGAGGCGCCTATTCAGCGTTTTCTCCGCGAGCTTTTCGCCGCCGGGCACGGATATTTCAACGGCGATGTCGCCGGGCTGGCCGGAAAGCTCCGCCGCCTCGCGCACCGCCTCGCGGATCATGGCGCGCGGGACGGGATTGATCGCCGGCTCGCCGGGCGGAATAGGAAGGCCGGCGCGCGTCACGACGCCCACGCCAGCGCCGGCGCGGAAGCTTACGCCGCTCCCTGGGTTGGCCGGGGAGACGGTTGCAACAATGAGCGCCCCATGGGTTACATCCGGGTCATCGCCGGCATCCTTGACGACCCCGGCCCGCGCCCATCCCGGTCCCATCTCGCTCAGGGCGAGTGCGAAGCTTGGCCTCATTCCATTGGGAAGGGTCACGGCGACGGGATCGGGGAACCGCCCTGTGAAAAGCGCTTCGGTGGCCGCGCGTGCGGCGGCGGCGGCGCAGGTGCCTGTTGTCCATCCCCGGCGCAAGGTTTTGCCTGGGCGCTGGCCTGGGTCTGCGTGTGAGGGTTTACCGGCATCGTTCATAAGCATTATGTAGAGCAATGTTTCCATTCGACAGCAAGCCGCCCGGCTTCATGATCGCCGCACCGCGCTCCAGCTCCGGCAAGACTACCGTCACGCTCGGGCTTCTCCGGGCGCTCAAGCGGCGCGGGATCATTGTCCAGCCCTTCAAATGCGGTCCCGATTATATCGACCCCGTCTTTCACGAAGCTGCTTGCGGGCGCCCGAGCTATAACCTCGATAGCTGGGCAATGCGGGAGGAAACGGCGCTCGCATTGCTCTGCGAGGCGAATGGGGCGGATTTCATCGTCGCCGAGGCGGCGATGGGGCTTTTCGATGGTGTATCCTCGCCAGGCAGCTGGGGCAATGGCGCAAGCGCGGACATAGCAGCGCTCGCGGGGCTGCCCGTGGTGCTCGTGCTCGACATATCGGGGCAAGCGCAGACCGCGGCGGCTGTTGCGCGCGGCTTCGCCGGTTTCCGGCCTGGTATCGATATTGCGGGCGTCATCTTGAACCGTACCGCAAGTCCCCGCCATGAGAGGCTCGCCCGCGCCGGTTTTGACCAGATTGGCATGCGCGTGTTTGGGGTAATCCCTCGCCGGGATGCCATTGCTTTACCCGAGCGGCACCTCGGACTTGTCCAGGCGAGCGAGACCGGTGGCCTTGACGCATGCCTCGATGCGTTGGCCGGTCTCATAGAAGCTAACGCCGATATCGGGGACCTGCTGAAGGCGGCCGCTTCTTCCCCGTCTCCCTTCGCGGAGAAAATTGGAGTGAATGTGGAGCCGGATGACTGCGGCAGTGTCAGGCGGCAAAAATCTTGGCTCAACGCCCCTCATCCTGTCCCTCTCCCTCTGGGAGAGGGAACGGTGTTGCACGCTTTGAGCGCCTTGTTCAGGCGTCCCTTCTCCCATGGGGAGAAGGACAGGATGAGGGGTGTTACGGCCGGCCAGTGTGCGGACCGTCCGGCCGGATTTGGGATGAAGGGGGGCCTAACCCCGCCCGCACAACGGATCGCGCTCGCCGGCGACGCTGCTTTTTCGTTCACTTACCCGCACCTTCTCAAGCTATGGCGCGAAGCAGGTGCGGAAATCCTTCCATTCTCGCCGCTTGCCGATGAAGCGCCAGACCGTTCCGCCGATGTGGTTTGGCTCCCGGGCGGTTACCCCGAACTGCACGCCGGGCGCCTGGCTGCAAACAAGATTTTCCTCGCCGGCATCCGTTCATTCGCAGCAACAAAGCCGGTTCATGGCGAATGCGGCGGCTACATGGTACTCGGCGAAGGGCTTGCCGATGCAAAGGGCGAGCGTCATGCGATGCTTGGCCTGCTTCGCCTTGAAACGAGCTTCGCCGCCCGCAAGCTTCATCTGGGGTATCGCCGGGCGGAACTCCTGGATGACTGTATCCTCGGACGGCGCGGCACCATCGTTGCAGGCCATGAATTCCATTATTCGGCCGTTGTCGCCGAAAAAGGTGAAAGCCTGTTTCGCGTCCTTGATGCCGAAGGCGCTGAGCTGGCGGCAGGCGGGCTTCGTCACGGTAATGTGACCGGCTCCTTTTTTCATCTGATCGATAAATGGGGTTAGGTCTGGAATACTGGCAACTCCGGTTTGACTGCTCATCAAAAAGTCGTAAATAATCAGAGCGAGCGGGCACCGGAGGAATAATGATTACAATTTATGGACGCGCAACCGCGTGGAATGTGCGCAAAGTAGTGTTCTTCCTAGAAGATGTTGGGCTTCCCTATGAACGGCTCGATTACGGACGGGGCTTTAAGCCGACGAATACGCCCGAGTTCCTGGCGCTGAACCCCAACGCCATGGTCCCGGTTCTCGTGGACGGCGATATGGTGCTTTGGGAAAGCCACTCCATCTTGCGCTATCTCGCCGCGAAGAATGGACCGGAGAGTTACTATCCCTCAAATCTCGAGCGCCGCGCTATCGTGGATCAGTGGCTCGACTGGAAAATCGCGCATATTTCTCCGGCGTTGCTGCCCCTATTCTTCCGGCATTTCCTCAAAATAGGAGAATATACGGACCGGGAAGTGGAAGAGGCAGAAGCCGGGTGCGCGAAGTTTTTCACCATCCTCGACGGGCAGTTGGGTAAGACCGGCGCCTTTGTCGCAGGCCCCGATATTACCATCGCCGACAGCGCGATCGGCGTGGCCGTGCATCGCTGGCTTAACCTTCCATTGGAAAGACCCAGCCTTCCGCATGTCGCGCGGTACTATGAGACCCTCTCACGGCTGCCCTCCTACGAGAAAGCCGTGCGGATCGGGATGCCGTAATAGCAATAAAGGCTGGCCGCGGCATGCCCCTCACCCCAACCCCAGTCTTTTTCCGGGAGGTTCCCTGGAGAATTTGGAGCTAGGCGCTGCGGTGGGACACCCAGGACACGATCTCAAGCGCCACTTCCTGGAATGCGCCATTCAACGCCTGAACGCCAGCGCCAGGCTCTTCGGCCGCCGCGCGTTTGCGTGCCTGAAATCTCTTGGTCGTCACGACGGCGTTATTCCGCTCGTCTACAAGCTTCGCATATACGTCGATGACCGCCTCGGAGCCGCCAGCTAGCGTCTCCACTTCAAAATCGCGGATTTCGATCGAGAGCGACAGGTTGCCGGTAACGCGGTCTTGACTGGTTAAGACTGCGCGGAAAGCGCCCGAATTGGCGAAAGTCTCAACGAGCCTCGCCTGGAACAGGCGAGGCAGGCGATCGCCCCAGGCTACGCCAGAGAAATAAGCGACCCGCCCATTTGCGCCCTTGACGAGTATCTCCTCGCTGTCGATGGTTTTGATCGCACTAGGCAGATGAATCATGAGCTGCACGCGGCGTGTGCCGCGGGCCTTCTGTACCGCAGGCGCTTCCAAATCGAAGGTTGCCGGAGCAGACCCTCCCACCAAAGCGCCAAAGCAGCCGCCTAACATACTCGCAATCGCTAACGCGGCTATCGCACGTATCAGCTGCATCGCTCACCCCAAATGTGCCCGCAATATCGCTAGCAAAGAACGGCCAAGCACACAAACGTTTAGAGCCGATTCTGCCTGGAATTAATATTTCGGCGATTGTTGCCCACCGAGCAAAAATCCGGTTGGATTGCGCTCGACTTTTCCGACAACGCGATCGAGGCTATCCGCTAAGCGCCTGCCATCCTTCATAAAAAGCTCGAACTCCCGAAGTGAGCGCTCGGCTTGCGCGGTCAGCGCGGCGGATTGATTCTGGCCAAATCG
>CAZCIF010000005.1:0-8960 GCA_964498645.1 uncultured Rhodomicrobium sp. | reverse complement strand
CGAGTTTATCCGCGAGCTGACGAAAAGATATAGCAGCCTGTTGCACCTGCGACACAACCGAGTCAGGGTTATCGGAGGCTGCCCCCGCAATCCGGTCGACAGCGGCATCGATCTTGGTGCTGATTTCGTTGAGCCGCCCTGTGAGTGTGCGAAGGTCATGAATAAGGGCAGCGGCATCGTCCTTGCTCCCGGCCATCGCCGCTGAGAAAGATTCGAGGTTCTTAATCGTGGAGTGAAAGGAATCTTCGTTGTTGGCGACGAGATTGTTGAGCCGCGTCATCAGAGCGCTCGCCTGGCCGGCTGCATCGGAGACACCGGCAAGCAGCGATCCGCCCGCGCCTGGATCGGCGTGAATGACCGGATATTTTTCATTTGCCTTGGCTTGGAGCATGGGGGCATCGGGGGTACCGGGCGTAATCTCCATGGCAACGAAGCCCGCCAAGCCCTGCTGGGAGATGCGGGCCCTGGAGTTGGTGCGGACCGGGGTCTCGTTGCGGACGGCGATAAGCACGCGCACTTTGCGTGTATCCTCCGGAACGAGTTCGATCGAACTTACGGCGCCGAACCGGATACCGTTGAAGAGGACGGGCGAAGCCTCGGTCAGGCCCTGAACCGAGCCGTCGAACATAACGTAGTAGTTTTTTCCCTGGGGGCCGGAAGCATCGCTATTCATCCAATAGATGAAGCCAAGGAGCAGGCCCAAAACGCTTAAGACGAAGACACCAATAATAAGGTAATTGGCCCTTGTTTCCATGTTCTATGACGCCCTCACCAAAAGCCGCCCCCGCTCGCCGCAGAAATAGTCCTGCACCCATGCGTGTCCTGGATTTCGTACAAGTTCCATCGGCGCGCCTTCGCGCACGATATGCTTATCGGCAAGCACCGCAACGCGGTCGCACACGGCGAAGATACTGTCGAGGTCGTGCGTGATCATGTAGACGGTGAGGCCGAGAGTTTGCTGCAAGTTGCGAATGAGCCGGTCGAAAGCTGCGGCCGCGATAGGGTCGAGCCCGGATGTCGGCTCGTCCAGAAACACGATGTCCGGGTCGAGCGCAAGCGCTCGTGCAAGACCGGCGCGCTTGCGCATGCCGCCCGATAGTTCCGAAGGATATTTGTAGGCCGCGTTCGATGGCAGCCCGACCATGGCGATTTTCAAAAGCGCCAGCTCGTCCATTGTTTTCTGCGGCAGGCTCAGATGCTCGCGCATGGGCACCTGCACGTTTTGCAACACAGTGAGCGACGAAAACAGCGCGCCATCCTGGAAGAGCACGCCCCAGCGCCGCTCGATGCCAGCGCGTTCTTCTGCCGGCAGGTTCTTGAGATTCTTTCCCAAGACCTCGATGCTCCCGGATTCGAAAGGCAGCAGGCCGAGCACGGTGCGCAACAGCACCGATTTTCCCGTACCCGATCCGCCCGCAATGGCGAGGATCTCGCCGCGCAGCACATCGAGGTTGAGATTTTGGAAGATCAACTGCGGACCGAAGTGCTTTGTCAGGCCGCGCAACCGGATGGCGTATTTTTCCGCGTTGCCGTCAGCCCGCGAGGCTGGTTCTCCGTCCACCTGCCCCTCCATGGCTAAAATCCGCTCGCCGAAAGAAAAATCGCAAACACACCGTCGAGCACAAGAACGAGGAAAATGGCTTTCACTACGGCGGCCGTAACTTGCGTTCCGACGGATTCGGCGCTGCCCTGAACCCTCAAGCCCTCCAGGCAGCCGACAAGACCGATAACGAGGGCCGCGAACGGCGCCTTGATCAGGCCGACATAGAAATGCTTGGCGCCCACCGCCGCATTCAAGCGTTGCAGATAGATCGGCGTGTCGAGTGCAAGATAAAGCTTGGCCATGATCGCCCCGCCAATGAGGCACATCATGTCGGCTACGAACACCAGGAGCGGCAGCGTTACGATCAGCGCAAGGATGCGCGGCAAGACCAGAGTCTCGATCGGATCGATCCCAAGCGTGCGCATGGCATCGATTTCCTCGCGCATTTTCATAGTGCCGATTTGCGCTGTGAACGCAGAGGCCGACCGGCCCGCAACCATGACGGCGGCCAGCACCACGCCGACCTCCCGCAGGGAGAGGATTCCGAGCATATCGATGGCGAGCGTCTCGGCGCCGAAATTCCTGAGCTGGCGTGCACCCTGCTGCATGATGACGCCGCCGATCAAAATACAGACGAGCGAAACGATCGGCACCGCCGTGAGGCCCGTCTGCTGGATCTGGTGAATGAAGGAGGTGCCGCGGAACTTGGAGGGCCTCATAACGACCCGGCCCAAAGCCGCGGACACCTCGCCGAGGAACACGGTCAAACGGACTGCGTCGCGCCCGATTGCCGTAAGGGCGCCGGCGAATCGTTTGATAAAGTCCACGACGGGCTGCCGCTGCGGCGGCGCTGCGGCGGATGCCGGCGCCGAACGGGCCACCTCGTCGAGAAGAATACGATGCTCGGGGCGTGCATTGACGAAAACCGGCGCTTCACCGGCGCGGCTGCGAAGGGTGACAAGCGCCAATGCACCGGCCGTGTCCAGCATGCGCAGGCTTGCGAGATCGATTTCCGCCGCGCGGACCTGCCCCAGCCCATCGAGCGCAGCGGGCACCTCTCCAAGAACTGCGAGCGTCCAATCGCCCGACACGGCAATGCGCAATACGCCGCCTTCCTGGACGGTCCGGCAAACCGGCCTATGCGCCGGACGCTGGGCATTATTCACACGGTTGAGCATGGGGCAGTTCGTTGTGTCTCTTTAAACTTAAGCCATAGCCTGGATTAAGGCCGGAGTCTGCGAAAACCTTCATGGTGAGCGAACGTCCTGCCACGACAGAATGACGGGATCGCGGCAGCGGAATGCACCGGCCTGCAAACGTTTGTAAAGGTCTGAATGGTATTGCTTGCCCATCAAGCTCCAAAAAACCGGCGGCGAGCATGACCCTCCCCTCAACGGCGTTTATCTCGGATGCAGACTACTGCGCTATCGAAGGCGCGCTTCAATCTACGGAAAAAGGCAGGCGCTTCCTCCGCGTCTATGCTGGACGCAGCCGCAGCTTGGAGTCTGTCAGGCTGCTTAAGTCCATCTCCAGGCTGCATCGCGCCGCGCTCGGAACTCCGGGTTTGAATGCGGAAGTCTGCCGGGACTTGGCTTCGATTCTGAAGAGCGTGGCAAGCCATCGCCGGAAGGCGCTCGAATGCGGCGAGGGCACGGCCCGGTCGAATATCCTCATGAGCGGTTTGGAGGAGATCGAGGCTTGCCTCATCGTGCTCATCGAGTTGCTGGAGGAAAGAGCCTTCGAATCCCTCAGCGGCGGCCTCCCGGCCTCTCCTCCGCAGCCGGTAAGCGAAGCGCATTCTCTCGCCTACTCAGCAAAGCTCTTCGACGAGCTTTCGGGCTTTTCCCCCAGCGAACCGCAGTAGAGGCCTAAGCTTTGCTCCGGACAGCATTAACCGCCGGTTCTACTTAAGTAGCATATGCGTGAGCGTGCCTAAACGTCCGCTCGATTGTTTTGACCTGAGGCTCCGCCCTTCGAGGGCGCGCCAGAACCTACAGAACAAGAGGGCAGAACAATCCCATGGAGAAAAATTCCCTTCTTATCAGCCGCCGAAGCCTCATAAAAAGGACAGGAGAAGCCGTTCTCCTGTTGGGGACGTCCCGCATGGCCCTGGCAGCCACGGAGGTCACCCTACCCTTTGAGAACGGCAAACGCCCGCTGGTTCAATATCCGCAGAAGCGGCCGCTCATCCGGTTAACGACCCGCCCGCCTCAGCTTGAGACGCCGTTCGCGGTCTTCAATGAGGGCGCAATAACTCCGAACGATGCGTTTTTTGTGCGGTATCACCTCACGAATTCACCGCCTGAGATCGATCCGGACAAATTCCGCCTTGTGGTCCAGGGAAAGGTCAACAACCCGTTGAGCTTTTCTGTTTCCGAACTCAAGTCCAAGTTCGAACCCGTTGAAATTGTCGCGGTCAATCAATGCTCAGGAAATAGCCGCGGGCTCTTCGACCCCCGCGTGGCCGGCGGGCAGCTCGGCGACGGCGCCATGGGCAATGCACGGTGGAAAGGCATCCCGCTCAAAGCCATTCTCGATCAGGCCGGCGTTCAGGCGGGAGCCAAGCAAGTCACCTTCGATGGCACGGATGGCCCCGCTATCCCCGCCACTCCGGACTTTGTCAAGGCGCTCGACATCGATCACGCGCGCGATGGAGAGGTGATGGTGGCCTATGCGATGAACGGCGAAGATCTGCCAATCCTCAACGGCTATCCTTTGCGCCTCATTGTGCCGGGTTATTACGGCACTTATTGGATAAAGCATCTCCACGAGATCAACGTCATCGATTCGATCTTCGACGGCTTCTGGATGAAGACCGCCTACCGCATTCCGGCAAATACATGCGCTTGCGTCGCGCCGGGCGGCACACCTTCCTCCACCATTCCGATCGCGCGCTATAACGTGCGCTCGTTCATCACAAGCCTTGCCGATGGCGCCCGGGTCAAGGCCAAGCAGCCGCTCACCGTAAAGGGGATCGCGTTCGACGGCGGGTACGGGATCACGAGCGTCACGCTGTCGGACGATGGCGGTAAAACCTGGCAGAGCACGCAACTTGGGCCTGACCTCGGAAAGTACTCGTTCCGCACTTGGGAGGCCAAGCTCAACCTGAAGCCGGGGGCACATGAGCTCAAGGTGCGCGCGGTCAATCGCATCGGCCAATCGCAGCCGCCCGAGCCGCTCTGGAACCCGCCGGGGTATATGCGAAACGTGGTAGAAACCGTGCGCGTGACGGCCAAGTAGGAGGCTATAATGGAACGCTTTTTTCAGGTAACCAGCCTTTGCGCTGGGCTGTGCATCTTAGCGGCACCTCTTGCAGCAGCGCCGGTGCCTTATAACCCGCCCGAGGAAACGGCGAAGTTCAGGCCAGGGCCAGGCGCTGAAGCCGCTAACACCTATTGTTTGACCTGTCATTCCGAAGACTACGTCGCCACCCAGCCCCGTGGTCCGAAATTTGGCAAAGCCTTTTGGCAGGCGGAGGTTACGAAGATGATAAAGGTCATGGGTGCGCAAATTCCGGAGGGCGATATCAAGACGATTGCCGACTATCTTTCAACGGCATACGAGAAGTAGGCACTATCTAGTGTCAGTCATCCCGGAACGGCTTAAAGGGCCGTATCCGGGATCGCAAAAAACGCAAGCGTATGGAATACGGAACGATCCCCGCGTCAGCGCAGCGTCATTTCATGCAGCTGCGCACGGGATAAGGCTTACGCAGCGCCAGCCTTATTCTTCTCGAAGGCGATGGAAATGCTGTAATCTTGCGGGAGAGTGCCTTCCTTGATCGGAATGGTCACGTCCCGGACCAGTGAGAAATAAGACAGCGGATTTTCCCTCGTAATAGTCACGCTAACGGTGAACGGTTCGGCTCTCACTTTATTTTTTGCCTTATCGAGGATCTGCATCGTTACCGGCAAAGTGATCGTGCCCGGCTTGCCTTTCGGCCCGAGCAGGACCCGGCCGGCAACGCCGTATTTCACCTGTACCATGCCGCCAAGAAGCTGGCATTCGCGCGCCGTCTTTGTGATCTCTCCCCGTTGAATCACGGCCGAACTGTCGCCGATGCGATTGCCTTCGTAGATTGTCACATAGCGCTGGCCGCCTTCAACCTGCAGCTGCGGGCATCCGTTCGCGGCCGCCATCTCGATCGGGCCGTCGGAGTTGGTGCGCGCGGCGGCCATCATGCTGTCCTCGGTGATGATCGGCTTCCACGAGGCGCTTTCGGACTTCTTATCAGAGGAGAAAATGCCGCCTTCGCCGACGGAAGGTATTTGCGAAATGCCGCAACCGTTCAAGATTGCGGCGAGAAGCCCGAGGCTGAAAACCCTGGAGACCGCCGGCTCAAACCGCATCATCTGCTTTATCGATCCCTCTTATCACAGTTTCGATGGAAGCAATCGCGCCGCGACCTCCGGGCCTCTTGCTTTTTTATGGTTTGTCGCGCTCATTATTGTTACAAGAAAGGCACGGTGTTTCGAACGCGCTCGTAGCGAGCCTAACGGGCCGCAGAAAGGGCCGCAAGCCTCGACGCTCCCTTCCTTGTCAAATTTGACCTTTTTGCGGATTTCCGCCCGGCTTTTTGCGACGGCCCTTCTTGGAGATGGCCCTTATGACGATGAAACCACACCTCGATGTGCTCCTCGCCGCTCCACGGGGATTTTGCGCAGGGGTCGATAGGGCCATTCAAATCGTCGAGCTTGCCATCGAGAAATTCGGCTCTCCGGTCTATGTCCGCCATGAAATCGTTCACAACCGCACCGTCGTGGAAAGCCTCGAAGCCAAAGGTGCCGTATTTGTCGAGGAACTTAGTGGAATCCCAAATACCAGAGCGCCCGTGATCTTCTCGGCGCATGGCGTGCCGAAAGCGGTCCCCTCGGAGGCCGTGAGGCGGAATTTCTTCTATCTCGATGCAACTTGCCCGCTTGTATCCAAGGTCCATATCGAGGCAGAGCGGCATTATGCGAACGGCCTTGAAATCATTTTGATCGGCCATTCCGGGCATCCTGAGGTGATCGGCACATTGGGTCAGCTTCCCGAAGGTGCGGTTACGCTCGTGGAAACCGTAAGCGACGCCGAAGCTTTCGTGCCGCGCGATCCGGCAAGGCTCGCCTACATCACCCAAACCACGCTCTCCGTAGACGACACGGCTGAGATTGTCGAAATTCTAAAAGCGCGCTTCCCGCTTATCCATGGCCCGCGTAAGGACGACATTTGTTACGCCACGACCAACAGGCAAAGGGCGGTTAAGGCGATCGCCAAGCGGTGTGACGCGATCCTGGTCGTCGGGGCGCCAAACAGTTCAAACTCGAAGCGCCTGGTCGAGGTCGCCTTGCGGGCCGGCTGTCCGAAGGCGATGCTGGTGCAAAAGGCGTCTGAGATTCCTTGGAACGATCTGCAAGGCATCAGAGTGCTCGGGCTCACGGCTGGCGCATCTGCTCCGGAAATTCTTGTCGACGAGATCATAGAGCAGTTCAAGTCGCACTACGAAGTGATGCTCGAAGTGGTGAAGACCGCAACCGAGGATGTGATTTTCAAAATCCCCAAGGCCTTGCAGCCGGCAGCGGCACAGTGACGGCGCATGGCGGTCTATACCGAAGTTACAGCCGAGGAACTCGACGCGCTGCTCGATCGCTACGGCATCGGCGATCTCACGTCATGCAAAGGTATCGCCGAAGGGGTCGAGAACAGCAATTTCTTCCTGAGCACCAGCCGGGCGCAGTTCATCCTGACTCTTTATGAGAAGCGCGTCTCCCCGGATGACCTGCCTTTCTTCCTCGGCCTTATGGAGCATCTCGCGCAGAACGGCATAAGCTGCCCCACGCCGGTCCATGACCGGGAGGGACATGTTTTACAGACGCTGGCGGGCAAGCCCGCCGCGATCGTGACGTTTCTCCCCGGATATTCGCTGCGCAAGCCCCAGCCCGCGCATTGTCACGCGCTTGGCGCCGTGCTCGCGACCTTGCACGAAAGCGGGCTGAGTTTTCAGTTGAAGCGTAAGAATGCGCTTTCGCTGGATGGATGGGAGAAGCTATTCGCTGCGATAGACGGATTGGCGGACAAGCTTACTCCAGGCATGACCGCTAACATAAGCCGCCAGATCAATATCCTTCGCCAGGAGTGGCCCGAAAATCTCCCCAGCGGCGTGATTCATGCCGATCTCTTCCCGGATAACGTCTTCTTTCTGAATGACAGAATCTCAGGCGTAATCGATTTTTATTTCGCCTGCAACGACTTGCTTGCGTATGACATAGCGATTTGCTTGAACGCCTGGTGTTTCGAGCTTGATCATGCCTTCAACGTGACCAAGGCGCGGGCGCTCTTCAACGGCTACAATTCCGTCCGGAAACTCAAGCTGGAAGAAGTTTCGGCATTGCCCCTTCTTGCCAGAGGGGCCGCGCTGCGCTTCCTCTTGACGCGTCTCTACGACTGGTTCAACACGCCCGGGACGGCTTTCGTGAAGCGGAAAGACCCGATGGAATATTGGCGGAAGCTGACCTTCCACCAGGATGTGCGTTCACCGGGCGCCTATGGCATCTAGCCCGGCGGAAAAGGCGCAGCGCCGCGCCGTTATGATCTATACCGATGGCGGCTGCAAGGGCAATCCAGGTCCGGGTGGCTGGGGTGCGCTTCTCATGTATGACGCGCGTGAGCGTGAACTCTGGGGCGGCGAACCTCTAACCACCAACAACCGCATGGAACTAATGGCCGCGATCATGGCGCTCGAGACCCTGAAACGGCCTTGCCGCGTCGAGGTTCATACCGACTCGCAATATTTAAAAAACGGCATCACCGAATGGATCGGCGGCTGGAAGGCCAAAGGCTGGAAAACGGCGCAGAATAAGCCGGTGAAGAACGCCGACCTGTGGCAAAGGCTCGACGAGGCACGGCGGCGGCACGAGGTGAGCTGGTATTGGGTGCGCGGCCATGAGGGCCATGTGGAGAACGAGCGCGCCCATGACTTGGCTCAGCGCGGGATCGCGGAGCAGGAAGCCGCCGCGAAATAGGGGGGCAGAACATGCCTCATCCTTCGAGATGCCGCTTACGCGGCTCCTCAGGATGAGGCGCCTCCTCATGGTGAGAAGGCCGAGTTCATGACGTCTCCATTGCCAATGGCGGGATGCCGGCATTTCCTCATGGTGAGGAGGCCGCAGGCCGTCTCGAACCATGAGGTTTATTTGGCCTTGCGCTTTGAAAGCGCGCGCAGATTGTCATAATCGCCGCGCATGAGAGCCTCTTTCTTCGCTCTCGACCAACCCTTCACCTGCCGCTCTGCCGATATGGCATCCTCGATCCGTTCGAAGAATTGGGAGAAGGCGAGAGTCACCGGCCGCCTATTGGCCGTGTACCCGCCGAACGAGCCCGAGTTATGTTCGGCGATCCGGCGCTCCAATTCCGTCCTGGTTGTGCCAACGTAATAGCT
>CAZCIF010000004.1:17601-51477 GCA_964498645.1 uncultured Rhodomicrobium sp. | reverse complement strand
CGGGATCGACGCCTTTGTCGACGACCTCTCCAACTGGTACGTCCGGCGCTCGCGCCGGCGGTTCTTCAAGCGAAGGCGCTCTCGGCCGTTATCGGGAGAAGCGCGACTTCTCCAAGACGCCGGAACCGGCCGGCGCGGCTGCACCGGAAGCCGGAGAGCGGCTTCACTTCGTCATCCAAAAGCACGTGGCGCGCAGGCTGCATTACGATCTGCGCCTTGAACTCGGCGGCGTCTTCAAGAGTTGGGCGGTGACGCGCGGCCCGAGCCTAGACCCTCACGAAAAGCGCCTCGCTATTCACGTCGAAGATCACCCAATCGATTACGGCGATTTCGAAGGGGTCATTCCCAAGAGCGAATATGGCGCCGGCACCGTCATGATCTGGGACCGGGGCTTCTGGCGTCCCGAGGGCGACCCTGCGAAGGCCTATGCGAAGGGGCATCTTGCTTTTGAACTCGATGGCCAAAAGCTGAAGGGCCGCTGGCATCTCATCCGCACAAAGGGGAAGCCAGGCGAGAAGAAGGAGCAGTGGCTACTGTTCAAATCCGATGACAGCTATGCCCGCGCGGCCTCCGAAGGCGATATCCTGGAGGAGAAGCCGGACTCGGCGGCGACCCGCCGCTCTATGGAGGAGATTGGGGAGGCGCAAGCTGACCCGCCCGCTTCCCGAATGGTGAGCGGCGGAGCCAGAGTGAGGACAGATCCGGCTGCCGCAAATATCAGCCCATCTGCCATCCCGGGAGCAAAAAAAGGCGAATTTCCCGGCTTTGTTGAACCGTGCCTCGCGCTTTTGGTGGAGAAGCCGCCGGAAGGCGAGGGCTGGCTCAATGAAATTAAATTCGATGGTTACCGGCTGATAGCGGCGATCGATCGCGGCAAGGTCCGCCTCATCACGCGCAGGGGCCTCGATTGGACGGACCGCTTCCCCGGCATAGCGGAAGCTTTGCAAGGTCTTCCCGCCAAGTCCGGGATCGTGGATGGCGAGGCCGTCGTCGAAGACGAGAACGGGGTATCGAGTTTTTCCGCTTTGCAAGACGCTCTTTCCGATCATCGCCAGGCCAAGAACGCCCTCCTCTACGCCTTCGACCTTCTCTATCTCGACGGCTACGATCTTCGCGGCGCCAAGCTCGACGCTCGCAAGGAGGCGCTCGCCGGGCTCTTAAATTCGAACCGCCATCCCTCTTTGCGCTACTCCGAACACGTGATCGGCAACGGCCGGTCCATGGCGGAAAACGCCTGCCGCTTGGGCCTCGAAGGCATCGTCAGCAAGCGGCGCAATGCGCCTTATCGCTCGGGCCGCCATGGCGAATGGGTCAAGAGCAAGTGTGCGAACCGCGAGGAATTCGTCATCAGCGGATATGTGCCGTCCACGGCGGCGCGGAATGCCGTGGGCTCCCTGGCGCTTGGCTATTATGAGAGCCGCAAGCTTATTCACGCAGGCCGCACCGGCACCGGCTTCACGCAGAAATCCGCGCAATCGCTTTACAAAATGCTTCAAGACTTGCGCGCGAAGCAGTCGCCTTTCACGAACGCGCTGACATCCGATGAGCGGCGGGGCCTGGTCTTCGTCGAGCCAAAGCTCGTTGCCGAAGTCGAGTTTCGCGGCTGGACGCAGGACCGGCATTTGCGGCAGGCGGCATTCAAGGGGTTGCGCGAAGACAAACCCGCTGAGGAGGTTCAACTTGAAATGCCGCGCGGGAAAAGTTCAAAATCGAGGAAGACGGCTGCGGCAAAGAGCAAAGCGCCAGCAGCGGTCCAGTCTTCAAGGGGCGGCACAATCGAATTTGCGGGCGTCAAGCTCACCCACCCCGACCGCGTTTTGTGGAAGGAACAGGGCCTTAGCAAGCTGGGGCTTGCCGAATATTACGCCGGCATTGCCGATCTTATCCTTCCCCATATTGTGCGCCGGCCGCTCGCGCTTTTCCGCTGCCCGGATGGAACCGGTGGAGAGTGCTTTTTTCAGAAGCATTCTTTTGCCGGGCTCACCGATGCGGTCGAGATCGTTCCGGTGGAGGAGAAGGAAGGCAAGGACGAGGCCATCGTCATCAACGATCTGCGCGGGCTGATCAGCCTCGTGCAGGCCAGTGCGCTTGAAATCCACCCCTGGGGTGCGCGCATCGAGGATGTAGATCATCCGGATATCCTCATTTTCGACCTTGACCCCGGCGAAGGCGCCGAGTGGAGCGCCGTGATCGAAGCCGCCCGCGAGGTCCGGCAGCGTCTTCTCGATACAGGCATCGAGAGCTACGTGAAAACGACGGGCGGAAAGGGCCTGCACGTCGTCTCGCTCATCGAGCCTGCAGTAGAATGGGACGGACTGAAAGACTTCGCGCGTGGAATTGTTCTTGGGATGGAGGCGGATGCACCCTCGAAATACATCTCTGTGATGACCAAGAAGGCCAGGGGCAGCAAAATCTTCGTCGATTATCTTCGCAATGAGCGGGGCGCGACCGCGGTGGCACCTTATTCGACGCGCGCCTGGCCCGATGCACCGGTCTCGACTCCTGTCTCTTGGAAGGAGTTAGGGCCGGAGCTGACGCCGGCCCGGTTCAACGCGGGGAATATCGGCCGCCGGCTGGCCGCACTAAAATCCGATCCGTGGGAAGACTTTCTTTCGTCGCCGCAGCCCATCGGCGAGGCAATCCGGAGAGCGCAATCGAACAAAACGCGGCGGTCGCACGTTGTCAAGCCGAGGTCTCGCCGGTGAGCAGGCCACAGCCGGGTTGAATTTGCCCTACTTCATTGCCGCCTTATTTCAGAGCGTGCATGCAGCTTGGCTGCAACTCCCGGGCATGCGTCCGAAGGCAAGCCTTGCGCCCGTTGCTTGTCTTCACTTCCTTGCAAAATTTTTCGAGGTCGGCGCCGCAGGCCTTTTTCAACTTGACCCTTGCATCGGCAAGACCGCTAAGAGAGACAACCGCTAAAACCGCAACAACGATTCCAATGACGCGCATCGTAACACGGCTCCCTTCATGACGGGAAAATTAGAATGCCATTGCCTTAAATCGTATTTCCTGCATTTTCATGGCGCATTCTTGAATTTCCCGTGCCCGGTTGCGGAAGGATTTTATTCATGCGCCGTCTTAACTTAACCCGCCTGTTCATTTCCCTTTTCTTTGCGATCGCACTTTCTCCGGTGCGGGCTGAAGAAGCGAAGCCGGCAAATGCGGCGGCTCAAGCGAAGGCCGCGCCCGGAAATCCCGCCGCGCCACTTCCGGCCGATTCCGTCACACAGCACACAATCAGCCTTTCGGGCCGCCAACTCACCTATAAGGCGACAGCGGGAACGATTGAGCTTATGGGTCCAAAGGGCGAGATAGCGGCCAAGATCTTCTACGTGGCCTACACGGCGGACGATGGAAGCGCGCGGCCTGTTACTTTCGCGTTCAATGGAGGCCCCGGAGCAGGCGCCGCCTTCTTGAACCTGGGAGCGCTTGGGCCACGCATCGTTCCGTTTCACGACAATGGCTCAGCTCCGGTACTCCCCGTTCAACTCTCCGATAATCCCGATAGCTGGCTTGCCTTCACCGATCTCGTGTTCGTCGATCCGGTGGGCACGGGCTATAGCAGAACCACAACCGGCGGCATCGACGCGGAGAAGGCTTTTTGGGGAGTCGACAAAGATAAGGACTCGCTGGCCGAGTTCGTCCGGCTTTATCTCGCGAAGAATGGGCGGGAGCTTGCCCCGGTGTATTTAGCGGGTGAGAGCTACGGGGGATTCCGGGCGGCGGAACTGGCAGATAAGCTTCTCGCCATGGGGCTGCATCTGAAGGGCGCCATCATGATTTCACCGGCGCTCGAATTCTCCATGCTTCGAGGCGATGATTATTTCATCCTTCCGCTGACGTTTGTGCTCCCGTCGCTGACAGCGGCCAATGCCGAAATCCGTGGAGGCCCCACCGCACCGCTCGACCAAGTGCACGAAGCGGAAAGCTTCGCCCGTTCGGGCTATCTGTTGCATCTCGCGAACGGCCTTGCGCGGGACAGCGCCGTTATTTCAGCGCTCGCCAAATTTACCGGGCTCGACGCGGAGACGATTGCGAAGCATCATGGCCGCGTGTCCGCCGGCCTGTTCTTGCGCGAATATCTCCGGCGCACGGACCGGGTGTTGAGCCGCTACGACGCGACCGTCAGCGTACCTGCTCCCCGCCCTTCGGAGCACCCTCATTTCGATCCGATCCTCGATGGGGCCGTGACCGTGCTGGCGCCGGCCATGGAGAGCTATGCCAGTAAAGAGCTCGGCTTCCGCACCAGCCTCCAATATCTGCTGCTCAACCGGGAGGTGAGCGGTAACTGGGACTTCGGCGTCAAGCGGCAAGGCTTTGCCGGCTCGCTCGATGATCTGGAACAGGCCCGGATGCGCAACCCGTCCTTGAAGATCCTCATCGCGCACGGTTACACCGATCTCGTCACCACCTACAGCATGTCGCGCTATCTGATCAATCAGCTCAAGCCCATCGAAGGCGCGGCGCCGGTTGAATTCCGCGTTTATCGCGGCGGGCACATGATGTATATGCGCGCGGCTTCCCGCGGAGCGCTCAGCCGGGATGCGCGAAGCTTGTACGAGGCCGCAGGCTCCAAGTAACCCGGCCGCCAGCCAACGTAGCGGCGCGATCCGAAGCGGCGGCAGCAAAAAGGCCGCGGATCTTTCCGCGGCCCGTGAGACTGGCTGTTCGCCACAGCCGGTTTGCGCTCTGCTTGCGCAGGCTCAATCCTTACGTGTCAGGCAGACGCCAGAGGCTGCTCCAACGTTCCCGTGGCACGCACAAGCTGTTGCTTCAGCGCAGTAATCCCACTCGACATCAGATCACCTCCTTCCCGTTGTTGCTCCTAGCTATAGGGTGACATCAGGTTACGGAAATGTAAAGCGGTTCGAACCTTTGGCGCCAGAAATGCGCTGCGCGCATTTCTCTGTCTATCCTTTAGCCATGCAACCTCCAGCGCCGGGCTATTGGTTGCATCCCTTCCTCTTATCCAGTAGCGTTGCAACCAGAAGTACGCAAATTCTGGGAGAGCGTCTATGAAAACGAGAGCCATTCTTGCAGGAGTCTTTCTTTCAGCCGCGCTTGCGACTTCGGGCGCGCTGGCGCAAACCGTCACATACAAGGCCGATCTCAACGGATCGGAGGAAGTTCCTGCCAACGATGCCAAGGGCACCGGCACGGCCCAGGTGACTTTCGATCCGGCCACCAAACTTCTTAAATGGAAGATCACCTACTCCGGCTTGACCGGCCCAGCGATGATGGGCCACTTCCACGGCCCCGCAGAGCGCGGCAAAGACGCGGGCGTCGTGATTTCCTTCGCGAAGCTCCAAAGCCCTATCGAAGGCTCCGCCACTCTGACTGGTGCGCAAGCCGCCGATCTTGCTGCGGGCAAGTGGTATATCAACATTCACACAGCACAGCACAAAGCCGGAGAGATCCGCGGCCAAGTGACTGCCGCTAAGTGATATATTGGTGAAGCCGGCCGATACGCGTTCAGCCGTCATCGCGAAGCGGCGCTGGCCGCCGTGGCGATCCATAGTAACGTCAGAGACTTGGCCCTGGATTGCTTCGCTTCGCTCGCAATGACGGTGACTCCACTTGCGTAGACATGCTCCAGTATCAGGCCTTGATACCGGAATGCATGGCGGCGATGCCGCCCGAAAGGTTGCGGTACTGCACTCGCGTGAACCCTGCCTCCTCCAGCATGCGGGCAAGGCGGCGCTGGTTTGGAAATTTCGCAATACTTTCGACAAGATAGCGGTAAGGCTCCGCGTCGCCGGCAACAATGCGCCCGAGCGCCGGCACCATCCTGCCGGAATACTGCCTATAGAGTGCGTCCAGAACCGGAACATCGACACGGGAAAATTCAAGGCACAGGAAGCGGCCGCCCGGCTTCAGCACCCGGAAGGCTTCGTTGAGCGCGCTCTGCACGGAAGGTACGTTCCTGATGCCAAAGGCAATCGTGTAGAATTCCATGGCCCCGCTGCGAAACGGCAGCGTCTCGGCATTGCCCTGCACGAACAGCGCGCGCCCTCCGGCTTCCTCCGGGGCGAGACGGCGGCGTCCCTCCTCCATCATCGGCGCGCTGATGTCGCAAATGATGGCTTTCGAAGCCGGGCCTGCCGCGCGCAGGAAGCGTTTTGCGATGTCGCCGGTGCCGCCCGCCACATCCAGAAGAACCGACGCAACCGAGGGCGAAGGCGCAAGCCAGTTGATCGCGGCATCCTTCCAAAGCCGGTGAACGCCGCCCGACATGAGATCGTTCATAAGGTCGTAGCGGAACGCGACCCGGTCGAAAACGCTGTTTACGAAGCGCTGAGGGCCGATGCTTTCGATTTTTTTGTCGAGGGATGCCATCCCGTTTGCTCCATTGGCCATGATGGCACGAGTTCCGCTTTTAGCTAAACGCCGAAGCGGGGCGCCGATCAAGGCGATAATCGGCGCTAGGTGCTGCTAGCCTATGCGAATTCCATAATGATTGCGTCAACGGCAAGGCTGTCGCCGGGCTTCGCGCGCAGCTTCGACACGGTCACGTCGCAGCCGGCCTTCAGCACGTTCTGCATCTTCATGGCCTCGACTACGGCGAGCGGCTCGCCGGCCTTTACCTCCTGGCCCTCCGCGACCGCAATCGACACCACAAGCCCAGGCATGGGGCATAGCAGCTTCTTCGAAGTGCCGGCGGCCTTCTTTTCCGGCATCAGCGCGGCTAGTTCGGCCTCGCGGGCGGTGTAGATATATGCCTTAGCGCGGATGCCGCCATAGGAGAGATCGTAGCCGTTCGGCACGGGCCGCACCTGGACGGACACTTTTTTGCCGCCAACTTTGCCCTGCCATAGCGGCTGGCCCGGCCACCAATCCGATCGCAAAGCGAGTTCGCGGCGCATGCTACCGTCCAGGCCGCAAAGCTCAACCGCCGTTTCTTCGCTGAGGCTGCCTGCCACCCGCAGGCGCTGCTCGAACGTTCCGATGCGGCACACCCGCATCTCGCCGAGCTTGAGGCCCATAGCATTCGGCAACTGCCCGGAAATATGCCGGCGGCGGACATTATTGAGGTGGTCGATGGCGGCCGCTACGCTCACCAGCACATCCCGCGTATCGCCTTCGGGCTCCCGGTGCTTGAAACCGCCGGCGAACTCCTCCGCGATGAAGCCGGTGGAGAGGTTGCCCTGCCGCCAGCGCGGGTGCTGCATCAGCGCCGCAAGGAACGGGATGTTGTGCTCGATGCCATCGATGTAAAAAGCATCGAGAGCGGCGGCTTGCGCCTCGATGGCGGCTTCGCGCGACGGCCCATGGGTGATGAGCTTAGCGATCATGGGATCGTAGTAGAGCGAGATTTCGCCGCCCTCTTCCGTGCCGGTGTCGGTACGCACGGCGATGCCGCCCTCGCGCGGGCCTTCCACCGGCGGGCGGTAGCGCACCAAACGCCCGATGGATGGCAGGAAGTTGCGGAACGGGTCTTCGGCATAGACGCGACATTCGACCGCCCAGCCGTTGATCTTGAGATCGGCCTGACGGAAGGGCAGCTTCTCCCCCACCGCGATGCGGATCATCAGCTCCACGAGGTCGAGGCCGGTAATCATCTCGGTGACGGGATGCTCGACCTGCAGCCGCGTGTTCATTTCGAGGAAATAGAAGTTTTTCTTAGGGTCGACGATGAACTCGACGGTGCCGGCGCTCTCGTAATTGACGGCCTTCGCAAGGGCCACGGCCTGCTCGCCCATGGCGCGCCGCGTTCGCTCATCGAGGAACGGGCTTGGCGCCTCCTCTATCACTTTCTGGTTGCGCCGCTGGATCGAGCATTCGCGCTCGAACGCATGGATAACATTGCCATGCTTGTCGCCTAGCACCTGGATCTCGATATGGCGCGGGTTTTCGATGAATTTTTCGATGAAAACGCGGTCGTCCCCGAAGCTCGATTTCGCTTCCGCCGCCGATGTGAGAAAGCCCTCCCCCACCTCTTCGGCTGAGCGCGCGACGCGCATGCCCTTGCCGCCGCCGCCCGCGCTCGCCTTGATCATCACGGGGTGGCCGATATCGTTCGCGATCGAAATCGCCTGCTCGGGGCTTTCGATCACGCCAAGATAGCCCGGCACGGTCGAGACGCGCGCCGCCGCAGCGGCTTTCTTGCTCTCGATCTTGTCGCCCATCGCGCGCAGAGCATGAACGTTCGGGCCGATGAATGCAATGCCTGCGGCCTCCAGCGCCCCGGCGAAAGCCGCATTCTCCGACAGGAATCCATAGCCGGGATGGATCGCTTCCGCGCCGGTCTGCTTAGCGGCCTCGATAATCCTGCCTGCATCGAGATAGGATTGCGCGGCCGGGGCCGGGCCGATCAGCACCGCCTCGTCCGCCATATCCACATGCACCGCGTCCCGGTCCGCCTCGGAATAGACCGCCACGGTCTTGATCCCCATGCGCCGCGCAGTTTTCATGATACGGCAGGCGATCTCCCCGCGATTGGCGATCAAAATTTTCTGAAACATGGCGGGGTATCCTAGCGGGAAGACGGCTATTGTGTGGTCCGGGCAGTTCTACCTGCAACGCGCACGTGTATCAATGCCGTGTTATTCATCGTTTTTACAGGAGGCGCTTGTGCCAATAGGCAGGGTCGCGGCTCACATGCGATACCGCCGCGACGACGATTTCGTTGTTTTCAATTACATAGATTAAAAAGTATGGAAACCGGTCGATATTCCTGCGCCGGGCGCCATGAGCGGATGGAGGGCATGCTTGAGGAAAGTCCCTTACGAGAGCCAGAGCTGCGTCAACTTCCGCGTAGAAGTCATCGCCAAGGCCGGGCCGCGCATATTCGTAGTATAGCGCTACGTCGTCAAGCTCTGTGCGCGCATCACTCAGAAACCGGACGTTCACGGCGCGCCCAGTCTGCTTTTATTTCTTCCCAAGTATAGGTTTTCACCTCGCCGCGGCGATAGGCTTCCATGCGCCGCCTGATTTCTTCGTCCCAAGCGGCGTCAACTCCCGCTTGATGATCCCGTAAGGTCAGGTTGATGCGCTCGACAAGCTCCACACGCTCCTCGGGCGTGAGCTTGGCCGCTTCTTCGCTGAGGACTTTGACTCGCTCGTTCATAAAACAAATATGCGCTTAGGCTTCCCGGTTTGGCAAGGGGGGTGCCAATTTAACTAGGCCCGCGGGTGAGCTTTGGAATAAGCCTGAAACAGGCGCTCCCGATCGACGGCTGTGTAGCCTTGGGTCGTGGAAAGGCTTGCATGCCCCAGCAATTCCTGAATGACACGCAAGTCCGCGCCCCGGCTCAAGAGATGGGTGGCAAAGGAATGGCGAAGCGCATGCGGTGTCGCCGTTTGCGGCAAGCCGAGATTATTCCTGAACCGCGCGATCAAGAGCTGAACGATGCGGGGATTGAGGCGCCCGCCCTTGACACCCACGAATAAGGGGCTTTGAGAGTCCAAGCGGTGCGGGCATCTTTCCAAATAAGTAGAAACGGCGGACTGCGCGAGCGGCAAAACGGGTGCAAGCCGTTCCCGGCCGCCTTTGCCCATGATGCGCAGCACATCGCGCGGCGGAAGCGGTGCATCCTTGCGGTTGAGGCTGAGCGCCTCGGAAATGCGAAGCCCCGATCCATAAAGCAGCAAAAGCACGGCCTGGTTGCGCGGGCCCGTCCAGGGATGATCGCTCATCTCGCCGTCGATGGCGGCCTCACCCACCACGTCCTTTGCCTTGATCTCGGTCAGAGGCTTCGGCAGGCGCGGCGGCAGCTTCGGCAAGGCGACGGTGAGCACGGCGCGGTTTTGCAACAACCCGGCGCGTTCGAGATACCGGAACAGCGAGCGAAGCGCAGACAATGTCCGCGCAAGCGAACGGCTTGCCGTGCCATCGTCGCGCCGGGCCGCCATGAAGGCGCGGAAATCGCCGGCGGTCAGCGCGTTGAGCCGGCCCAGCGAAACCATTTCCTGCCAGGAGGAGGCCAGGAAGCCCAAGAATTGACGCGCGTCGCGTTCATAAGCTTCAAGCGTGTTCTCCGCATAGCGCCGTTCCCCGCCGAGATAGGTGAGCCAGCCCGCGACCGCGTCTGCCACATCTGCGAAGATTTCCCGCCCCTCACCCTGTCCCTCTCCCATTGGGAGAGGGGACGACGGAACAACGGCCGCGACGGAACTCCCTCTCCCATGGGGAGAGGGCTGGGGTGAGGGGAGCAGCCCCTCTTCATCAGGCGCGCGGTCCAACATGGCCCATCACAAAATGCTCTGCCCCGTCTTTTTCCAATCGGCCAGGAACAGCGCAAGGCCCTTATCGGTAAGCGGGTGGTTGACGATTTGCTTCAGAACTGCGGGCGGGACGGTAGCCACGTCGGCGCCCGCGAGGGCGGCCTCGGTGACATGGCGCGGATGCCGGATCGAAGCGGCGAGGATCTCTGTACTAAGATCGGGATAGTTATCGAAAATCGTGCGGATATCGCTGATAAGGCTCACGCCGTCCTCGCCCACATCGTCGAGACGGCCGATGAATGGCGACACGAAGGCCGCGCCCGCTTTCGCTGCGAGCAGCGCCTGGTTGGCTGAGAAACACAGCGTGACGTTGACCATAATGCCATCCTGCGCAAGTGCGCGGCAGGCTTTCAGCCCATCCCAGGTAAGCGGCACTTTGATGGCCACGTTCTCCGCAATGCCGGCAAGCTTGCGGCCTTCCGCCAGCATGGTCTCCGCATCGGTTGCAGCCACCTCCGCGCTGATAGGTCCCTCGACGATGGTGCAAATCTCCCGCACCGTTTCGATGAAGTTCCCGCCCGATTTCGCAACAAGCGACGGGTTCGTGGTGACGCCGTCGAGCAAGCCCATTCCGGCAAGCTCGCGGATCTCTTTGATGTCAGCCGTGTCGGCGAAGAATTTCATGGGGAGGCCTCCCTTCCGTGAGGCGCACTGCAGGAAGTGCGCAAAATAACTGCGTATGGTTTAGGATAGGTTAACCGGCTTGCCAACTGCCGAAAGACTGCAGCAGGATTATGGGCGCGCCGGGCGCGGAATGTTGAGCTGTTGACAGGTGAAAGCGATCATGGTTTCAGCGCGCTCGCGGATCTCACCGGCTTTCCAGATCGTCTTGTCCGCGATCCCGGACAAAGTTTTATATTTCTTCGACTGTTCTTTGATAACCGGAAGTTTTAAATGAAAATCTAGGTTAGTTATTTTCATATTTTCCGTATAATCCATCAGAGCTAGATTGCCGATCGAATGGCAGGTGGAAAAGCGTTCTTCCTCATCGGGGAAGTCGAGAAGCCATTGCGAGTCCGGCGCGGGCCTTTGCGGAAGCACATGCTCGACCGAGGCGGCCGCGGCATCGCAAGCCAGCTCGTCACTGGACATCGACTCGAGCCACCTCATCAGTGACAGGCGCGTTTCATCGTCATGGAGCGGCGTGCTGAGGGTTTCGGCAGCGCGCGCGAGCTGCCTGGGCGTGAACGTTAAGGCCCCTGGCCGCTGCGCGCGTGCCGATAACGGGTCCCGCCGCGCTCTCCATTGAGAAAGGGCGTTTCCGAAAATTTTTGCGCGGTCGGCGGCGGAGAACCTCGCAAGCGTTATGACCATGCAAGCGCGGTGCAGGCCTGCAAAGCGCTTTTGGAACACGTGGGCCGACTTGGCACTGGCAGCTCCCTCTCCTTTTCTTTTGAGGTCGCGATACTCTTTGAACCAAGCCAAGGCGAGAGGCTTCCATTCAAACCATTTGAAAAATCCCAGCCTCCATATGTCAGGAATCGCCACAGGGTTCGACGATTGCCAGATCTTCGCTTTCAGCTCCTGCCAAGCGGAGGCGTAATGCTGGATTTCATAAAAAATATCGGAAATCCGGTCAGGCCCGTAACTCTTCTCAATGTGATCCGCGAGCTTGCTGAGATGATCGGGGCCTTGTGGATCGCGCCGGTGAATGAAGTCGAAGGCGCGCATGAACTCTTCCAGGCCATCGCCCGCGATTTGCAGGATCCCGTCCCAATGCTTGGCGAGGATCTCGGCGGCTTCGTCCGATCCAGCGATGCCGCAGATCTGGCCCTTGAAGATATCGACCGGCCTGAGAACGATCCCCCGGTGGTTCGATGTAATAAATACCTGCCGCGCGAGCGCTTGAGAATCGGTCTCCGCCACAACTAGAAAAGTCCGCTCCAGCAGGTAACTTCCGAACCGGGATAACCGCTCCTCATTCCAGGACTTGAGATAGCCGTAAAAGGTGTTGCGCGAGCGCCTGATGCGCAGGCCGCGGTCGCTGATCGCCCGGCGGAAACTCTTCGCAGCCGCGCCATCGGTTTGAATTTCGGCGATGAGGGTACGGTCCGCGCCGGGCAGCGTTATTCTATAGAGCGGACCGGCCTTCAAAAGGATCTGGATACGCCCGCGCAAGTTTTCCGATTGAGTGAGGTCACGGATAACACTCAGCAGGATCGTTAGAGTGGTTGCGCGTTGCAGCCCATCGAATATTTCGAACTGGCCGGCGTCGAAGCGGCGAAGCACCACCTCGCCGAGATGATAGCCGGGCGTGATGATCTCGTCCCCGGCCTGCCCTGCGGAAGAAGCCGCCTCTGATCCGACGGCTTCGTCCTCTCCATCCTCGTCCAAAACGGAGATATAGAGTTCGCTGCGGTCCTCCGGCTCGTCCGCCTGCCGCAAGCAGGCCCTGTCGATGTCGTTGAAAAGGTCTTCGGCTTGTTGCGCGTCCCAAACATAATCGCGCTGCACACTCGCCGGGGTGAATGTTCCAAGGCAGAAAAAATCTTCAACCGTTAAGACACGCGCTGACAACAGCATGGAAGCACTCGAAAAAGGGATGAAATAGGCTGAAACAGGTTTCGATACGAGTTTAGATCACTGGTTGCAATTGCCAAGTGGGAGCAGGCTGCAAACGGAAACGGGCTTGAACATCCCTCACCGGCAATCCCTATATACGCTTCCTGCAAGCACGCCGGAGGCCCCATGCCGAACCTAACCGTCAGAACCGGCGGCAAAATCCTTGCCGCTCAGCTTCGCCTCCACGGCGTTGATATGATATTCGGCGTGCCCGGCGAGAGCTATCTGCCCGTACTCGACGCGCTTTACGATTACCGCGAGACGATGCCATTCATCGTCTGCCGCCAGGAGGGAGGCGCGGCCATGATGGCCGAAGCCTATGGCAAGCTGACGGGCCGGCCGGGGATCTGTATGGTTACGCGCGCACCGGGCGCCACGAATGCAAGCGCTGGCGTGCATGTGGCCCATCAGGATTCCACGCCCATGATCCTGTTTATCGGCCAGGTGGGGCGCGGATTCCTGGACCGGGAGGCGTTCCAGGAGATCGATTTCCGGCGCATGTTCGGGCAGATGACGAAGTGGGTCGCGCAAATCGACAGCGCGGCGCGCATCCCCGAATATGTGGGCCGCGCGTTTCATGTGGCGGTTTCAGGCAGGCCGGGGCCTGTGGTTTTGGCTTTACCCGAGGATATGCTGCGGGAAGAGGCAGAGGTTGCCGACGCCTTGCCTTATAAGCGCATCGAAGCGCATCCGGGCTTGGAGGACATGGCGCGGTTCAAGGCGGCCGTTGAAAGCGCGAAGCGTCCCCTCGCGATCCTTGGCGGCGGCGGCTGGGACGAAAACGCGGTCCGCCGCGTTGAGGCTTTCGCTGCGGCGAGCAGCTTGCCGGTGGCAGTTACCTTCCGGCGGCAGGACTATTTCAACAACGAGCTTCCCTGCTACGCGGGCGACATCGGCCTTGGCATTAATCCAAAGCTGGCCCAGCGGGTGAAGGACGCCGATCTCTTGATCGCTCTCGGCACACGGCTCAGCGAGGCGTCCACCGGCGGCTATACCCTCCTCGGCATCCCCCGGCCCAAGCAAACGTTCATCCATGTCCATGCGGATGCTTCGGAACTGGGCCGCATCTATCAAGCCGATCTAGCCATCAATGCCGGGCCTCGTGCATTTGCTGCGGCGCTGGCGAGCCTGCCGCCCATCGACGGCTCAGCCTGGACCGCTTGGCGCGACGGGGCGCGCAAAGACTACGAGGCATGGCAGGAGCCGGTTAGATCGCCGGGCAACCTCCAAATGGCGGAAGTGGTGAGCTGGCTGCGAAAAACCCTTCCGGACGACGCGGTCGTCACGAACGGCGCCGGCAATTTCGCGATCTGGGTGCATCGCTTCTTCCGCTACCGCCGCTTCGGCACGCAGCTTGCGCCCACTTCCGGCTCCATGGGTTACGGCGTCCCAGCCGCTATCACGGCAAAGCTCGTTCATCCGCGGCGCATCGCCGTCGCATTCTCGGGGGACGGCTGCTTCTTGATGACGGGACAGGAATTCGCGACCGCGATGCAATATGGGGCAGCGGCCATTTTCATCGTCGTCAACAACAATATGTACGGCACCATCCGCATGCATCAGGAGCGGAATTACCCGGGCCGCGTGAGCGGAACCGGCCTCGCCAACCCGGCTTTCGCCGCCTATGCCCGCGCCTTTGGCGGGTTCGGCGCTATTGTGGAGAAAATAGAGGAGTTTCCCGCAGCGTTCGAGGCAGCACTGGCCTCCGGGCTGCCTTCAATCTTGGAGCTGCGCCCCGATCCCGAAGCCATCGCGCCAGGGGTGACGCTCAGTGGGCTGACTCAGAAGTTCACTGGGGCGGCTTAGAGAAATATTGTCATTGCGAGCAAAGCGAAGCAATCCAGGGCCAAGTCTCTGCTGGTCTGGATCGCCACGGCGGCTAAAGCCGCCTCGCGATGACGGATGAGCGCACGCGGGCGGGATTTGCTAAGCCGCCTTCCTCTGCTTGATAAGCCCGCGATTGATGAGCGTCTCGGCGATCTGCACCGTGTTGAGCGCGGCGCCCTTGCGCAAATTGTCCGAAACAACCCATAGGTTGAGGCCGTTCTCAACCGTCTGGTCTTCGCGGATGCGGCTCACATAAGTCGCGAAATCGCCCACGCATTCGATGGGCGTGATGTATCCGCCATCCTCGGGCTTATCGACCACGAGCACGCCCGGCGCCTCGCGCAGAATCTCGCGCGCCTGCTGCGCCGAAATCGGCTTTTCGAACTCGATGTTCACCGCCTCCGAATGGCCTACGAACACCGGCACGCGCACGCAGGTGGCGGTCAGCTTGATCCTGGGGTCGAGAATTTTCTTCGTCTCGACCATCATCTTCCATTCTTCGCGCGTCGAGCCGTCCTCCATGAACGTGTCGATATGCGGGATCACATTGAAGGCGATCTGCTTCGTGAAGTGCTCCGGCGTGGGCGTGTCGGTGACGAAGATTCCCTTGGTCTGGTTCCAAAGCTCGTCCATCGCCTCCTTGCCCGCGCCCGAGACCGATTGATAGGTGGCGACGACGACGCGCTTGATCGTGGCCGCGTCGTGCAGCGGCTTCAGCGCCACCACGAGCTGCGCGGTCGAGCAATTCGGGTTCGCGACGATGTTCTTCTTCGCGAAGCCTGCAACCGCGTCCGCATTCACCTCTGGCACAATGAGCGGCACGTCGATGTCGTAACGCCACGCGCTCGAATTATCGATGACAACGCAGCCGGTCCTGCCGATCTTCGGCGACCATTCCTTCGACACATCGCCGCCGGCGGACATCAGCGCGAAATCGCATTTCGAAAAGTCGAACGTCTCCAGATCCCGGCATTTGAGCGTCTTGTCGCCAAACGAAACTTCCACACCGGTCGAGCGGCGCGAAGCGATCGCGAAAACCTCGTTTACCGGGAATTCGCGCTCGTCGAGGATGTTCAGCATTTCGCGGCCCACATTGCCCGTGGCGCCAACGACGGCGACGTTGTAGCTCATGTTCTTGTCCTATTTTTGAGATGGCGCGAATGTAGTGGGGGTTTCCCGCTGTGTCCAGCGCGACGCTGTTGACCAACATTTTCGCATTGTTGGTCAACAGTGACTGTAATTCTTTAACCACCGGTTGCTGATCTATGCTAGCTCATGCCCCAAAAGAACAGGTCCCGCTTTTGGGCGGGAGCTTTGTCACAGGCCCGATGATTTTTAAGATACCGGCCCCTCTCAGGAAACCGCGGACAGTTCCCTCAGCCCGTCGTCTCCCGCTCCGAAGAGAAGCCTCACATCCATATAGCGGATGCGGCCCGCGACTTTCGCCTTCTGCACGCCGAGATCGCTGAATCTTCGAGTAAAGATCGGCAAGCCCAGCGGCTGCTTCTCCCTCGCCTCGCACCATTGGCAATAGTCATCGTAAAGCGCGAGCGCCGTGACGCTTGAGCCCGGCTCCTTGCCGACGCGCTCGTCGTAATAGAGTTCGACATCGGTTTTCGGCTCGGCGGGTTGAAGCGCCGGGTCCGAATCCGGGATGGCGGCAAGCCGGATCGCAGGCGCGAAGGCGGGCGTTGAAACCGTGGCACGCGATTGCGCAGGCGCGGGAAGGCCTTTGACGTCGAATATGCGCCAATAGGAGAATGCGGTGTAGAAGCCGAGGCTCGCGCCAAGTTCCACGAGCAGCGCGATCAGCACTGTAAGGCTAACCTGGATTTCCTCTGTGGTCCGCCCGGTGAGGCTGGAGAGCACCTGGCTCTGCGGGTCGCTCGCCTTCACAACCGATTCTGGGTCCAGCTTGCCAAGGCGTGCCCGGGTCTGCGTTATTTTCGCATCGAGCTTATCGGCCTGATCGGCGATCGCCAGCTCTGCCTTCAGCTTATAGAAGCCTTCGCAATAGCTCATGCTCTTGCTGGAGGTGGCGTTATTGCATTCCTCGCTCAAAGCCCACCGGCTGTTTTGCTTGAAGGCGTTGATCTCGCCCATGACCGTCCCTGCCGGGCGGTGCGCCGGAAGCGCCTTAAGCGCGTCGCGCGAGCGGTCCAGCTCTACCCGCAGGTCTTGATGCGTCTCGGCTTTCAGCACGCGCGATCCTGTCGAGTCCGCGCGGTTCAAAGCGGCAAAGCCGAGCGACGAGGTAAGCGAATAGGAGAAGCAAACAGCAAACAACAGCGCCCCCCCGAGCGCTTGGCTGTAGCTCCTGTTCCGCAAAGCGGCGAAGATGAAGAAGGGCAAGAGCGCCTTGAAGCAGTCAGCCGCCGCGCTCGCCGCGCCGTAAAGCTGCGACTCGAAATCCGATTTGCCAAGCGTATAGCCAAACCGCCAATTCATAGCGGCCGAAACAAGAAGCAGAACCGCGGCTGCGGTAACACCTGCAATACCAAGTACGTGTCTCATCATTGCCCCCCAATGTGGGGCGCCACCCCGCTGGCGGCGCCATTAGCGGGGGCCAGCGGTTCAGGTTAAGACATTCGGAACAAAAACCCGCTGGCGCAAGCTTCGCAGCCGCGCCCGGAACACCCGGGTACTTGGATACTCGCGCTCAACTCCGCAAAGCGGGAGACTCATTTCCCAAAGACTGACGGTCCGCCGCAGGCTCGCAGTCTTTTTCGTTACGGGAATCAAGTGCTTATTTAGGCCCCCATCTCAGCTTTAGTGATTCGCAGAGTGTTAAGCGAGCATTAATTTTTGTCCACAAGATGTAGTATCCGTTCTATAATGTGGAAACTTCATATTGAGGCGGCCGGCGGGAGCTGGCCGCTGCCGTAACTTCAACAAAGCCTGCCGGGCCGCTGTTCAAGAGCAGGTGGCCATGCTCGCACCTGCGGAATTGGGCGTGGGGCGATTACGTGAATGCCGTGTTTTGGGGAATGGTGATGCGCAAGCTCTTACTTATCTTGTTTACGATTACGACTGTTATCGGCCTACCGCGGCTTGTGCAAAGCATCCGGGCCGAATGGACCGGGGAGAAGCCAGCCGGTCACGTGGTGCTAAATTCGCCCCACGAGGCTCAACCTCAAACGCCAATATGGGCCGCACCCGCGCCGGAAGTGAATGTTGGCCAAGTTGAGGAGCCGCCTCTTGTCCAGCCCGTTCCGGTCGCGCTCCAGCCGCAACAAAAGAACCCAGAAGGGGGCGAGGGCACGCCTAAAGCCGGGTCAAATCCTCCTTTCGTCTCAAATAGAGACGAACTGGTCTTAGCCATCAAAAAAGAACTGATCCGTCTTGGCTATTATGAGGGGCCGGTCACCAGCATCTGGACTAAGGCTGCCCAGGCCAGCGCGCGCCGGTTCATTCACCACACCGGAAGCCGGGTACCGCGTCCGCAGCCTACAATTGAGCTTCTGACGGCGTTGCAGGCGGCGCAGCCAATAGTGAAGCGCAAGGCCGGACGCCCAAAGGCACAACTCGAACGTCAAGAATTACCGGCCTCGGCGCATCCAGCGCTCACCCGCAAAACGGTTCGCAATAATCCGGCGGCTACCGTTGAAAATCCTCAGCCGGGTACCACGGGCGGCGATTACCTGCCACCTTGGGTATCAAAGAAGGCTGATCCCGGCCCCCTCATCCCGTCCGGCGGCCGGGCCGATACCGGGAGCGCAGCCGGCGCGCATGGCAAGTCAGCCCGAGCCTCGCATCGCGCCCATCGCAGGCGTCATCGTTTGGCGCGGCCTTCGAGAGGCAGGCGCTCCTATACGCGCTACCGCGAAAAGCCGCAATGGGGCCGCAGAAGCACTGTCGCTAGCGCAGGTTTCGCTTGGCAGGGTTTATAGCCGCCGCCTACGCCTTGATGTGCCGGAGCAGCACATCCTTCGCCTCGTTCACTTTCGCGGCGATGTAAGTCGTGCCGCCTTGATCGGGATGGAAGCGCTTCATGAGATTGCGGTGCGCGGCTTGGATGTCGTCCCGCGTGGCGCCCGGATCGAGGCCGAGCACGAGATAGGCCTCCTCGACGCCCATACCGCGCGAGGCTCCATTGCCCCGTCCGCTGCCTGAGCGTGCACTGCCATTCCATCCGGGCGACGTGCGATCGAAATACGCTTCGAAGAGTTGCGCGGCCTGGGCGTCGTTCGAGCGAAGCTCGGCAAAGCAATCGAGCCGCTCCGCTGCCGTGAAGTCCGAAAGCGCACGGCCTGCAAAACGCCCTTTGCGGATGCGGCCGGACATGGTGCCCGTCGCATGATCGAACGACATTTCGAGGTAGGCGGTCTGCACGGTTGAGACGCTTCCCCTCATCGTGCGCCTTGCGCCGCCGCCTGGAATCCAGCCCGTCCATTGCAGGGCCGAATAAGCGATCATCGCGCTAAGGATCGCAACGCCGATATTTCTTGAGAGGATCAGCGTCGCGCCGAACACGAGCAAAACACCGCTTCTCTTACGGACCCAGGCCCCGAGCTTACCGGCATCCGCTTTCGGGACCTTCGGAATCCATCCCATAAGGTAAAGAATGGCGCCCAGGACAAGCAGCGATAGAATAAGCGTTAAAATGGGTAATCTCCACGCGCGAGAAAGCCGTTATGGTTTGGACATCTGTTCGAAAAGCAAAGTAGGGCCGGCGCGGCCTTTTGCATAGTCCGCAAATGCGCCGCATCCAACGGCGTTCCCCGTCAAGAGGAGAGTGAATTTCCGGGCGCCAAGAGACGCGGCGGAGCCATTATTCCGCCGCAGCTTCCGGCTGGGGCGGCTGCCATTTCTCGCGCATGGTGACAAGCTCCTCGGCGGCTGTCGGGTGCAGCGCGATGGTCGAGTCGAAATCCGCCTTGCGCGCGCCGAGTTTGAGGGAAATCGCCAGCAGTTGCGCCATCTCCGCCGCATCCGGCCCTAAGAGATGCGCGCCCACGACCTTATCACTCTCCGCGTCCACAACGAGCTTCATCAGCATGCGCTCGGGCCGCCCCGAAAGCGTGTTCTTCAACGGCCGGAAGCTCGATTTGTAGATATCGACTGCCCGGAACATCTCGCGGGCATGTTCCTCCGTATAGCCTACGGTCCCGATTTCAGGCTGTGAAAACACCGCAGTCGGCAGATAGGCAAGATCAACCGGATTCGGATTGTTCTTGTAGTTTGCCTCGATGAAAGCGATGGCGTCGCGGATCGCAACCGGGGTGAGGTTCACGCGGTCCGTCACGTCACCCACGGCGTAAATGCCCGGAATCGAGCTTTGATACCAGTCGTTGACCATGACGCGCCCGTTCCAGCCGCATTGGACGCCGAGCTTTTGCAGGCCAAGGCCGGCCGTGTTGGGCTGCCGCCCGGTCGCGAACATGACGGTGTCGCAGCCGATACGCTGGCCCTTTCCCGTCAGGACAGAAAGGCGCGCCCCAGCTTTCTCAATGGCGGCGATCTCCGTATTGCAAGTGATCGTAATGCCCTGCGCCTTCATGATGTCCGTCAGCGCGTGCCGCAGATCGTGATCGAAGCCGCGCAAGATCTCGCCCCCGCGGTAAAGCACCTCCACCTCGACGCCGAGGCCGTGAAAAATGCCCGCGAACTCGATGGCGATGTAGCCGGCCCCCGCAATCACGATCTTTTCCGGAAGCTGTTCCAGATGGAACGCCTCGTTGGAGGTGATCGCAAGTTCGCGGCCGGGGATCTCCGGGATGAATGGATGCCCCCCCGTTGCGATCAAAATGCGCCCGGCAGTGACGGTGCGGTTCTCTGCGGTGAGCCGGATCGTATGCGGGTCCACGACCTCGGCGCGGCTATGGAATATGGTGCCCCCTGCCCTTTCGACCGCGCCCGCATAAATCTTGCTGAGGCGCTCGATCTCGGCGTCTTTATTCGCGAGCAGGGTATTCCAGTCGAAGCGCTTTTCGCCGGTTGTCCATCCATAGGCTCGCGCATCGTCGATAGCGTGGCCGAACTCGCTCGCATAGACGAACAGCTTCTTCGGTACGCAGCCGCGAATGACGCAGGTTCCGCCGAAGCGGTATTCCTCGGCGATCGCCGTGCGGACGCCGAGACCGGCAGCAAGCCTTGCAGAGCGGACCCCAGCCGAGCCTCCGCCGATCACAAACAAGTCGAAGTCGAATTTGGGCATAGCTTACCGTGAGAGAAACAAAAGACAGATCCATTGGAGTGAGGGCGGCCCCGGCCGTGCTTCGGACTAAATGGGCGATCCCTCGTCTTGCAGATCCTTCAAGGACCGTTCAAGCCCGGACCTCGTATCCGGCGACATGCTGTTCTTGAGGATCTCCTGCCATTTTTCGGCCAGAGCATTCCATTCTGCCTTGGCCTTTTCTTCTTCCCCGGGGCTTCGTTCGCGCAGCTTGGATTTCTCCTCGATGTCCTCAAAAGACTTCTGGGCTTCAAGAATGTCCTCTTTCGTGAAGGCAGTCCCAGCCTTTACTGCATCCCGAAGCAGGCCGAACACCCTCGCAAAAGCCGGTGTGCGCAGGAACCCGTGCAAGGTGTCGAGCTGCTCACCAGTCAGTGCAGCAGCCAAAGCGGAAGGAGCTGCAGCAAGTATCACTGCCTTCTGCATGTTATAGGTGAACTCCCATTGATCGATCTCGCCGCGCAGTTCCTGCCGGTCCTCTTCGGACATAGGCGCGATTTCGGCATAGACCTCGCGCATGAAGCGTTTCACATCCGCCACCATCTCGTCCAGATGGGAGACATTGATCAGGTCGTCCATCAAAGCTTGCGCCTTCGCGATCTGGTGTTTGGAGGGAACCGCCCTGCCCGGCGTTCCTGGCATATGCTCCAAATCGAAATTGAGCGTTTCCACCCAAGCAGAAAATTCCGAAAATGTGCGGCTGTCCTCGTAAGAAAAGCCTGTCAGAAGCTTGGTCACGGCATAGAACGCATCGAAACCCTTGCGGACGGCGGGAAGTTGCAAAACGCCTTGCACATCCCTGATCTCGGCCGGCTTGGCGGTTCTAGCGATCTGCTCCGCCGCATCCGAGATCATGGCCTCGCGGTTTTCGGACAACGCGACATCCAGCTCGTCGCCCGCTTTGCGCAAATAATTCATGAACGTCAGAAGCTTCGCCAATGTGCCAGCGGTTTTGGGGTCTGGCGCTGGCATCCCGGGAAAATCGCCCTGGACCATATCGCGCAAGGTGGGAATATAGACCTCGCGAAGCGTGCGGCGCGCATCGCTAAAAATGTCCGCCGCATGCGAAGCTTGCAGCCCCTGTTCGATCAGGCCTTGCGCGAGGTGTTTAACCTCGGGATTTACGGGCGCCTCCGCCGGCGGCTTATCTTGGGCGAGGCTTGCGGGCGCGAATGCTCCCGCAAAAGCCATGAACAGCGCGGGCACGATCGATTTGAGGCGCATGCCATTTCTCCTGTTATCGCGCTGACAGGTAAGGCGGCTGCCCCGCCTTTCCTTTAAAAGCTGATGTCATCCGCGCGAAGTACTTTAACCCCCTCCGGACCTGCGACAATAGCTTCATTGGCGATCCCAATGAAAAGGCCGTGCTCGACCACGCCGGGAATGATGTCGAGCAAATCGGCGAGTAACTCCGCATCTGGAATGGCGCCGAAAGCGCAATCGGCGATCAAATGCCCGCCATCGGTGCGGAATAGGTCTCCCTGCTGATTGCGCCGGAGCTCGATTTTGCCGTTGCATTCCGCATCATTGGCCGCGGTTTCGATCATGGCGAGTGTGGCCGCGAGGCCGAAATCGACGATCTCGACGGGAAGCGGGAAAGCGCCAAGCTGGCTTACGAGTTTTGAGCTATCGGCGATGATGCATACACGATCCGACGCCATCGCAACGATCTTCTCCCGCAGCAGAGCGCCGCCGCCGCCCTTGATAAGGTTCAGGCTTGGATCGATCTCATCCGCGCCATCCACGGTGAGGTCGACATCCGCGATGCTGTTGAAATCCGCAATTGCGACGCCGCACTGTTCGGCGAAACGGTGCGTTTGCTCCGAAGTTGCGACACAACGGAGATCGAGATGCTCCGTCTTCATGCGTTCGGCAAGCAGGCTGATGAAGGCCATCGCCGTCGAGCCGGTGCCGAGGCCGAGCACCATGCCGGGCTCGACAAGTTGAAGCGCCTGCGCTGCCGCTTGGCGTTTGTAAGTCTGTGTGTCTCTACTCAATCTGAAAGCCCTCCAAAGAACATGTATTTCATCTCAAGGAATTCTTCGATCCCGTGGCGGGAGCCTTCGCGGCCAAGCCCGGATTCCTTGACGCCGCCAAAAGGCGCAACCTCGGTCGAAATGATCCCCTCGTTGACCCCGACAATGCCGAATTCCAGCTTCTCCGTCACGCGCCAGATCCGGGCGGTATCACGGGAATAGAAATAGGCCGCCAAGCCGAACGGCGTGCTGTTTGCAAAGTCAATCGCCTCTTGTTCTTCCTTGAAACGGAAGAGCGGCGCAATGGGGCCGAATGTCTCTTCGCTCGCCAGCCGCATATCGCTCCTGGCGTTGATAAGGACCGCCGGTTCGAAAAAGGTGCCTCCGAGCGGATGCCGCTTTCCGCCGGGCATGGCCATTGCGCCTTTCGAGAGAGCGTCAGCGACATGCGCCTCTACCTTCATCAGCCCGGCTTCATTGATAAGCGGCCCCAGCTCAACGCCTTCCCCGCTGCCCGGCCCAACCTTCATACTGGAAACGCGGTCCGCAAGCTTTGCGGCGAATGTGTCGTAGACGCTGTCTTGAACGAGAATGCGGTTCGCGCAGACGCAAGTTTGGCCCGCATTGCGGAACTTCGACACAATCGCGCCTTCAACCGCCCTGTCGAGATCGGCATCATCGAAAACGATGAAAGGGGCATTACCGCCAAGCTCGAGCGAGACTTTCTTCACCGTCGAGGCGGATTGCTCCATCAGGAGCTTGCCCACGCGGGTCGAGCCTGTGAAGGTAATCGCGCGCACCAGCGGGTTCGAGGTCAACTCCCTGCCGATTTCTTCGGCGTCGCCAGTGACAATGTTCAACACGCCACTGGGAATGCCGGCCTGCATGGCAAGCTCGCCCAGTGCGAGCGCCGTAAGCGGCGTATCCGGTGCGGGCTTGATGACAACGGTGCAACCGGCGGCGAGCGCTGGCGAAACTTTGCGTGTGATCATCGCAAAGGGAAAGTTCCAGGGCGTAATGGCTCCCGCGACGCCGATGGGCTGCTTGTGGACGATGATGCGCCCGCCCTTTTTGTGAGTGGGGATTGTCTCCCCATAAATACGCTTCGCTTCCTCTGCGTAGAACTCGGCGAACGACGCGCCGTATGCCACCTCTCCCCGCGCTTCGCCGAGCGGCTTGCCCTGCTCCGCGGTTATGATCTGCGCGAGTTCTTCCGCGTGACGGAGTTGAAGCTCGAACCAGCGCCGCAGATTGGCTGACCGTTCCCTGGCGAGAAGACCGCTCCAGCCTGGAAAAGCCCGGTAGGCCGCCTCGATCGCTTCGCGGGTCCCGGCCGCGCCGGCATGCGGAACACGCGCAAGGACAGCCCCAGTCGCCGGATTGTGGATAGGTGTGACGGGCTCGCCTCGCCATTCGCCGCCGATCAAACAGTGCTGGCGAATCAGTGACTGGGAAATCTGGTCCATGGGGCTTGCCTCACCGGCAGTGACGGTTCCGGCATCATGCCGCGCTCCGAATGAAACCACAAGCGCGGGCAGATTGCGCTAACTGTTTCAAAAATATCACAAACTGTTCGTAAACCAATTTCAATTTAAAGAGGAGTTTGCATCGCACAACAACCGGCGGTTATTGTTACCGCTCGCAAACGCTTGAAACGACGGAGCCCCCCATGACGAGCGTTCTATCCCCTGTCCTGTCAGAGAACACCACGCATAATCAAGCGCATGGCCTCGACGCAAGGGAGCTGCCACCACTCCCCAAGCCAGACACAAGAGAATATTTGGCGGACATGCTCAGAGAGCTGAGCGCCATTGCCGCTTGGGCCGACCTTGCGCGCGCGCAGAAGTTGATCGATGCTGCCCTCTACGAGGTCGAGGCGAAAAAGGACAATCTGTAGGAGATTGTGCCAGCCTGCTTGTATCAAAGAAGTAGCAGGGCAGACGGGACGTTAGCCAGCCGTGGTGGGGCTTGGTTTCTCAGCAGGTGGCGGGCTTTGTTCCCGGCTCTGCTGCGTCTCCGCGGGGCGTTCGCTCTGCCCTTTAGCCGGCGGCGTGGGTACGGTCTGGGGCCGCGCTTTAACAGCTTGCGCTGGCGCCGCTGCGGGACCGTTTTCCTTGGCCTTTGCGGCTCCCGGAAATGGTATCGGGCCTGATTTGCCTTCAGGAAGGGAGGCCTCCTGGACCTGCTTTTGCGCAGGCGCCGTCTGTTGCGGCGTGCGCTGCGGAGAGGTTCCGCGCGGTGCAGCGGGATGCGCCGCCGGGGCTTTCTGCGCGGGAACCGCTTTCTGCTCTAAAGGCGGCCGCAGAATCGCGAGCACAGGCCCGTGGCTTTCGGCAATGCGCTCGACCGCGCGGCGGATCGGTTCCACCACGACCTCCATATGGTGGCCGCTCGCGTGGATCATCCAGTCGGAAGATTGCGCAATCGCGACGTGACCCTTCCAGAACAACAGATCGCCCCTTTGGATCGCGTCGAGATTTGACGGGTCGAGCGGCTCGCCTGCGCTCGCCATCTGCATATCGGCGTCGCGAAAGCATGAAATTCCTGCCGCTTGCAGGGAGATCTGGACAAGTCCGGAGCAATCGATGCCGAGCGTTGTCTTGCCGCCCCAAAGATAAGGCACACCCACAAACCGTTCCGCAACCCTGACGAAGTCCTTGGCACGCTCCCGCGCTCCAACAAGATGATCCGCGAAAATGAAGCCACCCCTGGACAGCTCGACGAAACGCCCCTCAGGCCGGCCGATCGGGGCGACGGTGCAGGAGAAACTCAGCTTGGTGATGGGCGGCTGCTTCATGTCCGGCGCAGGGTAGAGGTAGGTCAGCCGGGCGCTTACCCTATAGGTATTCTCCTCGGTCATGCTGGATAGGCAATCGGCAGGCGTATACCCGACATATCCATCTTCGCGGAGTTGAACCCAGGCCCAGCCCTCGCGAAATTCATAGGCGGTGAGAAGCTCTCCCGATAGTGCCTCCGTCGCAAGGGCCGCATCGAAACGCGGCGCGACGCGGATCGGCGCTGCAGGTGCCGCAACCTGCCGGATCTCCCCGTCGGAATAGCGCTGGGCACGGACGCGGTCCCGCAAGGAAGCCGCCGCAAGATCCTCCCGGAACGCATGAAGGCGCGGATCGAGCTGCGTCATAGGGCCTTCCCCCCATATTCGTTGCGGATAATTTCGAACAGCGCCCGCGCGCCTTGCGGCTCGCCGCCAGCGGGCTTGCCGGGAACGGCTCGCGGTATCCAGCCGAAAATATCGAGATGGATATAACGGCGTGCGTTTTTCACGAACCGCTTCAGAAACAGTGCCGCCGTAATCGAGCCGGCGAACGGTCCGTTGAAGATGTGATTGACGTCGGCGACCTTGCTCTTGAGATAGCTGTCATATGGCATCCAGAAGGGCAAACGCCAGACTGGGTCGGCCAGATGCTGCCCGGCGGTGTAAAGAGCCGGGGCGAGCTGCTCATCCTCGGTATAAAAGGGAGGCAGATCTGGCCCCAAAGCGACGCGAGCCGCGCCCGTCAATGTCGCCATGTCGATGAGAAGGTCAGGCGACTCCTCACAGGCGAGTGCCAGCGCATCGGCGAGCACAAGCCGGCCTTCAGCGTCCGTATTTGCGATTTCGACCGTTAGGCCCGCACGGCTTTTGATGATGTCACCTGGCCGGAATGAACTCCCGGAGATGCTATTGTCAGCCGCCGGGATCAAAATACGCAACCGCACCGGCAACTCAGCCGCCATGATCATGGCTCCGAGCGCCATGACGCTGGCCGCGCCGCCCATATCCTTCTTCATCAGCGCCATGGCTTGCGACGGCTTGATGTCGAGGCCGCCGGTATCGAAGCAGATTCCCTTACCAACCAGCGTTACTTTGGGATGTTCCGCTTGCCCCCAAACGAGACTGGCGAGGCATGGTTTGCGGTCGCTGGCCCGGCCCACCGCGTGGATGAGGGGAAAGTTTTGATCGAGCAGCGCTTCGCCTTCGATAACGCTGACCCCGGCGCCATAAGCGCTACCGAGGCTTGCGAGCGCCCCAGCAAGATCGGACGGGCCGAGATCGTTAGCGGGCAGATTGATCAGTTCGCGCGCAAACCAGATCGCCTGCGCCTTGCCGGCAACGGCGGCGCTGTCTACCCCTTTTGGGACCACGAGCCGGCGTAGCTTCCCCGGCTCTGTTGTCAAATAGCGCCGGAAGGAATAGGCGCCCATCAGCCAAGCAAGAACCGCATCTTCCTGCGAGCCTGGGAAATTTGCGAGAGCATATGTCCCTTCGGGAAGAGCCGGGGGAAGCGCTCCAAGCTGCAACGCCGTTGCGGGCGAAGGTTCCTCGTCTCCGAGCGCCAGAACAACGCCATCGAGCCCGGCATCGCCCGGAAGCAGCGCATGGCTGCCGGCTTTTGCGGTCCAGCCCGTGGCTGAGAGCCAGGCGGCGTGCATGGGCGAGACGAAGGCCTCGGGATTTTTCTGAAATCCGGCGCTGTTGACGGTGCGGATTTCGACAGCCTTTTCACTGCTTTTGGCAAGAACGGCGGAAATGTCTTCTGCAATGTCCTGGAAAGACACAATCATAGATACAGCCTATACGGGATCGTTATGCGATCCACTCCTATCGCGGGTGATGCCTCTTACGCGCGATGTAAGATCGAAAAATGGCAAACAAAAGAGAATATGATGGAGACCAGCGCTAAAACGCGGCAAGCCAGTCGGGCAGCACGGCAAGTGCGCCAACCGCAATTGCGGCCCCATAGGGTATTGCTGGCGATTGCTGAAAAGTCAGCCCAAGCTGTGCCCGGAACATGTTCGCGGTGAGATAGGCAAAGGCCAGCGCGCCTCCCGCTAAAGCGGCCGCCGCGAGGAACTGCAAGATATTCTCGAAACCGAACCACAATGCGGCGCCAGCGAGAAGCTTGGCATCGCCGCCTCCGATCAAGGACTGCGAGAAAAGCACGAACCCACCGGCCAAAACGGCGCAGCCACAGGCGAGATGCGTGAACCACCGTCCGGCATCGATCCCCGCGGCGGCCGCGAAAATCGCGAAGCATGCGGCAAGCAGCAGCACGAGGGAATTCGGAATGGACCTCGTTACGATATCGACCGCGCCAGCCCACACGATAAGCACTGGCAGGGCCGCCGCCGCCGTCGAAGTCAGGGATGACATCATGGGCTAATACCTGCAAGAATCAGGGCTTAGGTCATCGCGTGAAGATCGAAGGACCGCAGCATATCGCGCAGCCGCTCGAACATGACCTTAACTTCGTCATTCATCTGGCCTGCGAGCGTTATCATCGCCACGCAAATTCCGGCAGCGATCAGGCCAATCTCAATCGCAGCGGCGCCCGACTCATCGTGTAAAAACTGTTGAAGCTTCAAACGCATGACTCTCCTCCAACGAAACCGGCGATACTCTCCGCAGAAGCGGCGCCTGCCCGCACGTTAGAGGCACGGCTCTTAAAAACGGTTTAATTCGAATTTGTCTCGATTTTGAATTTGATCGAATGGTTATCGCGGCTTTATCGCCCTTGCCCCGCTGTCTATACGCGGCTCGCTTTACAGCGATTACCGTAGCACAGCGGCCAAATCGGAATGACCTGCCGCGCCCGCCACATCGGCGGCTTTCTCGCGCCGCTTGTTGCGCAAGTCCTTATCCGCACCCGCATTCAAGAGCGCACGGACGGCGACCGCGTGACCTTCGTTCGCCGCGATCATGAGGGCAGTGTTCCCGAAATTGTTGCGCTCGTCGATCTTCGCGCCGGCTTGAACGAACGCCTGGATCAAAGAAGGCGAGCCAAGCCGGGCGGCGAGCATGAGCGGTGTGTTGCCCGAAGCGGTCGCTTTGTTCACATCCGCCCCACGGGCGAAAAGCCTAAGAGCGGCTTCCGCATGACCCCGCTCCAGCGCACGCAGGAAAGGAGTCATGCCATTCTTGTCTGCCTGTGTGATGAACGCGCCGCGCTTTATGAGGACGTCTACGGCTTCCAAATTTCCGCGATCCGCAGCGAGCCAGACGGGCGTGCGCCCATCCGCGTCCGGCTTATCGATCTGAGCCCCGCGGCCGAGCAACGCCTGCACGATTCGCCCGTTGCAGCTCCGGCTTGCTATGCCAAGAGGCGTCTCCGCTTCACCGCCTGCATTGGGGTTGGCGCCTTTTGCCAAGAGGACACCTACGGTTCGCTCATTGCAGCGGCCCAGCGCAAGCGTCAGCGCCGTTGCATGGTCTGCGCCTAACGCGTTGATCGCGGCCCCTTTTGCAGCGAGCCGCGACACGGCAGCATCCTGGCCATTGGCGGCCGCGATCATGACCGGCGTTTGCTTTGCGTTATTGCGGGCCTCGATGTTTGCGCCGGCTGCGAGCAGCGCATCCAAGATCGCCACATTACCGTTGGCGGCGGCGGCCGCCAGAGCCGTATTCCCATCCTCATCGTGGGCTTCGAGCGGAACGCGCTTCCCGATCAGCGCGCGCACCGCCTCTTGATTGGAGCGGCGGGAGGCTTCCACAAGGAGCTGCGCACCATTCGCGACGCCAGGCGAAAGCGCTACCGCAGAGGATGGGCCAGCGACGGATGTTGTCCAGCCCGGCGCTTCCTTAAAAGCCGCCTGCTTAGCCGCGATTTTCGCCATGAGTGCCGCGGCTTCCCTATGTCCCTTCTCCATCGCCTGTTGGGCCCAGCTCTCAGCCGCCTTTATGTCCACGGGCGTACCACGCCCAGTAAGGCACATGATGGCAAGGCTATATTGCGCCCGGACATGTCCCTTGTTCGCGGCTTCGCGCATCCAATGGAAGGCTGCGGCATCGTCTTGAGCGACGCCGCGCCCAATCCGGTAGAGCGAGGCGAGCTTATATTGAGCGTCGGCGCTGCCTTCTTTGGCCTGCCTCTCAAGAAGCGCGGCGGCTTCCTGGAACGCGCCCGCACGAACGGATGAATCCACCGCCGAGCCACCGCGCGCGCCTTCGGCGGCCGCCGCGTGGGAAGCGGCCCAAAGAACGAAGCAAGAGAGAGACAGGAGGACGCTGGTCCTTTTATGCTGTGCCATATTTCGTTTCGATCTCGACGCCGGCAGACTTTAAGAAGTTTGTCGGCAAAATTCCACCCGCGCAAACGATCACAGCATCGTTTTTCAAGCGCTGCTTTTTACCCTGCCATTCTATTTCGGCATAGTCGGGGCCGATCTCCAGAATTTTGGATTTCAGCATGAGCTTAAGGCGCCCGGACTTCTCGGCTTTATCCACCTTGTCCCGGTTTTTCGGCTTGGCGCGGGAGAATGCTTCGGAACGGTAGGAGAGCGTCACTGTCGCATCCGTTTCCAGAGCAATGGTGCCGGCAGCTTCAAGCGCGCTGTCGCCGCCGCCCACAACAAGCACATGCTGGCCCGCATATTGCGCGGGGTCGATCATGCGATAGACGACCTTGGATTGCTCCTCGCCCGGCACCTCAAGGCGCCGGGGTGTGCCGCGCCGGCCGATGGCGAGCAGAACGGCGCGCGCAGGATAGACGCCGCCCGTTGTCCGGATCTCGAATATGGAGCCGTTCTTCTTGATTTCATCTATACGCTCGCCATAGCGGATTCTCAGGCGGTTTTCGCGGACGATCTTGGTCCAAATGGAGAGCAGTTCCTCTTTCCGGATTTCGGTGAACTTCATTTTGCCCACGATGGGAAGCTCGGCGGGCTGGGTCATGACAAGCTTGCCGCGCGGAAAATGCGCGACCGTTCCACCGAGACTTTCCTGCTCCAGCGTCAAGTAACGGAGCTTGTAGGCCGTGGCAGCCAAACTGGCCGAGATGCCGGTAGGCCCTGCGCCGGCGATAATCACGTCGTAGACGTTGGGCTGCCCAAACCCGCCCAGCTTGCGGATTGATTCCATAGCCTGCCGGCCTTGCGTGATCGCGTTGCGGATCAGCCCCATGCCGCCGAGTTCGCCCGCGATGAAGAGGCCGGGCACATTGGTTTCGAAATTCTCGCTGACGTGAGGGATATCCACGCCGCGCGTTTCGGTCCCGAATACGAGCGTTATGGCATCGTAGGGGCAGGCCGCGCGGCAGGCGCCGTGGCCGATGCATTCGGCAGGTTCAACAAGCTCCGCCTTGCCCCTCACAATACCGATAATCCTGCCCTCCGGGCACGCATCGGCGCAAGCGCCGCAGCCCAGGCATTTTGCGTAATCGATGAAAGGATGAAGCGATGCTGGCTCAGTGAGCCCTGCTTCGGCAGCAATCTTTTTGGCTTGCAAGCTGTGAGCTTCGGACCGCCGCTGACGCCCCAAATAGAGAGCCAAGATGATCAGGAAGGGGACGGCATATACAAATGCCAGATAGCCGGTTTGCATTATTCAGCAAGTAATCCCTTTAAGCAAAAACGACTGGGCGAACCTGAACGGCGTTTCCCGTTCAAGTTCGCCATCTCCCTCCCCAGGATACCCAAGCCGAATGCCCGCCTAAGCAACCGCAGTTTCGTGTCCAGGGCGAAAACGGCTCTATAATCGGATTTATTCCCACGGCTCTGCATTTTTTCGACGTACTCCATCCTCATTCACAACTTACTTCGCGATGCAGCATTCCTAAGCGCAACCGCCACAAAAGCGCCCGGTTTATGTCGCGCTTTCGCATGTGCCTAGCGATGACATACCCGCCCTTTATGATGGTTTTTTTACGGTTTTCTGCGGCACGATTCTAAAACCGAAGGGAAGCGATGTCAGATCAAGCAGGACTTGAAGGGCGGATGCGGCCAAGCCGCCAAGTACAGCGGCGGAACGCGCCACCAAGCGGCAGGCCCCGGCGTATTTTCGTAAATACAGCTGCTTTCTCGCATTATTTTGCGAAAACGCTTTTTAACCTCGGCACTCTTGTTTTCGCCGCCACCGTAATCGGCGCCCTCTATCTTGGCTGGATCAACCGGGATGAAGGCTATATCAACGCCGAGTCTGGGCTTGGATACTGGCTCGGCGTAGCCGGCAGCCTGATGATGCTGCTTCTCCTGCTTTACCCGCTGCGGAAACGCGCGCGCTTTCTTCGCGGGCTTGGCCGGGTTCCTACGTGGTTCCGCTCGCACATGTTTCTCGGCATCGCCGGGCCAACATTGGTCCTCTTCCACGCGAATTTCCACGCCAAGTCGCTGAACGCATCCGTCGCCCTCTACGCCATGCTGATCATTGTGGCGAGCGGGATTATCGGACGGTTTCTTTTTGCCCAAATTCATATGGGGCTTTATGGCAGCAAGGCCGCGATCAAAGGAATTCTGGCCGATGCCGACCTCATGAAGCGCGCCCTCGGCGCAGACTATGAAGGCGCAGACCGCCTTCTTTCCGAACTCGCCCCATTCGAAGCCCGCGTGCTAGTGCGGCATCCAGGCTTTTTATCAAGCCTTTGGGCCTTCATCGCGCTCGGCTGGCGCTGGCAAAATCTCCGCGCGCGGCTCTTGCGGGAGGTGAAGGCGGCGATCGAGTCGGAGGGCAAGCGGCGCGGCTGGAGCTGGCGCACCCGCCGGAAGCGGCTCAATCTCGTAAAGGAGCATCTCGCGATCTACTTTGCCGCTGTGAACAAGGCCGCGCGCTTTAGCGTGTATGATCGCATTTTTGCTTTCTGGCACGTGCTGCATATGCCGCTGTTCTTCCTGCTGGTCTTCACGGCGATTGTGCATGTAATCGCCGTTCACCTCTATTGAACGGGAACGGCGCAGTGAAAGCCGCCTATTTTCTTCGCCTTTGCATCGTCTCGCTCCTGGTCTCCACCGCAGTGTGGACAGCGGGCGCGCAGAGCATTTTCGAAAAGCTTGTTATGCCCGGCGACCTGGTCCAAGGGCACGCCAAGCTCGAAAAGGACTGCAAGAATTGTCACGAGGCGTTCACCAAACACTCACAATCCCGCCTTTGCCTTGCCTGCCACAAGGATATCGCCAGCGACCGCGAGCAGGGACGCGGCATGCACGGCAAGCGGCCCGACGCCGCAAAATCGAATTGCAATTTCTGCCACACCGATCACAAGGGCCGGAACGCCGACATCATTCAGTTCGACAAAGAAACCTTCAATCATGCGTTCACGGATTTTCAGCTTATGGGCAGCCATAAGCAGGCGGCGTGCGAAGGCTGCCACAAGGCAAAGATCAAGTTCAGGAATGCTCCAAACCGTTGCATCGATTGCCACAAGTCCAACGACAAGCATAAGGGACGCCTGGGAGAGGCGTGTCAGAGCTGCCATAGCGAGGAGAGCTGGAGCCGGGTCCGCACCTTCGATCATTCGAAGACGCGTTTCCCGTTGAAAGGTGCGCACGAGAAGGTTGCCTGCTCGTCCTGCCACGCCAATGAGAAATACAAAGGTGTACCAACGGTGTGCGCGTCATGCCATCAGCTTCAAGATGTGCACCATGGCAGATACGGCGCAAAGTGCGACACTTGCCACCAGCCCGATAAATGGAAAACAGTCCGCTTCGACCATTCGAGGGAGACAAAGTTCCCGCTGCGAGGGAAGCATGCGAGCGTCCGCTGCGAAGGCTGCCACAAAGGCGACCTCTACCGGGATAAGCTGGCAACCACTTGCATCTCCTGCCATAAGAAGGATGACGCCCATAAAGGCCAGCTTGGCACCAACTGCCAGCAATGCCACAACGAGAATGCCTGGCGTCAAAAGGTGGCGTATGATCACGATCTCACGCGCTTCCCGCTGCTCGGCAAGCACGCCATAGTCCCTTGCGAGCAATGCCACAAGTCAACCTCCTTCAAGGACACGCCCATGGCATGCATAAGCTGCCATCGCGACGAGCATCACCAAGGGACCTTGGGCAGTAGCTGTGCCACATGCCACACACCCAACGGCTGGAGCCGCTGGCGCTTCGATCACAACAAGCAAACAAGTTTTCCGTTGACAGGCGCTCATAGCGGCTTGACTTGCGGCGCTTGCCACCGTGAAAGAAATGTTACCAAGATATCGCTGCCCTCGAACTGCTACGCCTGCCACGCCAGCGACGACGCACATCAGGGTAATTTCGGCAGAGCTTGCGAGACCTGTCACAATACACATTCGTTTAGATAGGGAAACAGCGCCCATGGGGCCGCATTGTCATTTTTCGGCCACATATCTGGCAGCCTCGCGAAGATACTTTGCCGCACTATGGATTAAGCGG
>CAZCIF010000004.1:0-17591 GCA_964498645.1 uncultured Rhodomicrobium sp. | reverse complement strand
TTGTGGACCTTCTGCCGCGCCTGCGCCGGTTTTCCTATGCGTTGACAGGAGATCAGGACAAGGGCGACGACCTCGTACAAGAAACCTGCGCGCGAGCTATATCGCGCCTCGATCAGTGGGAACCTGGGACAAGGCTCGACAGCTGGATGTTTCGCATCGCTCAAAACATATGGCTCGATCAGCGGCGCTCGCACAAAGTGCGTGGCGACTCCGTCGATATCGACGAAGCCTATGATGTGCAGGGCGATGATGGACGCGATGTGGTCGAAAGCCGCCTGACGCTGGCCGAGGTGTCGAGAGGCATCGCACAATTGCCCAGCGACCAACAGGTGCTCATCGCCCTCGTTTGCGTTGATGGTCTCTCCTACAAGGAGGCTGCGGAGGTTTTGGAGGTTCCCATCGGCACGGTCATGAGCCGTCTCGCCCGTGCGAGGCGTGCCTTGTCCGGGATGGCCCACCCAGAGACTGAAACCGTGCAGCCAATGAAGCTGGAGAACCGCCGTGGCCGAGTTAACCGATGAAGTATTGATGGCCTACGCAGATGGTGAGCTCGATGGCGAGGCCCGGGCGCGAGTCGAGGCAATTCTGCAGAGGGATGCCTCATGCAGGCGGCGCCTCGAAATATTCCGCGCCACCGGCGAAGCGCTAGCGCGGCTTTACCAGCAGCCAATGTTCGAGCCGGTCCCTTCGCATCTTGTCGATTTCGTGCTTCAATGCGGCCGCGGGCGCTCCACCGCGGCGAAGCCGGCACGGTCGAAAAAGACGTTTACCTCCTGGCTTGAGAAGCTCGTTCCACAACCCGTGGCTTGGCAGTTCGCCGCCGCGTCCGCTGCCGCTATGGTCATCGGCGTGGGGACCGGCTGGGTCCTCCACGGAAGCAGCGGAACCGGGCAGGACAACAGTAATAGTAATGGGCTTGTTGCCTTTAAAGACGGGCACGTTTTCGCCTCTGGCTCTCTGCGCTCGGTGCTCGAAACCGAGCCGAGCGGCCGCGAGGCCAGAATTTCGGGTGCGGCCGGTGAAGCCGTTACCATGCGCGCGAGCCTGACCTTCAAGGATAAGGGCCAGCATTACTGCCGCGAGTATGAAATCGCAATGCCGGACGATAGAGGCTTCGCGGGGCTGGCTTGCCGCACAGGCGAGGGCAAGTGGGCGCTCCAGGTTCATGTTGCAACCGCGGTAAACAAGGCGGCGGTTCAAAGCTCCCCGGCGGCTGGCACCCGTGCCCCGGCGCTCGACACCGTTATCGACAGCATAATGGATAGCGATGCGCTCGGTAAGCAGGAAGAAGCGGCCGTAATCGCGAACGGTTGGAAGTAAGCTTTTTCCGCGCCGTTCTGGCCATCAGCCTACGCAATCGCGCCACGAGCGGCGACAGGCCATAGCGCTTCGACATAAGCGCCGGGCGTACCGGATTGCCGGACGCCCACATACCAGTCATAGAGGTTGACAGTGGGATCGCAATGGCCGGGGATCAGCAGGATCTTTTCGTCCAATGCAGGCCGCCAGGAACTGCCGGCCAGTTCGAGAATGCCATGTTCGTCCGACGGCCGTTCATAGCAGACCTCCGGTTTGCCGGGGAGCGTTGGGAAGCCGCTGTCATTCGAAAGCGACTTGTGCCCGGCGTCTAAGACTGCGCGGGTTTCCGAAATGCTCATCACGCTGGCAAGCACGAACAGCGCATGCTCGAAGGCCGGGCCGTCCCCATCCGTATCGCGGGTGTTCCTGGCGTAATCCGCATCCATGAAGATGTAAGAGCCCGGCTGGATCTCATTCCAAATTCCGCTTAAGCCCTCGAGCCGGTAAGTGCCGGTTCCAGCGCCCGTGACCGTCCGGCACTGCAGCCCCGCTTCGGCGAGTAGGCGAACCGTTTCAGAAGTCAGCGCCCCGGCCCGTTCTATCGCGGCGCGGCGCTCGGCCGGCAGCCGGAAATGCTGCGCGGTTCCGTGATAGGATTGAAGCCCGGCGAAGCTAAGCGCTGGGTAGCCGGCGATCTTCTCCGCCAGGGCCACAGCGGCAGCCCCCGGCTCAACGCCGCATCGCGCGGCCCCCACGCCGATTTCAACATAGACCTCGATGTGCGAGCCTGCCCTGTTGGCAGCCGCTGCCAGCGCCTCCACCGCTTCTGCGTTGTCGGCGCAAACCCCGATGCGGGCATGGCGGGCGAGATTGGCTAGGCGCTCGAGCTTGTATGTGCCCACGATCTCGTTCGAGACAAGCACGTCGGTCACGCCGCCCGCGACGAATATTTCCGCCTCGGCAACCTTCTGGCAGCAGATGCCCACTGCGCCCCGCGCGATCTGCATTGCGGCGATGAGGGGGGATTTATGCGTTTTCCCATGAGGGCGAAGGCGGACGCCGAGCCGCCGGGCCTCGGCGGCCATCGCATCGAGATTCCGCTCGATCACGTCCAAATCGAGCACCAGAGCAGGCGTGTCGATCGCGGTGAAGGGATCTCCAATCCGGGCCGGAGGATGCTGGGCCATAAACCTGTTCCCTCTTCAGAAGGCTTAACCGGCAGTCTCGCATGAAGCCCAAGCGCTGGGCAACGTGCTTGCCAGACCACAAGCAGGCGAAAAAGCTCAGCCACGGTTGCGCTCGCTCGCGGATACGATTAGCTGTTCATCGAGAGGGCAACGGAATGGCACGGCATCATGTTTCGCGCGGCACGTTGGCATTTGCCTTTGCATTGCTTGTAAGCGCGCCTGCCATCGCGGACTCGAAAGAGGCCGCGGCCGGCAGTGACGCCGGCCTTTGGGAGCGCTCCACGCTGACCGGCGATTGGGGCGGTCTCCGCAAGTCCCTTGAGGAGGCTGGCGCAAAATTCGCCTTGAGCGAGCAAAGCGAGTTATGGTCCAACTTCGCGGGCGGAATGCGGACCGGCAATACTTATGATGGCCTGACAACCGGTTCACTCACGCTCGATCTGGAAAAGCTGCTCGATTGGAAAGGCGCCACGTTTTTCGTCAACGGCTTCCAAATCCACGGGCACGGCCCCTCCACCGTCCTCGTTGGCAACCAGCAGCACATCAGCAATATCGAAGCCGCGCCATCCACGAGGCTCTATCAGCTTTGGGTCGAGCAGCAGCTTTTCGGCGATCGCGTTACGGTCCGTGCCGGTCAGGCAGGCGCAGAGGAGTTTGCGGCCTCCCAAGCCGCTCAGCTATTCATTAACGCGAGCTTTGGCTTCCCGGATGTCCTCGCGCAAGACCTGCCCTCAGGCGGCCCCACCTATCCGCTTGCTACGCCCATGGTACGCGCCACGATCAAAGTCACGGACGGGATCACTTATATGGGCGCGATCTTCAACGGCGATCCCGCCGGTTCCGGCGAGGGTGCCCCGGATCGCAGGAATGCCAAAGGAACGGCGTTCCGGCTCAACGATCCTCCGCTGATCTTCAACGAAATCTGGTTCTCGGTTGGTGCCGACCGGAAATCGGGCTTGCTGCCTGGGACGTATAAGATCGGATCATGGGTTCACAGCGGTAGCTTTAACGATCAATCGCGCGACATCCATGGGCTTCCGCTGCTGTCCAACAGCCAGATCGCGGCGCGCTATCACGGAAACTATGGGTTCTATGCCGTAGCCGATCAAATGATTTGGCGGAAGGCGGGGACAAAGGACCAGGGCGTCACCGTTTTCGGCCTCGTCATGGGCGCCCCGGACGATAGAAACCCCGAGAGTTTCTTTGCCGAGGGCGGGTTCACCTGGAAGGGAGCCATTGAAAGCCGCCCGGACGATACATTCGGCGTTGGTGTAGCCTATGCCCGCACAAGTGATGCACTGCGGCGTTCCGGTGAGGAAAGCATAGCGTTCACGGGTACCGGCAAGCTCTATGCGAGCAACGAGACCGTAATCGAGGCAACCTATCTTTACCAGGCGGCGCCTTGGTGGACGATCCAGCTTGACCTCCAATATGTAATCAATCCCGGCGCCTCCTTGCCGCCAACAGGGCCGGGCATCGATATGGGCCTCAAAGATTCGCTTGCGGCCGGCATCCGCACGAAAATCGATTTTTGAGCAACATACGGCCGCAACAGGACGGACTTCGCCGATGACATCTCGCCTTCTTCTCGCGGCCGCTTGCTTCAGCGGCTTTTTTTCCTGGGGCTGCCAAGCCGCCAGCCTGACGATTACCGCTGGCAATTTGCGCAGCGATCAGGGCCAGGTGCTCTTGTGCATCTTTTCTGCCGAAAGCTCCGATAGGGCCGGGTTCCCGGACTGTGCGAAGGGGCGCCCGGTGCGTTCGGCGAACGTAGTCATCGGCGTCTGCAAAGCGGTCATCACCTTCGATGGGCTTAAGGATGGCGTTTACGCTGCCGCAATCATCCATGACGAAAACGGGAACGGCCAGCTCGATACCAATCTAATCGGTATTCCGACCGAAGGCGTGGGAGTGTCCACCAATCCCTTCCTCTTAGGCAAACCGCATTTCGACGAGGGGCAGTTCAGCATCAAAGGCGATACAGCGACCACAATTAACGCCAAGTATATCTTGTGAGCCGGAGAGCGCCCCACTCTCTGCTAAAAGCCAATAAAATCAATGTCAAAGAGGCTAGTGGTGCCGCAAGAGGGACTCGAACCCCCGACCCCCGCTTTACGAAAGCGATGCTCTACCGGCTGAGCTATTGCGGCGGCGCCGGACATGTTACCGGCGTGCAACCGGGACCATAAAGCCAAAAACGGAATTGCGCCAGAGGATGTTCGCGGATAACTCCGGAATGTAGCCATGCAGCGCAAACCGGAAGATATCAATATCAAGTGACTATCGCCGGCGCAAGGCTAGGATGGGCGCCGGAAACGGCTCAGCGGCGTGCCGAGATCTTCGGGTTCCGTGGATCGCGGCCCCGGATCGTCTGGCGCAGGGCCAGGCACAAAAATTGTCGGCTTACGGATCTCGGGCTTAGGCTTCCCGCCGAGGCCCACTTTGGGCACGCTCTGCACCTCACCGGCGGGTACATTCCCGGCTTTCCTGCCGGTCTCGCCTCCGCTTGTGCCTTCGCCTTTGCCAATGTACCGGGCCGCGCTTTCATCCCCCAGCGAAGCGGGCCGGTGGTCCGGCCCATTCATGTGATGTTCCCCTTGTGCCGCTGGCACAGGCTGAGAGCCAGGCGCAAGCAATTGCGCATCCGCCGCTGGCGCTACAACAAGGCCGGTGCCCGTTTCAACGCGCTGGGGTGCCGCCGGTCCTTCCGTTACCGGCTCCGCTTCGATGGCCCCGGCGTCAAGCGCAGACATCTCGGCGATGATTTCATCGGCACTACGCGGGATCGCAGCCGCCGGCGTTTTCCATTCGAACACGCCCAGTGCTCCTGAGGGCGATAGCGCCTGCCACTCGGAAGACATCGTTCCGTCGGGGGCCACCCAAACGGGATCGGGTGCACCACGCGCCGCTTTGGCAAGCCATTCGCGCGCGCGCCCGGCGTCACGGTTCTGGCCGGCCTCGACGCGCGCCATGAGGCGGCAGACCCGCGCGGGCGGCGTATTGCTAAGATGCGGCTCAAGGGCCAATCTTGCGCCCGCCCACTCCTTGGCTTCTATCGCGGCGACGGCAACAGCAATGTCGCCCTCCAAACTGGCTGGGCCGGAAGACACCAGCGACTTAACCCTGGCGAGCCGGTCGCGCGGCGAATCCCCGGTCCGCGCGTGAGCGTAAATCAGCGCGATTTCAGGATGCTGCGCCGTTCGCCAAGCCTGGGCCAAAAGCTTCGCCGCGCGGGACGTATTTCCCTGGGACGCAAGAATGCGCCCGGCAACGGCCGCCGCCGGTATGAGCGAAGGAGCCAATCCGATGGCTTCCTGCGCGTAAGCAAGCGCCTTGCCTTGCTGCGTATCCTCCAATTCGATGGCAAGCTGGGTCAGAAGCAAGGCGCGGCGCCTGTCAGCCTCGGGTCCGGCAATGTGCCGGTGCTGCTTTGCGATGCCGAGAGTCCGAAGCGCGGCCCGCCATTCACCTTCGCGGCATTGCATCTCGAACAGCGCGCTTGACGGCCAGCTCAACGCAGGATTTGCGGTCAGCGCCCGCTCGGCAAACTGCTTGGCCGCTTCGGACTGTCCCGCCTTCTTGGCTTCGATATAGAGGCCCCGAAGGCCAAGCTCGGCCATTCCGGGATTTTCGAGCATGCGCTCGAAGGCTTGGCGCGATGCAACCGGGTCCTCGTTGAGTTGCGCCGACTGGGCTTCTAAGAGAAGAGCCAGCGGTTCTTCGGGCACATGCCTCTTTGCGATTGCACCCGCCTTTAAGGCCGCAAGCTTGTCGCCTGCTCCCGCTGCAAAAATGCCCCGGCGTACCGCTTCCTGGCCGATGCGCTTGCGGCGCCGTTCGAGCCGGCGGGCAATGCGCCTTGGCGCGGTCCAAGTCAACACGCCCAGCCAAATGGCCAGCGAAAAAGCAGCAAAGAAAATTATAAGAGCAATGGCTGCGATAAAGACGCTTGTCCGGATATCGTAGCCGAGCCACTCCACGGTCAGGCTGCCGGGCCGGTCCGCGACCCAGGCGAGGCCCCACGCAGCGGCGGCAACCAGCACGAAATAAAGAACAAGGCGGATCATGGCTTACTCATATCGTTACGCTGGTTTTGCGGTTCCCATCCGGCGATCACTTTCCGGAGGGTTAATGGCGGGGGGCGGCAGCCTTCGTCAAGGATGCAAGGATCTCTTGATCCGTTTTCCTTAATGCGTCGTCTGCGGCAACGCGCGCCTGGGCCTTTCCGAACCAATTCTTCATTTCTTGGGGAGGATCGCTAAGTGCCGCTCCCTGGATTAACGCGCCTTTGAGATCGCCCGCCCAGAGCGGTGCGCTCATGCGCCCGAGAATGGCCTCGACTGTGTCGCCTGTGCTATCGGCAGGCCTGACCTGGATCGCTGACTTCGCACGGGAGAGCACTTCACCCATGAAAGTCTTCGATTTATTGCTGTAATGTCTTTCGATGGTTTTTTGCGAGGCTTCGGCGAACTCGCTCTGCAACTGCGCTATGGAAAGAACGCCCTCGTCCTGATAGGGCGAAAGTTGCAAGACGGGCAGCTTGGCCGCCGATAGATTGCCGACTGCCGCTAGCTCCGCCGCGAACGGCCTGCCGTCGGAAATTGCGCGTTTGAGATTTGTTAAAGCCAGCGTGAGGGCCGCCGAGCGGGCATCGGCTTGCCGCTCATTCTGAACGCGGGCGATCGCTTCGAGCGAGCGCTCCGCCGTTGCCAGGCGCTGCGAAAGGGGCGCGACCTGGGAGGCTATCTCGGCCTGAATGGCGTCTCTTGTGGCGCCACTGCCCGAATTTTGCTCCAATAGTTGCACCCTTTGATCGAGGCCGTGAGCCGCGCTCACGAGGCCGTCCAGCCGGGATCGCAGTTCGTGCAAACCTTCTCCAGAGCCTGCCGCGGCATAGGCCGCCGAGGGCGAGTTCCGCGACATGGCGCGGAGTGCGCTTTCGAGCGATGCGGTGCGGTCTTGCAGGTCCTTTATCTGACGCTGCGTGGCCGGAGCAGTTAATGAAAGACTGGGGATGTCCAGTTTCAAAATCAGATAGGTGCCGCTGGTAGCGGCCACGCCGCCGAATATGCCAGCCAGGAGGTAGCCAATGAAACCCCTCCCGCTCCGTTGCGGCTGCTTCGGCACCGGCGGGGCAGCGGCTGCTATTCCAGCCGGGCCGCCATTTCCCTCCGGACGCTCCAGCCGCGGCACGGGCTGAATAGTATGCTCGGCAATCATATCGATCACCGGTTTGGGTCGTTTGTCGTCGGGCATTTTAGGGAGGGCCTATAACTTTTCGTTAACGTTGTTTCACAGGATCGTGGCCGGGCGGGGGCGAAGCTTTCAGAAGGCTAAGCAGCGCCGTCCGGTTGGGCTTCGCGGCAACGCGCACAATGTCCGGCCCAACGGGCACGAGCTTTGACGCCACGCTTTCTGCCAAGCAGAAATATTGAATCATTTTAACGTGATCGAGGAGGCCGTGGCTGCGGCATAATGAAACGAAAATTTCCGCTGTCCGCGGTGACATGAGAATGACGCCGCCGATCCCGCCCGCTTCGATCTCCTCCACGAGCCAAGGCTCGAAAGCCCGGCGCGCCCGCATCTCATACACGCACAGCGTGCACATGGAAAGACCCGCGCGCAGCAGCGCAGCCGCGAGGTCGAATGCCTGATGCTCTCCGGTCACATGCACGGGATGCGCGTTTTTTGGCTTGGAGGCGATAATGCTGCCGGCCAGTTCTTCCGCGCTATCCGCGACGGCCGCCACGGACTGAAAACCGGCCGCTTGCGCCCGGCGCGCCGTTTCGCTTCCGGCGCAAAAAAGCGGAATATGCGCGATGTCCCGAATGCCGGCTTTTTCTTGAAGTGCGCGAATGCTGTTGCCGCTCGTTAAAATAAGAGCAGTCGCTGAGTGCAAGAGAGCCGGATCGAAATCGAGGCTTCGGTATTCGAGAAGCGGCTGGAGAATGGGTTCGTGCCCCAGGCCGCGAAGCTCCTCAGCTAAAGCACTCGCATCGGGTTCCGGCCTCGTCACAAGGAGGCGCATGCACACTCCGCTCAAGCGACCTGGCGGAAAACATCCTTACCGCCACGTTTCAGTAGCTCCTGGGCGGCATCCTTTCCAAGAGCCGCTGCATCGCTGGCGCTGCCTTCCCGTGCGGTTTCGTAGAGCCGGGCTCCGTCCGGCGTAAGGATAATACCCTTGAAAGACACTTTGCCGCCTTTGGCTTGGGCCAGCGCCGCAATCGGCGTGCGGCAGGAGCCGTCAAGCTCACCGAGGAACGCGCGTTCGGCTTCGATGGCGATGCCCGTCGCGCTATCGTGGATCGCTGCGATCAGCTCCCGAACCTGGCTGTCTGCGGAGCGGATTTCGATACCAATCGCGCCTTGCGCCGGCGCGGGCAGCATCTCCTCCACTGGAATGAGCGCCGTGATGCGGCCGGATAGGCCAAGACGGTTCAATCCCGCTGCCGCGAGCAGCGTCGCCTGGGCTTCGCCTTCCGCGAGCTTCCTGAGCCTCGTCTCCACATTGCCCCGGAAAAGCACCGTCTTCAAATCGGGGCGCATATGACGGATGAAGGCTTCGCGCCGGACCGATGCCGTCCCGACAATCGATCCAAGAGGAAGGTCTTTGAGCGTTTTTGCTACAGGCGAGATGAAAGCGTCACGGACATCCTCGCGGGGGAGAATGCAGGCAATTTCCAAGCCCTTGGGCAGAACGGCGGGCATATCCTTCATCGAATGAACTGCAAGATCGATGCTTTCATCGAGCAGCGCTTCTTCCAGTTCTTTCGTGAATAACCCTTTGCCGCCGGCCGCTGCCAGCGCCCGGTCCTGGATTTTGTCCCCAGAAGTTTTTATGATGCAAGTCTCGAAGGAAATCTTCGGCCCATAAACCGAAGCCAAACGTTCGCGTACTTCTTGTGCTTGAGCAAGAGCGAGAGCGCTTCCTCGTGTTCCGATGCGGATTTGCCTTGCGTCAGAGTGTTTTTTCATGGTTGTCTTGGCGTTGTTTTTGCCGTGCGGACCGGGGTGATTTTCTTCGTAGCTGGTTCAATGAGCCCCGACACTAATGGTATCATAGCCAAAGATACAGCACTTAGTGTGCATAGGAAGGAATAAGATCAGCATCATGCAACAACGCGTGACGGACAAAAATATTTTCATGCACGCGCAGCCGGCGAAGAACGGCGCACTCACGGTTTTGGGTATCGAGACGAGTTGCGACGAGACGGCCGCGGCTGTCGTACGGCGCGATGTGCATGGAAGAGGGACGATCCTTTCGAATATTGTCCGGTCGCAATTCAATGACCACGCACCCTATGGAGGCGTTGTCCCGGAGATTGCGGCGCGCGCTCATGCCGAAATCCTCGATAGCCTGATCAAGGCATCGCTTGAGGAGGCGCACCTCAATTTTCGGGATTTGGACGGGATCGCGGCGACCGCCGGCCCGGGCTTGATCGGGGGGCTGCTTGCCGGCCTTGTGACTGCAAAAGCAATTGCACTCGTTCAGAACTTGCCGCTTGTTGCGGTCAACCATCTCGAAGGTCATGCTCTGACCGTTGGCCTTACCGAGGCATTGGACCCGCCCTACCTTCTTCTGCTGGTCTCTGGAGGGCACTCCAAGTTTTTGAGGGTAGGAAGGCTATTCGACTACCAGAAGCTCGGCGGGACGATCGACGATGCGCTCGGCGAGGCCTTCGATAAGGTCGCCAAGATGCTCGGCCTTGGCTTTCCCGGTGGCCCGGCGGTTGAGGAATATGCGGCCGGCGGCGATCCCCGCCGGTTTGCTTTCCCGCGGCCCCTTCTTGGCCGCGATGCTCCCGATTTCTCCTTTTCCGGCCTCAAGACCGCGGTTCGCCAGGCTGCTCTTACGCAGGCTCCGCTCAGCCTTCAGGACATTCGCGATCTCTGCGCGTCCTTCCAGGCGGCTGCAGCCGATACGGTGAGAGACAGATTGCGGGCGGCGTTCCGGCTCTATAACCCGTCCGGCTTTCCAAAGAGTCTGGTTGTCGCGGGAGGGGTCGCTGCCAATAAGGTCTTACGCGCCGCCCTTCTTCAGGAGTGCGAGGCGGCTGGCTATTCATTTCACGCGCCGCCACCAAGTTTCTGCACCGACAACGCTGCCATGATCGCCTGGGCGGGAGCGTCCCGCCTGGATGCCGGCTATATCGATCCGCTCGATGTTCAGGCCCGGGCCCGCTGGCCTATTGCCGAGACCTGCCCCGCCGGCGGCCTGCCACCCATGAAGGAGCTGTCCACAGCATTTTAGGTTGGCTGTTCGTGCGCGGGTTTTCGTCTGCTTACAATCGGCAGCCGGATAAAGGCGAAGCCAGCGCAACGGGCGAAAAGACCGGAGCCGGCGCGAGGAGGCAGCACAGGTCATGAATGCGAACCATCAAACTGCGGCCGCATCTGCGGCCGGCCATCGCGAGTATCAGCATGTGGGGATCCTGGGCGGCGGCGCTTGGGGAACCGCGCTCGCGCAATCCCTGCATCGCGCCGGGCGCGATGTCCTCCTCTGGGCCTATGAGTTCGAAACGGTCGCCGAAATCAATTCAAATCATACAAACCGGGTCTACCTGCCCGGCATTGTCCTCGACCCTGCCGTAAAGGCCACCGCGAAGGCGATGGATTTGGCCGGCACGGATGTGCTGCTGCTCGTGGCGCCTTCCCAATTCGTGCGGATGGTCGCCCAGGAAATCGCACCTCATTTCAGTACCGGAAAGCCCGTCGTGATCTGCACGAAAGGCTTCGAGGAAGACACGGGCCAACTTATGAGTGCGGTTGTAAGCTCGGTATTGCCGGAGGCCCGGCTCGCGGTGCTCTCGGGACCGAGCTTCGCGGGCGAGGCCGCACGCAATCTGCCGACGGCGCTGACGCTTGCCTGCGAAAGCGGGGAGCTTGGCGCCAAGCTGATGGCAGCGCTCTCGCACAAGACTTTCCGCCTTTATTGGACCGACGACATGATCGCGGCCCAGATCGGCGGCGCAGTCAAAAACGTCCTGGCGATCGCGGCTTGAATTGTCGAAGGCCGCCATTTCGGTGCGAACGCCCACGCGGCCCTTGTTACACGCGGGTTTGCGGAGCTTGTCCGCTTCGGCACAAAACTCGGCGGGCGTTTCGAAACGCTGACAGGGCTTTCAGGCTTGGGCGATTTGATCCTCACCTGCTCGAGCATGCAGTCGAGAAATATGTCGCTTGGCCACGCGCTGGGCCAAGGGCAATCGCTCGAAGAGATTTTGGGCGCGCGGAAGTCGGTCACGGAAGGCGTCCATTCCGCCGGGGCCGTCATGGCGCTCGCGAAAAAGCACGGCGTCGAAATGCCGATTTGCGAAGCGGTCAACAATGTTGTGAGCGGCCAGATGACCGTGGATGAAGCGGTTGACGCGCTCTTGTCCCGTCCGCTCCGCGCCGAGGCGGATTATCCAGCCGCGGCCGCCCACATGTTAATCTAATGCTCCCAACCACGCTTTCGCTCGAACGCCAAGGCGGCGTTTTACACATCCGGCTGAACAGGCCGGAGGTCCGCAATGCCATATCGCAAATCATGCTGCGCGAGCTTTTGGACGTGCTCGCGGAGGCAGAGAGGACCGGCGTGCGCATCGTCGTCTTGCGCGGCAGCGGCGGACATTTTTCCGCGGGCGCGGATTTGAAGGACATGGCAAGCGCCCGGACGAGCCCGGTTACCCACGGGACTGACGCAATCGCCCAAGCCAATGCCGCATTCGGGCATGTCTGCGCGGCTTACGCGCAAACGCCGCTTGCGCTCGTCGCCGTGCTTGAAGGCGCGGTGATGGGCGGCGGCTTGGGGCTTGCATGCACTGCCGATGTGGCGATTGCTTCGCACTCCGCCGGTTTCCGCCTTCCGGAGACCTCGCTTGGCGTGATCTCGGCCCAGATTGCGCCGTTCCTGGCCGAGCGGCTGGGCTACTCGGAAGCGAAGCGCCTGTCGGTCACCGGTGCGCGCTTCGGGGCGGATGAGGCCTTTCGCGTCGGACTCGTCCATCAGGTTTGCCAGACCGGGCGGGATCTCGAAGACGCTCTTACTTCTACGATTCAACAGATCCTCGCCTGCGCTCCTGGCGCAATCGCGGAGACAAAAAAGCTCCTGCGCCGCGTTCGCTTCGAAGACCCCGCGAGCCTTGTTGAGCACGCCGCAACAGTGTTTGCCGAGGCAGCTCGCAGCGAAGAAGGCGCGGAAGGACTACGAGCCTTTATGGAGCAGCGCAAACCGGCTTGGGCCACTCAACAGAGTTGAAGGTTTCCGATGCGCATTGCAAAATCGCACCAGACTCGGCTAGACGGCCCCTTCACCGCTCACCCCTCATCTTGTCCCTCTCCCCATGAGGGGCGGACAAGCCACTCATCGCGCGTTTAGCTATATCTTACCTTGGTCAGTGCTAGTTGCTTTTGCGCCGGGCTACTCCGCCAGGCCGAGTTCGCGCGCGGCGGCTATGATGCGCGATTTCTCCTCCCCGGCATCGGCGAAGACAAGGAGAGCCTGCTTGAGCGCTTCCTTGGCGGCATCCAGCTCGCCAAGAACCTTCCTTGAGCGGATCAACTTGATCCAGCCATCCACATCCTTCGGGGATTGCGCAAGCCGGGCAGCCAGGCCATCGACCATGCGCCGGACCATCGCGTTGCGGTCTTCCGCGGACATGGATTCGGCGGCTTTGACGTCGGCGGCGGTTGGCCCCCGCTCAGCCGGTGGCGCGGCAGGCGGGGACGAAGGCGCTGCTGCCTGGCCCAGGAGCCCCGGATCGAGACTCATGCCCAGCTCCTTGGCGAGGGCGGCGGCGTGCTGCCTCAGCTCCGGCGCCCAATCATCATTGGGGCCGGCCTCCTTGAGGAGCGCGGTCCAGCTTTCAAGTGCTGCCGCCTTATCGCCCTGCTGCTGCATGGCCAGACCCATGAAATAGCGCGCGCGCGGCTCTTTCGGCTCGAGTTTGAGTACTTTTTCGAATGCGGCCTTGGCCTCAGGCGTCACGGTTTCATTCGATGCGCGGACCATCGCTTCCCCATATGCAGCCTGGAAGCCTGCATCGTCCGGGCGAAGAGCGACGGCCTTGGCATAGGCTTTTACGGCCTCGTCATAGCGTTCCGTGTGTGCGTATGACCAGCCGAGCATGCGCCAGCCTTCCGGGTCATCGGGCTTACCTTCAAGCCGCTTCACAAGCCGGACGATCATTTCATCGACGGAGGCGAGCCCGGCCGGCGCCGTGGTTTGAGGGGAATTCATACCGGGCTGAGCAGCCGCTGTGACCGCGAGCGGTGCCGGCTGGGCAAGGGCTTGCGCCGCAGGAGCCGCCGCCGGCAAATCCGGCCTGCCGCCGAGTGCGTATAGAGTGATGGAGCCAAGAACCACAAAGCCGGCTATGGCTACAACCGCTAGATTTGGCGAGAGAGAGCGGCCCAGCGGGCGCGCTGCTTCGCGGTCTGCCGCGAGGAGCCGCCGCTTGATTTCGGTTTTGGCCAAAGCGGCCTGCTCAGGCTCGATCAATCCCGCTGCCTGCTCCCGGTCGACCTCCTGCAACTGATCCAGGTAAACCTCCGTGCCTGACGGCCGCGTTGCGCGCCTTTCATCGAAGCGCCGCAAAAATGGGGCCGCCACAAGAACCGCTGCCACGGAGGTCAGCACGGTGAGCACGATCCAAAGGGTCATATTGCCTTTTCCTTCCGCAATAGCTCATCGAGCCGCTGTTCGTCGCTTTCGCTGAAGCCGTCTGGCTCGCCAGCGTCCGGCGCCTTCTTCGCCCGCAAGTACCAGCCGAAGCCCAGCGCCGCGATCGAGAGAATGAGAACGGGGCCAGCCCAGAGGAAGAGCGTGTTCGCTTGGACTGGCGGCTTGAGAAGCACGAAATTACCGTAGCGCGACACGAGAAACGCGACCGCTTGAGTATCGCTATCGCCTGCTGCAATCCGCTCGCGCAGCAAGACGCGAAGGTCCTGAGCCAGAGGTGCATTTGAATCGTCGATAGACTGGTTTTGGCAGACAAGGCAGCGAAGCCCCTGGCTGAGCTGGCGCGCGCGCGCCTCCAGGCTTGGGTCTCTCAGCATCTCGCCCGGTTCGACGGCTCCGGCCGGCGCACAAAGCGAGGCGAGACCGAGGACGCCAAGGGCAGCGAGTAATATCCGCGCGTTCAAGATTTAGGCTCCGATTTAATCTTGGCGATGACCGGTTCGAAAACTTCCGCCCAGATTTCGGGCGTGACCGGCCCAGCATGCCGGTAGCGGATGCGCCCCGACGGATCGATCACGAATGTCTCCGGCACGCCGGTTACGCCGAAATCGATACCCGCGCGGCCCTCGCGGTCCTCGCCCACGAGCCGGTATGGATTCTGGAAACGGGAGAGGTAAAGCAAGCCGTTGCCCGGCTCGTCCTTCCAGTTAATCCCGTAAAGCGCGATATCGCTCCTTTTCGCGAGGCCCATCAGCGTGGGATGCTCGTAAACGCACTTTCCGCACCAGGAGGCGAACAAGTTGAGGAGTACGATCTTCTTGCCGAGATCTGCGCTCGATAGGCCGGGCTTGCCAGGTTCGAGCGCTGGCAACGAGAACTCCGGGGCGCGCTTATCCATCAGCGTTGAAGGCAGCTTCGAGGGATCGCCTTTCAGGCTAAAGGCAAGCCCAGCCGTAACGCCAGCGAATATCAGCATGGGCAGAAAGAACCTCAAACGCTTCATGATGGTTTCTCCACAAGCATCGGCGCAATCGGCAATGCACGTCTTGCAGGCTGCGGTGCACCGACACGCAGGCGCCGGTCCGCCAGCGAGACGAAACCGCCGAGCGCCATGATAAAGCCGCCAAGCCAGATCCAGGGCGCAAGCGGATGGTGATAGATCCTAACGGTCCAGGCTCCGTTCGAATCCGGCTCACCGATCGCAACGTAGAGGTTTGAAATCAGGTTCGTCCGGATACCGGCGGAGGTAGTTTGCTGCTCGCGCACGGGATAAAAGCGCCGTTCGGAGGCAAGGCTTGTGACCGGCGTGCCGTTGTACGTTACTTCGAATTCCGCGCGGTCCGCCGAATAGTTTGGCCCCATGACCCGATGGACTCCAAGAAGGCGCACATCGTAACCAGCTATCGCGGTTGTTTGCTGAGGACGCATCGCGAGGATCGCTTCGCTTGACCAGGCTGAGATGCCGGTGATGCCGGCAATCGCGAGCCCAAGTCCGCCATGTGCGATCACAAGTCCGTAGACAGAGCGGGGCGTCCCCGCCGCGAGTTCCCAGGACTTGCGAAGCGGAACGCGGGCGAGGCGTATCCGGTAGGCGAGTACTGCCATGGCCCCCGCAACAAGCCAAACTGCAAGGCCCATGGCAAGGCCAGGGCCCAAGGATCTGCCGTATGTGGCCGCAACCATAATCAGCATGGCGGCCAGTGCGATGAGGCCAGGCCATTTCAAATTCCCCAGCGCATCCGCGATCCGGGCGCGCTTCCATTTGAGGAACGGACCAACGGCCACCACCATCAGAAGCGGGATCATGATCGGCACGAAGGTTAAATTGTAATAGGGCGGCCCGACCGAGATCTTGTCGTTGCCGATGAGATCGATGACGAGCGGATAGAAAGTGCCGAGGAACACGGTCGCGGCAGCTGCCGTCAGGAACATGTTGTTGACGATAAGTCCGCCTTCCCGGCTTACAGGCGCGAACGGCGATCCCTCCTTCAGCGCGGGCATGCGGACCGCATAGAGGACCAACGCGCCGCCCGTCGCGATCACAAGAAGTGCAAGGATGAACACTCCGCGGGCCGGGTCCTGCGCGAAGGCATGAACGCTTGTCAGCACGCCCGAGCGCACCAGGAATGTGCCCACAAGGCTCAAGGAGAAAGTCAGAATGCCAAGCAGTATCGTCCAGCTCATGAGCGCGTTGCGCCGCTCGGTCACAAGCGCGGAGTGCAAGAGCGCGGTGCCCGCGAGCCACGGCATGAAGGACGCGTTTTCAACCGGGTCCCAGAACCACCATCCGCCCCAGCCCAGCGTATAGTAGGCCCATGCGCTGCCGAGCGTGATGCCGATCGTGAGGAAGCACCAGGCGGCGAGAACCCAGGGCCTGACCCAGCGCGCCCAGCAGGCATCCACCTTGCCTTCGATCAGCGCTGCGGCAGAGAAGGAGAAGGCCATCGAGAAGCCGACATAGCCGAGGTAAAGGAACGGCGGGTGGATGGCGAGACCGGGATCTTGAAGTATCGGGTTCAGCCCATTCCCGTCGAGCGGCGCGGGGCTGAGGCGCGCAAACGGGTTCGAGGTGAACAGAATGAAGGACAAAAAGCCGGCGCCAATCATACCCTGCACCGAAAGCACGCGGGCACGCAGCGCGTCCGGGACATACCGGCCATAAGCCGCCACCGCCGCGCCGAATACTGCCAGGATCAGCACCCAGAGGAGCATGGAGCCTTCGTGGTTCCCCCACACGCCGGAGATCTTATAGAGGAGCGGCTTCGCCGTGTGCGAGTTGGCGGCCGCCGTCGCGTTCGAGAAGTCGGATGTGACGAATGTGTAGGTGAGGCATGCGAAAGCTAATGCGATGAGAATGAACTGCCCTAGCGCCGCATGAGAGCCGAAGGACATGGCCGCCATATCCCGCCGATGCGCGCCCCATAAGGGCACAATCGACTGCAAGATGGCGATTGCGAGAGAAAGTATGAGTGCGTAATGCCCGATCTCAGATGCCATGAAGCTCCCGTTCGCACGCGTGATCTCTGCCTGCACGCTCGCCGTGCAGGCACTATGCCGACAACGGATTAGAGAGCTAATTCTTCCCAGTTAGCCATTTTCAAGGCCGCGAGTTGGGGCGAATTCGCAGATATTTCCTTGGATGCGCTTCTTATCAAATCTTGTTTACAATGACCGGACTGTCTCCCGATCGCAACTTTTTTAAGAAAAGCAGGAATAACTCTATGCGCAGCCCGTTGTACAAGTGCAGCTCAGATATGCCCCACACTGAGGGCTGCATTCATATCGGCGGCAGGCCATTAGCCTGTCGTCGTTTTTTTTTTTCATTATTCCCTCTTTTCTTCTTTTCTTCCCTTTTATATAGCTCATTCCCGTCTCTGTAGTGCTGTCAGACGCTGGTTCCTGGTGGTCACGGCACGAAGGGGCGCATGCGCGAGGTGGAA
>CAZCIF010000003.1:0-53097 GCA_964498645.1 uncultured Rhodomicrobium sp. | reverse complement strand
AAACGGCGCCAGGCTCGAAAGGCTCAACTTGCTCGGCGATACGTCGGAAAAAGGTATCCGCCAGGGCTTGAGCTTGATGGTCAATTACCGCTATGACCTTCGGGATATCGAGCGGAACCACGAAGCTTATGTCAATCAAGGCTCCGTGATGGCATCCAAATCTGTCCGGTCCCTGCTGCCCGTTCCGGAAAAGACGCGGGCGCTTGTACCAGCGCAAGAGTGAGGCATTTTGATGAGATGGCAAGGCCGCCGCGAGAGCGAAAACGTCGAGGACCAGCGCTACGATAGCGGCTATGACGACGGGCCTGGCGGCGGCTTCGGTATGCCGTTTCCAGGTGGCGGAGGCGGCGGGTTTCAAATCCCCATGGGCCAAGGCGGCGGAATCTGCGTCATCGGCGTGCTCGCCATCGCCGGCATTGCCCTGCTTCTCGGCGTCGACCCGCGGGTGATCCTGGCGGGCGGCGGAATGGAGATGCCGGGCGGCGGCCGCCAGATCCAGCTTCCAAACAGCCGGGAGCCGCGCGCGGTCAGCGCGCAGGACGATACGATGAAGCGCTTCGTCTCGGTGGTGCTGGCCGACACCGAGGACATATGGACAAAGCTTTTCCACGATCAGGGACGCAGCTACCCCCCGCCGAGGCTTGTCCTCTTCCGGAACGGCATCCAATCGGGCTGCGGCCGCGCGAGCGCGCAAATGGGGCCATTCTATTGCCCTGCAAACCGGAAGATCTATATCGACCTGTCCTTTTATGAAACGCTCAAGCGGCGTTTCAAGGCGCCGGGCGAGTTCGCACAGGCCTATGTGATTGCCCATGAGGTGGGTCATCACATACAGAACGTGCTTGGCAAGCTGCAGGCCGCGCAGCGCTTGCAAATGGCGGCGTCCGGGGCTGGGCGCAACGCCATCCAGGTCCGGGTAGAGCTTCAGGCCGATTGCTATGCCGGCGTCTGGGCCAAGAACACCGCCCGCATAAACAAGATCCTTGAGCCGGGAGATATCGAAGCCGCGCTGCGTGCGGCCTCAGCCATCGGCGACGATGCCATTCAAAAGAGCACCCGCGGCTATGCCGTCCCCGATTCCTTCACACACGGCGCCTCAGAGCAGCGCATGCGCTGGTTCAAGCGGGGCTATGACGAGGGTACGATCGGCGCCTGCGATACGTTTGGTGCTCAAACTTTGTAATGAGAGCGGCAGCGTGCACCTTCGATTGCCGGTGGGCTCTGCGCTGCCCAGCTTCAAATCAGGCCCATGGCGCAATCGCGTGCTTTCGATTTTGACAGGCGGTCCGCCGCGCCCTAAGCAACGGGCTAACTGTCGTTCATGAGGTTTGGAGCCATGGTTGCATTTCACGCGGTGGTGCTTGCAGCGGGGCAGGGGACCCGCATGAAATCGGCGTTGCCGAAAGTGCTGCACCCGCTGGCCGGATTGCCGCTCGTGGCTCATGTCATGAACGCGGCAGCGGCGGCGGGCGCGCATCGCTGCTCGGCGGTGATTCCGCCCGAGAGCAAGGGGTTCGAGCAGCTCCATACTCCGGTTGAAACCCGCTTCTTCGAGCAGAAGGACCGGCTCGGGACGGCGCATGCCGTGCTCATGGCGCGGCCGGCTTTGCAGGATGAGACGGGTCCGGTACTCATCCTCTATGGCGATACGCCGCTCGTGACACCCGCGAGCCTCAAAGCCCTCGCAAGCGCTCTGCAAGACGGCGCCGGCATGGCGGTTATGGGCTTCAATGCCAAGGACCCCAAAGGCTATGGCCGCTTCATCACGGCGGATAACGGAGAGCTTCTCGCCATCCGCGAAGAGAAGGACGCTACGCTGGAGGAACGCGGCATATCCTTATGCAACTCCGGCATCATGGCGTTCCAGGGCAACATCGTCCTTGGCTTGCTGGATCGCATCGATAACAAGAACAAGGCCGGAGAGTATTACCTGACCGACGCCGTGGAGATCGCACGGGCGGCCGGCCACCGGGTTGCTTATGCGCTGATTGGCGAAGACGAGGTCCGGGGCGTCAATACCCGCGCGCAGTTGAGCGAGGCGGAGGCAATCCTGCAAGACCGGCTCCGCTTGCGGGCCATGGAGGGCGGCGCAACGCTGATTTCCCCGTCGACCGTGACATTCAGCCACGATACCATCATCGGCCAGGATGTTTTGATCGAGCCGAACGTCTTTTTTGGACCGGGCACTGTGATCGGAGACGGCGTAACCATCAAAGCCTTCAGCCATATCGAGGGCGCCTATATCGAAAGCGGCGTCACGATTGGCCCCTTCGCGCGCTTGCGTCCGGGGACCCGCCTTGGCCCTGGGGTTCGCATTGGAAACTTCGTGGAGCTGAAGGCCGCGGATCTCAAGGCCGGTGTCAAGGTCAATCACTTGAGCTACATCGGAGACGCCGGGATTGGCGAGGATGCGAATATCGGCGCGGGCACCATCACCTGCAATTATGATGGCTTCCACAAACACAAGACCGAGATCGGCGCGCGCGCGTTCATCGGTTCGAACAGCGCCCTCGTCGCGCCGGTTCGCATCGGTGAGGGCGCCTATGTCGGCTCTGGCAGCGTCATCGGCCGCGATGTCCCCGATCATGCTTTGGCTCTTACGCGCGCTCCTCAGGTTAACCGCGAGGACTGGGCACGCCGTACGCGCGCCCGGCACGAGTCCGCTCAGGCAAATGGGCGCGCGTCTGAGCACCAGGAGGGCGGGGCAGGCGAAGCGCCCCATGCGGCTTCCATCGGCAAAGATACAGATTAAGAGTGCCGCTTAACCTTGTTTGAAATAGTCTGAAGCACTCTTTGAATTGGCGAACGGCTGCGTCCCGGTTATTGCACGGCAGACTCTTCGCGAACGGCCTGCTGCTGGCCCTATAAGGAAAGCACCTGTACCATGTGCGGAATCATCGGCATCCTCGGGAACGAACCTGCTGCGCCACGCCTGCTCGAATCTCTCCGGCGGCTTGAATATCGCGGCTACGATTCCGCCGGTGTTGCAACGCTTGAGCAAGGCATGCTCACCCGGCGCCGCGCCGAGGGCAAGCTCGCGGCTCTTGACCGGCGGCTCGCGAGCGATCCGCTATCGGGTACCTGCGGCATCGGGCACACGCGCTGGGCTACGCATGGCGTACCTGTTGAGCGCAACGCCCATCCCCATATGACGCCGCGCACGGCCGTCGTCCACAATGGCATCATCGAGAATTTCCGGGAACTGCGCGAAGAGCTGGAACGGGAAGGCGCTGAGTTCGAGAGCGACACCGATACCGAGACCGTTGCTCAACTCCTCGACCGGGAGCTGAAAGCCGGGGCCGAGCCGGTAGCGGCGGTGAAGGCCGTTCTCTCCAGGCTCAAAGGCGCGTTCGCGCTGGCAATCCTGTTCTCCGCCCGCGAGGATCTGATGATTGGGGCGCGGCGCGGCAGCCCGCTTGCGGTTGGCTATGGGCGCGGAGAAATGTTCCTCGGCTCGGACGCCATTGCGCTGGCGCCCTTCACGGACCGCGTCACCTTCCTGGAGGAAGGCGATTGGGCGGTTTTGACGCGTTCGGGCGCCACCATTTACGATGAGGGCGGCGCGCAAGTCTCGCGGCCGGTTGCACGAACGGCGGCTTCAGCGCTCCTGATCGACAAGGGTAACCACCGCCATTTCATGGCGAAAGAGATTCACGAGCAGCCGGAAGTCATAAGCCGCACGCTCGCGCATTATGTACGGTTCTCGGATAATTCCATCGCTTTGCCCGGCGCCCCTCTGCCGTTCGAGCGGCTTTCGAAGCTCACCATCTCGGCCTGCGGTACTGCCTTTTACGCGGCCATGACCGCGAAATACTGGTTCGAGCGCTATGCCAAACTGCCTGTCGAGGTGGATATCGCGTCGGAATTCCGCTATCGGGAAGCCCCGCTGCCTGCGGATGGCCTCGCCATCTTCGTCTCGCAGTCCGGCGAAACCGCGGACACTCTTGCAAGCCTGCGCTATTGCAAGGAGCACGGCCAAACCATCGCAAGCGTCGTGAACGTGCCGGAATCCAGCATTGCGCGGGAATCGGACACGATCCTGCCCACGCTCGCCGGGCCTGAGATTGGCGTTGCCTCCACCAAGGCATTCACATGCCAGCTCACGGTCCTGGCTTGCATGGCGATAGCAGCAGGCCGTAAGCGGGGCGTTCTTTCCGCGACGGAAGAGCAGGATTTGGTGCGCTCGCTCATTCAATTGCCGCGCCTCATCAGCGGCGTTCTGCGCCGGGAAGACGAGTTCGATGCGCTGGGCCACGCTTTGTCGAAGGCGCCTTTGGTTCTCTATCTCGGCAGGGGCTCAACCTATCCGGTCGCCCTCGAAGGCGCGCTGAAGCTGAAGGAAATCTCTTACATCCACGCAGAAGGGTTTGCCGCTGGCGAGTTAAAGCACGGCCCAATCGCGCTCATCGACGAGAGCGTGCCGGTTATCGCCATGGCCCCGAAAGGTATGTTCTACGATAAGATGGTCTCCAACATGCAGGAGGTCGCGGCGCGCGGAGGGCAGCTTATCATTTTCAGCGATGCGCCGGACGCAGCTTCAAGCGTGAAGGCGCATTTGCATTTCGATTTGCCGTCCGCGCATCCCCTCACGGTGCCGATTTTATATGCGATTCCGATTCAATTGATCGCCTATCACACCGCCGTTGAGATGGGGACCGACGTGGACCAGCCGCGCAACCTGGCAAAATCTGTGACCGTTGAGTGATTGGGCCTGACTTCTTCCTCACCCAGTGCGCTACCGCTACAACCGTTCAGCGGGATGTGGTGCAATCCCGTAGAGGTTGTGCATAACAAGCTGTGTGCAACTAAAGCGGTAAAGAGACACTTTGTGGATAGGGCCCCGGGCGCCTGCGCTGGCGCGCAGGAATCGGCCTATACAATTCAGACATGGCTACGCCCAAATTTTGTGATTAGAGTTCTTGCTTGGCTGTTGCAAGCGCGCCATGATCTTTTCGATCGGGACCTTATTGTCTATGCGGCTTTCCAACATCATACGCCTTTCCGTCGCTGCAGGCTTGAGCCTTGTGCTTCATGCCGGGATTCTTGGCGGGTTCGGCCCGGTTGTGGCGCAAAGCAACGATAACCAAGGTCTCGATTTCTTGACCAAGGCCTCGAAGGCTTATGAAGCAGGTACCTACACCGATGCAGCGGGCTACATCGATGAGGCGTTCAAAGCCGGCCTGTCCAAAGAACTTGCCGCCCGTGCTATTTTGATCCGGGCCCAGGTCAATGAGCGGAGCGGCGCGCTTGCCCGTGCGCTTCAGGACTACTCCAACGCGCTATGGATGGATACGCTTTCTCCGTCCGAGCGAAGAATTGCCTGGGAGGGGAAGCATCGCATTATTGCGGCGATGGGCCTTAACACACCCGCTCCAGGATCTTCCAAACCGGCAAGTGTAGCGAGCGGCGGATCGAGCATTCCGCACAGCGACGCCGGTAGCTCCTCCGGCGGTGTGTTCAGTGTGTTTAGCGGTCTTTTCGGTTCTTCGAACGCGAGCAGGCCGCCTGAACCTCCTGCCCCGGCGCGCCCGACAGCTTGGCAAACCGGCACGGCAGCCTCCGCAGCCGTGGTGCGGGTGCCATCCGCGCCGGAGAATACTCCAAGGGCCGTTAAGCATGCGGCAGCCCCTAGACCTGCGCATGCCGAAAAAGTTGCTGCTCTCCGGTCCGCCCCAATGACCGCAACGCTTCAGCCCGTTTCAACCGGTTCCGTGGACTCTCCCGCGGATGGATTCTTGATCGTCTTCGGCACCGTGGCTAATGAGGCGGCGGGGCACTCCAAGGCACAGCAAATCAAGGCCCAACTTTCCGACATCCTCGTCAGCCGTAATCTCGACGTGCCGGCCAGCCCGGGCGGCGGCTTCCAGATCGTCGCAGGGCCGTACAAGGCGAAAAGTGCGGCGCTAGCGCTTTGCTCGGCGATGAAACAGCGCGGCGTGAACTGCCGTGTCACCCCTTGAGCAAGCCGTAAAGGTGTCATCCCGGAATGACCCCAAGGGCCGTTCCGGGATCGCAAAAAACTCAAGCAATGCAATGTGTTACGATCCCGCGTCTGCAGCGCACCGCTTCGCGCTGCACTGCGCACGGGATGACGAATGGCGGGCTGTACGAACTGTAACGGGATTTGGTATCATCCCGCGTGTAAAAGGCGCATCGCGTTGTGCCGCTCGAACAGGGCGAGGCAGCGGCGCGCCGCCAGCCCTTGCCCGGATTTGAGATAAGGATCGCGCCCGAGTTGATATTTGGCAAGGTCCGCCGCCCGCTCGATCAGCGATGCCGCTTGGGGCCACGGAGCGAGACGGAAGCCGGGATCGCCGCTTTGGCGCGGACCTAGCACTTCGCCACCCCCGCGTAAGCGCAGATCCTCCTCCGCGATGACGAATCCGTCTTCGACTTGCCGTAGTATATCGAGCCGCGCCTTCGCGGTTTCCGAAAGCGGGGCCTTGTAAAGAAGTATGCAGGACGATTGCGCCGAGCCACGCCCCACCCGGCCCCGCAATTGATGCAGTTGCGCAAGGCCGAACATCTCGGCATTTTCGATAATCATCACGGTGGCGTTGGGCACATTGACGCCGACCTCGATGACCGTGGTCGCAACCAGGATCGAGGTTTCGCGCGCGACGAAAGCTGCGATGGCCGCATCCTTCTCCGCGCCGGAAAGCCGCCCATGAACGAGGCCCACGCGCTCGCCGAAAATCTGGCGCAGATGCGCGGCGCGCTCCTCTGCTGCCGTCATCTCGCGCGCCGTCTCGCTTTCGACGGCGGGGCAGACCCAATAGACCTGCGCTCCTTCCCGCAAGGCGCGGTGCAGGCCCTCGACCAGTTCCTCTAGCCGGTCTTGCGGAATGGCACGCGTCGAGACAGGTTTCCGGCCCGCGGGCTTCTCTGTCAGCTTCGATACATCGAGATCGCCATGAAGCGAGAGGAGCAGCGTGCGCGGTATCGGCGTTGCGGTCATGACGAGAATATCCGCGTCGCCATTGCGCGCTTTCTCCTGCAGTGCAAGCCGTTGGGCCACGCCGAAGCGGTGCTGCTCATCGACGATGGCAAGACCGAGATCGTGGAAGATGACGTCGGGCTGGAACAGTGCGTGCGTCCCTGCCATAATTTTTATGGCGCCCGCGCTCAGCTTTTCGAGGATCGCCGCGCGGGCCCTGCCTTGTTCGCGGCCAGACAAATAGCCAAGCTCCACGCCAGCCGCCTCGCAGAGCGGCCTCAAAGTGTCAACATGCTGCCTGGCGAGCACATCCGTCGGCGCCATAATCGCCGCTTGCGCCCCGGCCTCGACCGCCGCCGCCATCGAAAGCGCGGCAACCACGGTCTTGCCGCTGCCGACATCGCCTTGCAGAAGCCGGAGCATCCGGCGCGGCGCCGCCATATCGGCTTTGATCTCAGCGAGTGCCTCCTCCTGCGAGTGGGTTAGGCTGTAGTGCAGGGCACTTCGCATTTTCTGCGCGAGATGACCGCCGCCCACGAGCGAACGTCCCGCAAGCTGGCGATAGCTGCGCCGCACCAAAGCCATGGCAAGCTGAGAAGAGAATACCTCATCGAAGCCGAGCCTCTCGCGGGCCTTGGCCCAGAGCGCGAGGTCTGCAGGCGATTGAGGCCGGTGAAGAAGGTGGAGTGCGCGCGTGAAGGAGGGCCAGTTCTCAGAGTCCACCAGCGGCGGATCGAGCCATTCAGGGAATTCGGGGAGCCGGCTGAGGGCTTCGCCGATAACCTTATGCAAGAGCTTCTGGGTAAGACCCAGCGTGAGCGGATAAACCGGCTCAATGGCCGGAAGCCGGCCCCGCTCCGCAGGCGTCAAGATGTAGTCTGGATGCGCCATCTGCAGCCGCGACCCATATTTCTCAACGCGCCCGGATACAAGGCGCGGCTCATGCAGGGGCAAAAGCCTGCGGATGCCATTGCGGTCGCCGTGAAAGAAGACGATGTCGAGTGCTGCGCTTTCATCCTCGCAAATCGTGCGAAGCGGCGCACGCGCGGCCCCTTTGTGAGGCATGCTGTAGCGGACCGGCGTCACCACGAGCGTGGCGATGCTTCCTGGAACCGCGTCCTGAACCGAAGGCGAGAGACGGCGGTCGAGATAACCCGTTGGCAGGTGCCAAAGCAGATCGATCACGCGCGGCGGGGTAAGCGGCTTGGCGAGCACCTTGATCAGCAATTCCTCGCCGCGCGCGCTCAGGCCCTTCAGGCTCTTAAGCGGCGCGAAAAGGCCATCCGCTTCGCCGGGATTGGCGCTTGCGGCGGCGCGTGAGGAAGCTTCGGGTTTGAGAGGCGGCATGCGAACAGAAGATGAGAGTTTTGGTTCGCTATTCCAGGGCAATGCCGCTTCATTGAATTGGAAGGAATCGCTCATGCGCCTATATTGCCCCAAAGATGGCGTTTTCACCGGCGCGTCGCCGGGCGATCCACAGGGCATTTCATGGACGGGCTTGAAATCAGGCGCAAGCGCGCGCTTTATCGCGCCAATCACCGGGGCACAAAAGAACTCGATCTCATCCTGGGGCGCTATGCGTGTGAGCACGTTCCCGGCATGGACGAGGCGAGGCTGACAGCTTTCGAGCAGTTGTTGTCGCTGCCGGATACCGATATCGATCAGTGGATACGCGGGTGCAAGGCGCCGGAAGGGGTCGCCGCTGCGGTCATGGATGTGCGCGCCTTTTACGGGTTGGGGGATAAGAGTTACATTCGGAGGTTGGCGTAATCGCCGGAAATGGCAGGCGAAGGACACATCATCGATAAGGCGAGGCCGGCTCAGGCTAGCGCACCGGCCGCGCTCGATAAGCTCGCGGGCGGCGAAGGCACGATCTTCGCTGCGGGCGTCCCCGAGGGCTATGACGCATTCCTTCTTGCGGCCATTGCCCGCAGGCTACCGGCAGATACGCAATTCCAGCAGGCGGTTCTGCACATCGCGCGCGACGATCAGCGGCTTGCGGCCATTCGCGGCCAGCTTGAATTTTTTGCGCCCGCCGCGGATGTTTTGACGTTCCCAGCCTGGGACTGTGTGCCTTACGACAGGATTTCGCCGGATTCCGAGATCGAGAGCCGCCGCATTGCGACGCTGGCGCGGCTGGCCCATGCCAAGGGCGGCAAGCCCGCGATCATCGTTCTAACGACTGTGAACGCCTTGCTTCAGCGCGTGCCGCCGCTCGACGCGATCAAGAGGTCGGCGGCGCGGCTTGCGGCGGGCAGCCGCACCAGCATGGAGCAAGTCATCGAGCGGCTTGAGGCTTCGGGCTTTCACCGCACTGGAACGGTGATGGAGCCGGGCGAATATGCGGTTCGCGGCGGCATTCTCGATCTGTATGCGCCCGGTCACGCCCGGCCGGTGCGTCTCGACTTCTTCGGCGATACGCTTGAAAGCATCAGGCAATTCGACCCGGTGACGCAGCGCACGCAGGCGGCGCGCGAGCAAATCACGCTTCTACCGATCAGCGAGGTACCCATAGCGGAATCGGCGGTCAAACAGTTCCGCCAGCGCTATGTCGAGCTGTTCGGGCCGGACAGGGGCGACGATGCTCTCTATGAGGCTGTGTCTTCGGGCGCGCGCTATCCCGGCAGGGAGCATTGGCTTCCGCTGTTTTACGAGCGGATGGATACGCTGTTCGACTATCTGCCGAATGCTGTCATTACGATGGATCATTTGGGTGAGGACGCGAAAAACCGCAGGCTGGAGACAATCGCGGATCACTTTGAGGCCCGCAAGGAAGGGCTTGAGCATCGCTCCTTTGGCGCACCGCCCTACAAGCCCGTGCCCCCGGATGCGCTCTATTTGACGGATGGCGAGTGGCAGGAGCGGCTGGCCGGGCGTAAGCTGCGGCTGTTCACGCCCTTCCCGCAGCCGGAAACGCGCGGGCTTATTCAAATCGATTTCAAGGGCAAACATGGCAGAAGCTTTGCCATCGAGCGTGCGGAGTCGTCCGAGAAGCTGATACCCGCTGTGGCGGAGCATATCCGCACGCTTCAGGGCCTTGGGAAAAGGGTCATCGTCGCCTGCTGGACCAATGGCGCCCGCGAGCGGCTCGGTGCAATGTTCGCTGCTCAAGGCGTCACGGATATCGAGAAGGTTGCCAGCATCGCCGAGGCGCGCAAGGCCGCCAAATCCGCCGTGAGCTTCGCGCTGTTGGGCCTCGAAAGCGGCTTCGAAACGCCGGACCTCGCCGTCATCGCCGAGCAGGATATTCTGGGCGACAGGCTCATCCGCCGCCGCAAGGCCAAGAAGGCGAGCGACGTCTTGATCGAAGCGTCAAGCCTCACGCCGGGCGACCTTATGGTCCATGCCGACCACGGCATCGGGCGTTTCATTGGCTTGAAGACCATCGACGCCGCGGGGGCCCCTCACGATTGCGTCGAGCTTGAATATTCCGGCGGCGACAAGCTCTTCCTGCCTATCGAAAATATGGAGCTTCTGACCCGCTATGGGTCCGGCGAGGACGGCGCAAATCTCGATAAGCTCGGCGGCGCATCCTGGCAGGGCCGGAAGGCGCGTCTCAAGAAGCGAATCCGCGAGATGGCGGAGGAGCTGATCAAGGTCGCCGCCATTCGCGAAACGAAGCCCGCCCCGGTCTTCCACCTGCCCGACGGCGCTTACACCGAATTTGTCGCGCGCTTCCCTTACGACGAAACCGACGACCAGCTTGCCAGCATCGAGCCCGTCACCGAAGACTTGGCCAAGGGAAGGCCGATGGACCGGCTGATCTGCGGCGATGTCGGCTTCGGCAAGACCGAGGTCGCTCTGCGCGCGGCCTTCGTCGCGGTCATGGAGGGCAAGCAGGCCGCCATCGTCGTGCCGACGACCCTGCTCGCCCGGCAGCATTTCAAGACCTTTTCCGATCGCTTCCGGGGTTTCCCGGTGAAAATCGCGCAAGCATCGCGCCTTGTCTCATCGAAAGAGATGGCCCAAGTCCGCGAGGGCTTGAAGAGCGGCCAGATCGATATTGCGGTTGGAACGCATGCTCTTCTCGCCAAATCCATCGAGTTCAAAGACCTTGCCCTCCTCATCATCGACGAGGAGCAGCATTTCGGCGTGGCTCACAAGGAGCGCCTGAAGCAGCTCCGCGAGGATGTGCATGTGCTCACGCTCACGGCAACGCCGATCCCGCGCACGCTCCAGCTCGCGCTCACAGGCGTGCGCGAAATGTCCGTGATTGCGACCCCGCCCGTGGACCGGCTCGCGGTGCGTACCTTCATCTCACCTTTCGATCCCATCATCCTGCGTGAGGCGCTCTTGCGCGAGCGCTATCGCGGCGGGCAAAGTTTCTATGTGGTGCCGCGCATTTCGGATCTCGACGACGTCGCGGCGTTCCTGCGCGAGCAGGTTCCAGAAGTCCGCTTCATGCAGGCGCATGGGCAGATGTCCGCGACCCAGCTTGAGGACATCATGGCGGCATTCTACGACAGGCAGTTCGACGTACTCTTGTCCACGACCATCGTGGAATCCGGCCTCGACATCCCGAACGCGAACACGCTCATCGTTCACCGCGCCGACATGTTCGGCCTGGCGCAGCTTTACCAGTTACGGGGGCGCGTCGGCCGTTCGAAGACGCGCGCCTATGCCATGTTCACCATCCCGCCGAACGGCAAGATTACGCAACAGGCCGAGAAACGCCTGAAGGTTCTGCATTCGCTCGACAGCCTCGGCGCGGGCTTCACGCTTGCAAGCCACGACCTCGACCTTAGGGGCGCCGGCAATCTCTTGGGCGAGGAGCAATCGGGCCATATCAAAGAGGTGGGCTACGAGCTCTACCAATCCATGCTCGAAGAAGCGGTGAAGGCGTTGAAGGAGCAGGGCGCCGGAGACCGCGAGGAGCAATGGTCGCCCGCGATCAATATCGGCCTGCCGGTGCTGCTGCCGGAGAGTTATGTACCGGATTTGCAGGTCCGGCTCGGGCTTTACCGGAGGCTTTCAGGCCTTCACGAACCCACGGATTTGGAGAACTTCGCTGCCGAGCTTGCGGACCGCTTCGGCCCATTGCCGGAGGAGGTCAAGCATCTCTTGACGGTGGTGCAGGTCAAGAATTACTGCCGCCGGGCTGGCATCGCGCAAGTGGACGCGGGGCCGAAGGGCGCCGTCGTGGCCTTCCGCAACAAGACCTTCGCCAATCCGCAGGGCCTTGTGAAGTTCATGCATGACAAGGGTGCCGCGGTGAAGCTGCAGCCCGACCACAAGCTCGTTTTCAAGGCGGATTGGGAAGACGGCGTCGAGCGCTTGAAGGGCACGCGCGCGCTCGTCCGCGAGCTGGCCCTTATTGCAGAGCACAAGGAGCCAGCGCTGCCCCCGGCTGCGAGTGGCGAGGCCATGCCCCGCCTCAACATCGGCAAGGTGAAGCAGCCGCCTCCCGCTGCCGCAAAGCCTATTCCTCCGGCTCCCGCAGGCGGAAAGCATAAGCATTTTCCCGCACGCGGCTTAGGCAAGTACGGGAAGTAATAGCAAATCCGGCTGAACGGTTCATTGGCCCGCTCGCTATGCGCAAATGGCGAGGATCGCCCTACTTTTCGCGCTGTTTTACGAAGCGGCGGAAAGCGTCGAGCGTTTCGGCGCTGACATGATGCTCGATGCCCTCCGCGTCCCGGCGGGCCGTCTCCGCGCTAACGCCGAGCGACAGGAGAAACGCCTCGACAGCCCGGTGCCGTTCCCGCGCTTCCACCGCAAGGCGCTGGCCCATATCCGTCAGAAACACGCCACGGTAAGGCTGCTGGGAGACAAGGCCCTCCTCGGTGAGGCGCTTCAGCATTTTTGCGACCGTCGGCTGGGCGACGCCAAGGCGCCCGGCAATATCCACCTGCCTTGCTTCGCCTTGGGCTGAGATAAGATCGTCGATCAGCTCGACATAATCTTCCACAAGTTCAAGCTTTCGCGCTTCACGCGTTTGGCGGAAGCTCGCCGACTGAACATCAGCGGCAACCAGCGTATCCGGTTCGCTTTTCTTATCTGCAATCATATGGGTTTCGAGTGTTGCCAGCCTGACAATCACCCTATCAGATTGCGAGCCCGCTCTCAGCGAAAATCAGTGCCATCATTTTTTCGAGGGGAAAAGCCTTGATTAAGCAAAGGCGAGACATTATAGCATTGGCTATACTCTCTTAAAAAGAAGGCGAACGATGGCGTCCGAAGCACCTGCACAAACCGAAACCCGCCTGTTTGCCAAAGGCGGCACTGCGGCTGCCTTGCGCGAAGCCGTCGCCGGGCGCCGTGGCAGGGTCATCACGGGCTGGCTTTTTACAGGCCCAGCCGTCGTGGCCTCGATCGCCTATATCGATCCAGGTAATTTCGCGACCAACATTCAGGCAGGCGCGAAATATGGCTATAGCCTCTTATGGGTCGTGCTGGCGGCGAACCTGATCGCCATGTTGTTTCAGGGATTGTCGGCGAAGCTCGGGATCGTGACCGGACGCAACCTTGCGGAGCTGTCCCGCGACCGTTTTCCATATCCCGTGGCCTTTCTCATGTGGATCGTGAGTGAAATCGCGGCCATGGCGACAGACCTGGCTGAGTTTTTAGGAGGCGCCATCGCTTTCTCTTTGTTATTCGGCCTCCCCCTTCTGTCCGGCATGGCGGTGACGGCTATCATCACCTACGGCATTCTTATGTTTGGCGGGGACCGCTTCCGCCGGATCGAGCTTTTCATCGGAACTTTTGTGGCCGTCATTGGCGTTTGCTATCTGATCGAGCTGTTCGTCGCTCCGATCGACTGGGGCGCGGCGGCGCTTGGGGCCGTCACACCGAAGATTGCCAATAACGAGGCCCTGATGATCGCCGTCGGTATCATCGGCGCAACGGTTATGCCCCATGCCATCTATCTGCATTCAGCGCTCACACAATCCCGGACCCTGCTTCTGTCGGACGCCGAGCGCGAGCGGGTTGTACGATTTTCCAACCGGGAGGTTGTGGCAGCACTCTTTGTTGCGGGCGCAATCAACATGTCGATGGTGATGATGGCGGCGGCTGCCTTCAATGCCGGTCATCCGGACGTCGCCGAGATCGAGACCGCCTATTATACGCTGACACCGCTTCTTGGCGCGGGCGCCGCTGCTGCATTTCTCGTTTCGCTGCTTGCGTCGGGCATTTCAAGCTCCGTGGTGGGAACCATGGCCGGGCAAACCATCATGCAAGGCTTTTTCCGCCGGAGGATACCGATTTGGCTGCGGCGGCTAGTGACCATGGTTCCGGCCTTCGTTGTTGTGTGGATGGGAGTTGGCGCGACGAAGGCGCTTGTCGTCAGCCAGGTGGTTCTTAGTCTTGCCCTGCCGGTGCCCATGATTGCGCTTCTCATACTATCGAGCGACAGGCGGGTGATGGGCCGTTTCGCGGCCGGCACAGTCACGCGCATCGTGGCCACGGGATGCGCGTTAGCTGTACTTTCCTTAAATATGGTTCTGCTTTACCAGACATTTCTAGGCAATTGATCGATTGCGCCGGCCTGCAATAAAAGCTTGATGGACGCGGCTGCCTTCGTTGTCTATAAGGCTTGCGAATGCGCGTGTAGCTCAGCGGTAGAGCATCCCGTTTACACCGGGACGGTCGGGAGTTCAATCCTCTCCGCGCGCACCATTCCCCATAGAAAGTTGCTTTCCCTGCTCATTCCCAAGAGAGATTGCGGTCACGAGTTCGCACGCCTGCCGCAAATCACACTATGGCAAAAACAAATTTTTCATAAGTATAAAGACTTAACAAGTAAACATATCTTTTTCTAGAAAGAACCATGTTATGAAACATTATGCCGCGTTGCGTTCGATTGTGCGGGTAAATATGCTTTATTAATGGCGAAGCCTGCCGGCCGTTCTGAGGCCGGCGCCATTTTTTGTTAGTATAGACAATTAAAACACTTCCGGGTTCAAGTGCATCCAAGATGGTGCACTAAAGGGGCGGGGACAAAAGCGGCATGACTCCTGAACAAACACAGATTCTCGCGGAAAGCTTCGCGAAGATTGAAAACAGGCTTCCTGAGCTGGGCGCGGCCGTTTATGCGAAGTTGTTTGAGCTTTCGCCGGAATCCCGCCGGCTCTTTAAAAACGACATGAACGAGCAAAATACCAAGCTTGCAAAGGTTCTTGCCGAGTTCGTGAGTGTTAAGACGAGGTCGAAGCATTTTCTCCCCGTGACAAAGCAAGGTGGAGAAGCGGTTATTCCCGGCGTCGGCGACTTGGGCAGCCGCCATAAGAAGATGTACGGCGTAGGCTCCAAGCATTACGATTATATGCGAGAGGCTTTGTTGTATGCGCTCTCGGTCTTACTCGGACCCGAGTTCAATGACGAAGTCGAAGCGGCCTGGGGCGAAACCTTCGACATGCTGTCGGAGGCTATGCAAAAACATGCATGCGCGCATCCGGAAGCGGAAGCATTCGCAAGGATTTTCAGCGGGAGGCATGCTAACGCCGGGACAGCCAATGTCAGCGAGTCTTTTTTCAATACGGAATAGGTTATCCGTTTCCTTCCGCGAGCGCGGCGAACCCGCGTTCGAGATCGCGCTTCAAATCCTCTACATCCTCCAGCCCTATATGAAGGCGCAGCGCCGGCCCTTCCGGCGTCCATGCGGTTGCCGTCCGGGCGGATGAGCAGTCGAAGGGAATGATCAGGCTCTCGAACCCGCCCCAGGAGTAGCCCATGCCGAAAATCTGCAGCGCGTTGAGCAGGCAGTGCACTGCTTTCTTCGGGTAAGGCTTCAGGATCACGGAGAAAAGTCCCGCCGCACCCTTGAAGTCGCGTTTCCAAAGCTCGTGCCCCGGCGCGCCAGGAAGGGCAGGGTGGAGCACCTGCGCAACCTCGGGGCGGCTTTTAAGCCATCCGGCGATCTCGATCCCCGATTTCCAATGCCGTTCCAGCCGCAAGGCGAGCGTGCGCAATCCGCGAAGCGCGAGGAAGCAGTCTTCGCTATTAGCGCATAAGCCAAGCGCCTCGTGTGTCAGCGCTACAGCTTCGGCGGCTGGCGCGTCACAGGTAATGGCGCCAAGCAGCGCATCGGCATGGCCGACGATGTATTTGGTGGCCGACTGGATCGAGATATTTACACCGTGTTCGAAGGCCCGGAAGTAAAGCGGCGTACCCCAGGTGTTGTCGATCGCAACAGGTACGCCAGCGCGCCGCGCCGCGCCGGCAATCGCGGGGACATCTTGGATCTCGAAGGTCAGCGATCCCGGCGATTCGATGAAAACGAGTTTGGTGTTCTGACGGAGCAGCGACGCGATCCCGGCGCCTATGAGCGGGTCGTAATACTCGACCTCGACGCCCATACGCTTGAGGACGCGATTGGCGAAGCGCCGCGTTGGCAGGTAGACGCTATCGGTAATGAGCATATGCCCGCCGGCTTCGGCGAAGGCCATCAGCGTAGTCGAAATCGCGCTCAAGCCGGATGGCGTGAGGAATGTGCGTTCGCCGCTTTCCAGCGCTGCCAGGGCTTTTTCAAGTGCGCGCGTCGTGGGATTGGATGGCCGGCCATAGGTGTATTCGGCATTCCGCGACTCAAGGCTCTCCGCATCGGGAAATATCACCGTCGATCCTCTGACGATGGGAGTGTTCACAAACCCGGAATAAGCCTGCGGGTTGCGGCCGAGCTGCGTGAGTGCCGTCTCAATGCCAAAATCGTCGCGGCTTCCCGTCCTGTTGATTCCCATGCAAAACCTTTCGCTGGATGGCTTTCTCATTGCTATTTCATGATACACCGTCAAGGATCGGACGCGCATCCCGCTTTCGCGTTTATCGCGGTTGCGGGCCTGACTACTAAGCAGCTTCAGTATTGCGGAACCAAGACTCGCTGAGGGTAATTGCTGATATGACAGAGTGCCTCCGCCGCCAAGCGCTGATTTCAATGGCCTTCGGCTTGTGCCTTTGCTGCGCGGCTAGCGCGCGAGCGGCGACCGTGGACGAGGTCCGGGCGCGAGGGCAGCTCAATTGCGGTGTCACACAGGGCCTTGCGGGGTTCTCGGCGGCGGATAACCGGGGCAATTGGACAGGCCTTGATGCCGATTTCTGCCGTGCAGTCGCGGCGGCCGTCTTGGGGGACGGAAGCAAAGTGAGTTTCGTGCCGCTATCCTCGAAGCAGCGCTTTACGGCGTTGCAGACGGGCGAAATCGATGTGCTGTCGCGCGTGTCCACCTGGACCATGCAGAACGACACCGCGCTCGGCATCTCGTTTGTGGGCGTGATCTATTACGATGGGCAAGGCCTCATGGTACGCAAGAAGCTCGAGGTGCAAAGCGCGCTCGAACTTTCCGGCGCGGAGGTCTGCACGAATGCCGGAACCACAACTGAATTGAATATCGCAGATTTCTTCCGCTCGCGCGGCATGCCGTACAAGATCGTCACTTTCGAGAAATCTGACGAGGCACTGAAGGCCTACGAGGCGGAGCGGTGCGACGTGTACTCGACGGACGCCTCGAGCCTCTTGTCACAGCGTCAGAAGCTCGCAAGTCCCGGCGATCACGTGATCTTGCCCGAGTTGATCTCGAAAGAACCGCTCGCGCCAGCCGTGCGCCAAAGCGACCCGCAATGGGCAAGCGTTGTGCGCTGGACGCTATTTGCGCTCATCAACGCGGAAGAGCTTGGCGTTACCCAAGATAACGCCGCGGGTTTCGCAGCAAGTGAGGGCGCGCCAGCCATAAGGAGGCTCTTGGGATTCGAAGGAGACTTTGGCAAGCCCATCGGTCTCAGCACGGATTGGGCGCTGCAGGCCATCAAGGCCGTTGGCAATTATGGCGAGATGTTCGACCGCAGTCTCGGCGCACAAAGCGCCTTGAATATCGATAGAGGCCTGAACCGGCTCTGGAATAAGGGGGGGATTCTGTTCGCGCCGCCCATCCGCTAAAGCATTTCCGGCAAAATCCGGGTGACCGTCATTGCGAGCGAAGCGAAGCAATCCATAGCCACGTCCCTGATGTTGCTTGTGGATCGCCACGGCGGCTAAAGCCGCCTCGCGATGACGGTGCTGCTGCAGTCATTGCGAGGGGTGCAGCCCCGAAGCAATCCATAGCCGCGCGACGGCCGGAGAACGCCTGGCGTCCGCTATTCGCGGAAATCGATGCTGGTTCCTTGCTGCAACAGCTCTGGCTGCCGGTCCTGAAGATAGGACCCGAAACGATCATAGCGCTGATAGTACTTCCCGCTAACGTAGCGCAACAATTCCTTGAAATGGAAGTGGTAAAAGCGGCCTTCGGCACGGGCAGCTTCCTTACCTTCGTCGAACAGCACGACGCCGGGCCGGTGGGTCAGTCCGAGCGAAGCGGCCCAGCCGCGCGGTGTTGTCTGCTTGCCGGATATGCCGGTAATTGGGGCATCCGAGTAGGCGTCGAGACGAACGACGCGAAAGGGCTTGAGTTCAGCCAGCACATCGGGATGGTTCAACACCTTGTCGTGAAATCCGTCGCAGCCGGTGCAATTCCTGTCCTCGAAGATCACGGCCAGCGGTTTGCGATAGTTGGCAAAGTCCTTAACGTCTTCAAAGCGCGGATGACCGCGGAACTTGTAGACGGCGGCTTGCTGGTTCTTCTCGATGTAGTCCGCTAACGATTGATCCCGATACGCTTTGTTGTGCACGTATTCGAGAGCATGGCGTAACGTCTTTGGCGCCCGGTAGCCGTCGAGCTGAAGCACTTTGTTTCCGTCCGGGCCGATAAAAATCAGCGCAGGCGTTCCTGCCACTTTTAGGATCTTGGTAGCGAGATCGATCTCGCTGTAGGTTTTCCCATCGAGCCAAGCCACCTCGCGGCCGCCGCGGATGTTGAGGGCGATCACGTCGAAATGCTCTTTTATGTAAGGCATGTTCTCGCCCCCATGGAAGTTCTCGTCGAGCATACGGGCGCAGTAAGGACAGCCGTTCAGATCCATGAAGAGGAGAATATGGCGGCCCGCTTGGCGGGCCTCGCCGGCATCGTCTTTAAGATCGAGAAAGCTCTGTTTGAACCAGTCGGGCATCGTATGCTGCCGCGCACCGATGATCTTGCCTGGCTTGGTTTCGGCAAAGGCAGTGCCGCCGGTCATCAGCAGAGCATAACAGAGCACCCATGCGATTACCGAATGCGATCTCTTTTTCATGCCGCTCATCGTCTGTGGGTTGCTGGGTTAACCGTGACAGCAGTAACACGCTAAGCAAAAGCCATCCAGGTATACTCTCTGATAGGCATGGACCGCCATGGCGGCTAAGTTTGTCCCCGCTTGAAGGGGGAAACCGCCTCGCGAGGGCACCTGAACGCATAGAGGCGGAATTCGTTCTTAGGGCCATGCGAATACAGTTCAAGAATTCAAGATTTTGGATCCAGGCCGCACTTCTCAGCGCGGTGTTTGCGCTCCTTGCCGGTCTTGCGGTAACCGCCGCCGGAAACATCGAGCGCCAGGGGATCCGTTTCGGTTTCGATTTCCTATCCCGTCCGGCCGGTTTTTCCGTTCTGCAATCGCTGATCCCCTTCGATGAGCGCTCAACTCTTGGCCGCGCTTTCGTTGTTGGTTTGCTGAACACGCTGCTTGTAGCTGTCATCGGAATCGCCCTTGCAACGGTGCTCGGATTCGGAGTGGGCATCGCGCGCTTGGCGCCTAACCGCTCATTACGCTGGCTCGCGGCGGGCTATGTAGAACTCTTCCGCAACTTACCGCTGCTGCTCATCCTGTTCTTTCTATATTTCGGCATCCTGCGTCAATTGCCGCCGCCCCGCCAAACCATTGCCCTCGGCGGCATTTATCTCAACAACCGGGGCCTGTTCCTCCCCGCAGTTGACCTCGGCGGGAACGGTATTTTGACCGGTGTTCTCGCCGCTGCCACTCTTGCAGCAATCATATTGTTGAAAGGCAAAGCGCGCGCAATTGGGGCCGCCGCGCTGGCTCTTGCCCTATTGCTGGCGATTGGCGCCACGGCCGGGATCGAATGGCCGGAACCGCGAGGGCTTTCGATCGCGGGCGGCACTAAGCTCATCCCCGAATTCATTGCACTTGTTGCGGCGCTTTCGATTTACACGGCGGCCTATATCGCTGAAATTGTCCGCGCGGGGATGGAGGCTGTGCCGCGCGGACAGCGGGAAGCAGCGGAAGCGTTAGGCCTCACGGGCTGGCAATCGAACCGGCTTGTCATCATCCCGCAAGCGCTCCGGCTCATCGTGCCGCCGCTCACAAGCCAGTATCTCAATCTGACGAAGAATTCATCGCTCGCGGTTGCAATCGCTTACCCCGACCTCGTTTCGGTTTTCGCCGGCACAACGCTGGCACAAACAGGGCAAGCGGTTGAGATCATGGCGATCACCATGGGCGTCTATCTCACGCTCTCGCTCCTCACCGCCGCTTTCATCAACTGGCGCAACCGGCAGGTCTGGGCATGAAATTTCGCGCGCAGAGCCTTTCCTTCGTCTTGAATGCGCTTGTCACGCTCTTAATCGTGCTTGCGATGTTTCTTGCGGCGCGCGCAGCGTTTTCCTTCGCCATTTCGCATGCCGCGGGCCCGGCTGGGACGGTCCTCGATTGCCGCGCGGCAGATGGCGCGTGCTGGCCCTTCGTGGCGGCGAAACTGAAGCAGTTCCTGTTTGGACGCTACCCCGATGCCTTTTTGTGGCGGGCCATCGCGGCAATTTTGATCCCGTCGGCCGCAATCGCTGGGGCATTCCTGACGCGGAGGCGTTCCGGATGGATTGGCTTCGCCGCCGCCGTGGCAGCAAGCCTGCCTCTCGCATTCTTGCTTTTGGCTGGCGGCGGCTTTGGTCTCGCAACTGTTGCAACGGAGCTTTGGGGCGGGCTCGTCCTGACATTGATGGTTTCGTATACCGGTTTTGCGGCCTCCTTGCCGCTCGGGCTTCTGCTTGCGCTTGGCCGGCGCTCAAGCTGGCCCGTGCCCCGCTGGCTTTCGATTTGCGCGATTGAGTTCTGGCGCGGCGTACCTCTCGTGACCGTGCTTTTCATGGCAAGCGTCATGCTCCCCTTGTTCCTGCCCGAAGGTGTCAGCGTCGATAAGCTCGTACGCGCGCTCGTGGCGATCGCCATCTTTGCCAGCGCCTACATGGCCGAGGCGATTCGCGGCGGTTTGCAGAGTGTGCCCGAAAGCCAATACCAATCCGCCGAAGCGCTCGGTTTCTCCTATGCGCAGGCGCTCGCACTCATCGTGCTGCCGCAGGCGTTGCGCAACGCGCTCCCCGCCATCGTTGGAACTTTCATCGGCCTCTTGAAAGACACCACGCTTGTTCTCGTGATCGGGCTGTTCGATTTCCTCGGATCGATCCAGCTCGCCGCTCAAGACCCCGCATGGTCCGCGCCAACTACGGCTGTTACAAGCTATGCGTTTGCCGCGCTCGTTTTTTGGTGCTTATGCTTCGGGATTTCGCGCATTGGAGCAGCGCTCGAACGCGGCACGTCAAGGGAAATGCGCTAATCACAGCACAAACGAAAGAGGAACCGATGGACCCAGATATGGTACGCCAGCAGGAAGAAGCCGAGCGTGAAGCCTTGGGGCTTGTTCAACGGAAGCCGCCTGTGCACGCGTCGAATATCGCGGCGGCTGTGTCACGGGCGGCTTACAGCAGCGCCGCCTCAAGCTTGCCGCCCCCTTCCTTCGAAAAGGTGCGTGCAGCCGGGCCTCAACCGCGGATGCAACAGCAAAGAAAGCATGCGGCATTCTCAGCCTGGGACTTCATGTCATTCGGCATGGCGGGCGCTATTCTGGGCGGAGGAATTGGAATAACGGCGGCGAACATACTTCGCCTGACGGCCGAGCAGACCCAATGGGCCTTTTTCGGTCCCGCGGCTCTTATGTCTATCCTCTGCGCCTTCGCGTCCCTTTTCACAGGGCGTCAACACACCTAAGGACAGAGCTTTGGACGACCCCGGATCAGCGCTTGGTACCGGGGTCCGGCACGCTAGGGCCGCGACTCCAGCGGCACGTAATCGCGGGCCTTCTCGCCGATATAAAGCTGGCGCGGGCGGCCGATCTTCTGCTCCGGATCGGCGATCATTTCTTTCCACTGCGCAATCCAGCCCACTGTGCGCGCGATGGCGAACAGCACCGTGAACATCGAGGTTGGGAAGCCGAGCGCTTTGAGAGTGATGCCCGAATAGAAATCGATATTCGGATAGAGCTTTTTCTCGATGAAGTAATCGTCCTCGAGCGCGATCCGCTCCAGCTCCATCGCGACCTGCAGCAGCGGGTCGTTCTTGATACCAACGATCTCAAGGACTTCCTTGCAGGTCTTCTGCATGACCCGCGCGCGCGGATCGTAGTGCTTATAAACGCGGTGCCCGAAGCCGCTCAACCGGAAGTGATCGCTCTTGTCCTTGGCGCGCTTGATGAACTCGGGAATTCGATCGACCGTGCCGATTTCCATCAGCATCTTCAGCGCGGCTTCGTTCGCGCCGCCATGGGCCGGTCCCCAGAGGCAGGCGATGCCGGCCGCGATGCAGGCGAAGGGGTTTGCACCGGACGAGCCGGCAAGGCGCACTGTCGAGGTCGAAGCGTTTTGCTCGTGATCCGCGTGCAGGATGAAAATGCGGTCCATCGCACGGCTGAGCACTGGGTTGACCTTGTACTCCTCGCACGGCACGGCGAAGGTCATATAGAGGAAATTCGAGGCGAAATCGAGCTCGTTGCGGGGATAGATAAAGGGCTGGCCCACCGAATATTTATAAGCCATCGCGGCAATCGTCGGCATCTTCGCGATCATGCGGATCGAGGCGACGTCGCGCTGGATGGGGTCGTTGATGTCGATAGAGTCGTGGTAGAAGGCCGAGAGCGCGCCCACCGTTCCGACCATCACAGCCATGGGATGCGCGTCGCGGCGGAAGCCGGAATAGAACCGGTTCATTTGCTCGTGCAACATCGTGTGATAGGTCACGCGGTTCTTGAAGTTGAGATACTGCTCTTTGTTCGGCAGCTCCCCGTAAAGAAGGAGGTGACAGGTCTCGAGAAAATTGCCGTGCTCCGCAAGCTGATCGATGGGATAGCCGCGATAGAGGAGAATGCCCTGATCGCCGTCGATATAGGTGATGCTGGATTTGCAAGAAGCCGTCGAGGTGAAGCCGGGATCGTAGGTGAATGCGCCGGACTGCCCGTAAAGCTTAGAGATATCGACGACATCAGGGCCAACAGAGCCCGAGAAGACGGGAAGCTCATACTGTTTGTCATGCAAGACGAGCGTCGCGGAGCCGTTCGGCTTCGCCGCTTCCTCTTGGGAGGAGTTAGGATCGATCGAGCTCATGCTCATCTCCTGGTGAACTCATAGGCGTGGGGAGGCGCGCAATGTTGCCATGAAATTGGCATGGCTCCGTCAAAATGGCTAGTCCCCATTTTGCAGTGCACTATAAGGCAAGCGCGGAAGCGGGCGCGGCTTCCCGGACCGGTAGATTGGGGCCTGTTTGCACGGCCACCGGTTAAAGCGCCACTGTAAGGCAAGCGCCTTGCCAAGCGCTTAATGGGCAATGCAAGGCGGTATAACATGCTGAAAAGACATGAAAAAGTTTCCAACGGACACTGTCCCGGGCGAAAGCCTTTAGCGGCTTTTACGGTTAAGTCCATCGCTGCAAATATATTTAACGGACTTTTTGAAAACCGGAATCGTAGGGGCAAAGACGTGACAATGGCATCCTTTGGGGCAGGAAATGAAGCAAAGGCGCCGCCATTTACCATGCTGCGATTAACCATGTGGCGCCGTTGCGAAATTGCCCTCCGTCGGCGGCCTCGCGCGCATGCGGTATTTCGCGCCTGCGAAGGGTTAAGGATTTAACGTCCTCGCCACGCGGAAGCCGGTGTCATCGCTGGTCCCAGGGACCATGTAGTCGCGGGCGGCCGCGCGGAGGTAACCCGGACCGCTGTGCCACGAGCCGCCGCGAAGAATGCGATAACCGCAATCTCCGCCTGTCCACGGGGAGCCGTCCGCAGGCGCGCCTTGATAACTACCGCTCCAGCAATCCTCGACCCACTCCCGGACATTTCCATGAACTTGGTAAAGCCCCCAAGGATTGGGATCGAATGACTTCACCGGCAGCGTCTTCTCGGGAAATTTGTATTTCTTCCCGGTTTTCGCATAAGCATAGTAATTCCCAATTCCCTTAGCAGAAGACCCGCCATAATTCGCTTGCTCAAGCGTGATCGATGATCCCCACCAGAACGGCGCAGTGGTCCCGGCCCGTGCCACATACTCCCGCTCGGCTTCCGAGAGCAGCCGGTAAGCGTTGCCTGTCTTCTTCGATAGCCATGCGGCATAGCGTTTTGAGTCATGCCAGTTGACATTGATGACAGGCCGGCCGCCCCGCCCCCAGCCCCCATCATCCGGCCTGTAGCTGCCGCAGCCGCCGTCCGCCACGCATGCGTCCCATTCTGCAAAGGTCACCGCGAACTTCCCAACCGCAAAGGGCGCGGCAATCGTTACGTTGTGTTGCGGGCTTTCCCTGGGAAGCCGCCCCGGCTCGCTTGCGGGCGACCCCATCACGAAACTTCCCGGGGGCACAACCACCATCTCAGGGCAATCGGGGCAGTCCTTGAAACTCTCGCCCGAACCCGGCTTGATGCAGGCAGTCCCGCTCGGCAGCCTTACAGCCACGCGCGGGCCATCACAGCTATCCGCAGACTTTGCCGGCAGGGAATATACCAACGCGCCACCCGCAACCAGCGCCAAAGCCGCAAGGCCCAGCCGGCCTTTCAGTAAGCGTTCGATGCCGCCAGCCGGCAAGGCGCCGCCACGCCCCCGGTAGGTGACGAACAAATTGCCAGCCATGCCACCTCCGGTATAGACGTGATTTAGGTTCAAGGAGTAATCGTCCAGGCCAGCCGGAAGCCGCTGTTGCGGCTGCCTGGGCCCGCTGGACCGTTCCAGGTGCGGTTCTCCGCCCGGAGGTACTCCGGAATACTGCTCCAGGAACCGCCGCGAAGAATACGCTTCTCGCACTTTCCGGTTGTCCAGGCCGAGCTATTGGCAGGAGCACCGGCATAGCTATCATGGTAGCAATCCTCGACCCATTCCCAGACATTGCCGTGGACTTGGTAAAGCGCCCAAGGATTGGGCTCGAAGGACTTCACCGGAAGCGTCTTCTCGCGATATTCGCCTTCCTTGCCGCCACCACCATAAACGAAGCTCCCATTGTAATTCGCTTGCGCTGGCGTGATCGATTTGCCCCACCAGAACGGCGTCTTGGTTCCCGCTCGCGCCACATATTCGCGTTCTGCTTCGGAGAGAAGCCGGTAAGCGTTGCCTGTCTTCTTCGATAGCCATGCCGCATAGCGTTTTGCGTCATGCCAATTGACATTGATGACCGGCCGGCCGCCGCGGCCCCAGCCCTCATCACTTGGCTTTTGCCGGCCGCAGCCGCCATCCGCCGCGCAGGCATCCCACTCCGCGAACGTCACCGCGTACTTGCCAACCGCAAAGGGCTTGGCAATCGTTACCTTGTGCTGCGGGCCTTCGTCATCTTCGCGTAACGGCTCGCTTGCGGGTGAACCCATCATGAAGCTGCCCGCGGGAACGACCACCATCTCAGGGCAATCGGGGCAGTCTTTGAAACTTTCGCCCGAGCCGGGCTGGATGCAGGCAGTTCCGCTTGGGAGCTTTACGGCCAGACGCGGGCCATCACAGCTATCCGCAGACTTTGCCGGCAGGGAGTATATAAACATGACTCCTGCAGCCAGCACCAAGGCCACAAGGCCCCGCCGGTACGTGATGAAAATATCGCCCGCCATGCCGCCTCCAACATGGGCGCGATCCTAGCGCAAGCTTGGGCGTGCTGTCACTCTCGCCCATTTGGCTCAGAATGCGTTCGGACTGCTTCGCTAGAAAGGTCAGGTCGATGGTGTCATTATCGCCGCTCATAAACCGCCTCGACCACTACGCAAATTATCCCTGTATCCGATGGTTCCGCAAGCCTTATGCGCGACGTGCAGGCCGTTCCCTGCGGCTATGCGTGCTCCACTGCGCTTAGCCGTTTCTCGATGAGGGTAAGCCGGACCACAACCTCGCGGGCGATTGCCTTCGTTTCGCTTATATCGGCCTGCGCGCGGGCGATTTCCGCTTCCAGCCGCTGAAACCGCTCGTTCGTGCTCGCTTCGAAATCGGCGATGCGCGTGTCGATCCGCTGCAACTGAACCGCAAGAAAGCGAAGGTCTACATTCTCGGGTATATCAGTCATGCCGCGTCCCCTCGATTGCGCCGGACACTATCTAACGTTGCGACTATCGACTTGATCCGCGATCCGCGCAAGGCTTTCGCGCCGGCCGAGTACGTGGAGTACGTCGAAGATCGGCGGCGACGCGGTGCGACCGGTCAGCGCCGCGCGCAAGGGCTGGGCCACATCGCCGAGCTTCGCGCCAACCTCCCCGGCATAGGCGCGCGCCGCCGCCTCCAGCGCCGCCGGTTCCCAATCCTCAAGCTCCGAGAAACGCTCGTGTAATGCGGCGAGATGCTTTACGGAATCGCCTTCCAACAGCTTCGCGGCTTTCTGGTCGATATCGATGGGCCGCTTCACGAAGAGGTAGCGGGCCGCAACGAGCAGCTCGACAAGCGTCTTGGCGCGCTCCTTCAGGCCGGGCATCGCCATTTTCAGTTTGCGCCAGCCCGTTTTCCCGATGCTGCCCGAGAAGTCCTTGGCAGCCTCGACCTCCGGTGCGATGGCCTGGATTTGCGCGACAAGCTCCGCATCGGGAGTATTGCGGATATAATAGCCGTTCAGATTTTCGAGCTTGGCGAAATCGAAGCGCGAGGGCGAGCGGCCCACCGCGTCAAGATCGAACCATTCGATGGCCTGCGCGGTCGGGAAAATCTCATCGTCGCCATGGCTCCAGCCGAGCCGCGCGAGGTAATTGCGCATGGCAGCGGGCAGGAAGCCCATCGAGCGGTAGGCATCCACGCCAAGCGCGCCGTGCCGCTTCGAGAGCTTGGCGCCGTCCGGCCCGTGGATCAGCGGGATGTGCGCGAAGACCGGGATATCCCAGCCGAGCGCGTTATAGATCTGCTTCTGGCGCGCCGAGTTGGTGAGATGGTCTTCGCCGCGGATGATATGGGTGATGCCCATGTCGTGATCGTCGACGACAACGGCAAGCATGTAGGTCGGCGTGCCGTCGGAGCGCAGCAGCACCATGTCGTCGAGGTCCTTGTTCTGCCAAGTGACGCGGCCCCGGACGCGGTCCTCTACCACGGTCTCGCCCTCGCGCGGAGCGCGCAAGCGGATGGCGAAGGGGCGATCCTCCGGCCATTCGCTGGGATCGCGATCCCGCCAGGTGCCGTCATAGCCAGGCGAGCGGCCCTCCTTCATGGCGCGCTCGCGCATGGCGGCCAGCTCTTCCGGCGCCGAATAGCAGCGATAGGCGTTGCGGCGCTCCAGAAGCTCCTGCGCGATCTCAGCATGCCGCTTCGCTCGCGCGAATTGATGAATGGGTTCGCCTTCCCAATCGAGTCCAAGCCATTTCAGCCCGTCGATAATGGCCGCAATCGCGGCTTCCGTGGAGCGGGCGCGGTCGGTGTCCTCGATGCGCAGCAGGAATTTGCCGCCCGTGTGCTTCGCGTAGAGCCAGTTGAACAGGGCGGTTCGCGCGCCCCCAATATGCAAATAGCCAGTGGGGGAGGGAGCAAAGCGTGTGACTACGCCGGAGGAGGGCGCCATGGGAATACTTTCATTCATGTGGACTTTTTTCTCGGAGAGCGGTGTAACATGACGCATTTGTAATTGATAGCGGGCGGGTACCGGTGAGCGTTGCCGTTCCGGCGGGTTTGGAAGCCGTCCCCCGGCGTGGCGGGGCCGTTGGCGCTTGGCTGGCGAGGGCAGGGCGCGCGCTTGCGGCGCAGCTCGACGCGGAGCAGGGGCGCTGGTTCCTTTGGATTCCCGTATTTTTCGGCTGCGGGGTTGGACTCTATTTCGAGCTTCTGCAGGAGCCGGACTTTACGCTGGCGCTCGGGCTTTTCATCGCGGCGCTGGCGCTTCGCATGATGGCGCGCGCGAACCTCTTTGCCTTTCTGTTCACGAGCATACTTCTGTGCGTCAGCGCGGGTTTCTTCGCAGCGAAGCTACGGACGGACATCATGGCCGCGCCGGTGCTGGAGCGGCATGGCGCTTACGATCTCGAAGGCTTTGTCGAAGGCTTCGAGCGGCAGACGCCGCGCCGGGGCCGGGCTGTGATCCGCCTCACTGCCATGAAATACGAGAATCGGGAGACCGCAAACAGGCCCTTCCGCGTGCGGGTCAGCGTGAGGGGGGAACTGACGTTGAACCCCGGCAGCGCCGTCAAAATGCGCGCCATCCTTGGCCCGCCGCCCGGCCCTGCGATGCCCGGCGGCTACGATTTCGCGCGCATGAGCTACTACCGGGGGATCGGCGCGTCGGGCTATTCGCTTTCGAAAACCGAAATCCTGGCGGGACGCGAACTGCCCCCCGGCATGAAGCTTCGCACAATGCTCGCGGACTTGCGCGCGGCGATCGGCGCGCGGATCAAAGCGGTGCTTCCGGGGCACACGGGCGACATCGCAGCCGCCCTGACGGTCGGGCAGACGGCCGGTCTCGACGAAAGCCGCATGAACGATTTGCGCGGCTCCGGCCTTGCCCATGTGATTTCGATTTCCGGCCTGCATATGTCCCTGGTGGCGGGAACGGTATTCTGGTTCCTGCGCTGGGCGCTCGCGCTGTTTCCCTCCGTCGCGCTGCGCTTTTCCGTGCGCGCGCTGGCCGGCGGCGCGGCGCTCATATGCGTCACGATCTATCTTGCCCTGTCCGGCGCCTCGATTGCGGCGGTCCGCTCTTATCTCATGATTGCGGTCGTCTTTCTCGCGATCCTGCTCAACCGGCCGGCGCTATCGCTCCGCAATGTCGCGCTGGCGGGCCTTCTCATCCTGATCGTGCTGCCGGACAGCCTGATCGACCTCAGCTTTCAGATGTCCTTCGCCGCGACCGCCGCGCTCATCGCGGGCTATGAGCGCTTCGGGCGCTATCTCCATTTTGAGGCGGGAAGCGTGCGCGAGCGGCTCACCTGGCAGCCCGTCTACATACTGGGCGGCGTGCTGGTGACGGCCGCCACGGCGGGACTCGCGGTGGAGCCTTTCTCCGCTTACCATTTTCACAGCCTCACAAGCTACGCCGCGCTCGGAAATTTGCTTGGCGGCCCGCCCATCGATTTTCTTGTCATGCCGGCGATGGTGGTGGCACTGATCGCCATGCCGTTCGGGCTTGAGGAATGGCCGCTGAAGCTCATGGGGCTAGGCATCGACGCAATGATGGCCATCGCGAAATGGGTGGCCGCGCTGCCGGGCGCGCTGATCTCCGTCCCCGCCTTTCCTTTTGCGGCATTGCTCATCATCGTCTGCGGCGGGCTGTGGCTGATTATCTGGCGGCGGCCCTGGCGGCTTCTCGGCCTTGTGGCCATCGGCGCCGGCATCGCGCTTACCTCTATCCATTCCAAACCCGACATTCTCGTGGGTGGCGATGCGAGGGTTGCCGCCATCCGCGACGGGAACGGGCAGCTACAGGCGCCGAAAACGCGGCGCGCCTTTTACACTGTCGATCAATGGTTGAAGGCCGATGGCGACAGCCGCAAACCGAAAGAGGCGTCTGCGGGCAAGGGCTGGCAGTGCGATGCCTATAGCTGCCTCGCTCTCGTGAAGGGAAAGCTTGTGAGCTTCATCGCCAAGCCCGACGCGATCCGTGACGATTGCGAGCGCGCAATTATTCTGATTGCGCCGATGGATATCCGGCAGCCTTGCCCGGCGCCGAGGATCGTTTTGGACCGCGGCGCCCTTTGGGAGAAGGGGGCGGCGGCGATCGCCATCTCGGATTTGCGTTTGACACTTCATACCGCATCCGAAAGCCGCGGCGTCCGGCCTTGGTCGCCCGCGCGCCGCCGCCGCGAGCTTATCGCGCCGGAGGCGGAAAGAGCGAGGCCTTGACGTTGCTCTGGATCGCCACGGCGGCCAAAGCCGCCTCGCGATGACGGCGTCAACCCTTCAGGTCGAGCAGTTCAACCTCGAAGATCAGCGTGGCGTTCGGCGGAATGACGCCACCGGCGCCGCGCGCGCCATAGCCGAGGCTTGGCGGAATGATGAGCGTGCGCTTGCCGCCCACTTTCATCGTGGCGACGCCCTCATCCCAGCCGGCGATTACCCGCTGCTGGCCGATGGGAAACGCGAAAGGCTCGCCCCGGTCGACCGAGCTATCGAACTTCTTTCCTTTGGCACCGTTTTCGTACAGCCAGCCCGTGTAATGCACGACGCAGGTCTGACCGGGCTTTGGCGTGGCGCCAGTGCCGGTTTTGGTGTCCGTAATCTGTAAGCCTGAAGGTGTGGTCATGGTTTTCCCGCTGGCCTGAGCCATAGCTGTGGTGGGCGCACCGGCCACAAGAAGCCCGGCCGGTGCAGTGACGATGGCGAGCGCCAGGAGGGCACTTGCACGTGGGAAAGCGAAAACTCGCAATTTGCTTCTCCTTAAGATCGCGTGAGAGCGGAAGCCTGATTAGCCTATCTCTTAGAACAGCTCCATTGCTTTCTTGGGCTGCGGACCGGAAGCACCCGGTTGAGACAGCCAGCGTGGCTTGCGGACACATCCGGGCCGGAATCAAAAAATAAAAGCCGAAATTTGGGATGCTTAATGATCCTGCAACCAAAATAGCTGAAAAGCTGTGCCCGCAAGGTGCAACGGAGAGGGGCCAGATGAATCGCGAGCATATAGAGGCATGCAAGAAGCACATCGGTGAAGCACTTCGCATTATGGAGGACGTGGCCGATACCCAGCCCGAAGTCCACCTGCTGATAGCCCTTCGCGAGGTCATGGAGGACCTCGTTTGCCTTGAAATGCGCGAACAGCTGTCGGGGACTGTCGTCCGTCTGTCGGACGCCAGGCAACTACGCATCCTCACCGAAGCGGGAGCAGCCTAAAAAGAGGTTGCGTCAGCAGGCTGACGCAGCGCGATTGTCCTGCCGTATCCTCATTTTTCCAGGGTTTCTCCCCAGTCGCGGAGCGCCACCATCACCGGCCAGGCTTTCTGGCCGCGCTCCGTCAGGCTGTACTCCACCCTGGGCGGGATCTCCGGGTAGACCGTGCGTTCTACGACGCCTTGCTCTTCGAGAAAGCGCAAGCGTTCGGTCAGAGTCTTCGGGCTTACCCCTTCCAAGACCATGCGCAGCTCGCCGAACCGCCGCGTCCCCTGGAACAACTCGCGCAGGATTAAAAGCGTCCATTTCCCGTCGAGCACGCCAACGGCCCGCTCGATCGGGCAGCCGCATTCGCCCATGCTTTTCTCCGCTTAGTTCCTTTTGTGAAACTATATATCGAAAATGTAACTACTTTTCAAAGTAAATCAAGCCGAATATTGTGGCGGCCGGTCCAAACCGAATGGAAGAGCCACATGCAAAACACATCCGGCCCATCGCTTTTCACCAGGGGAACGATCATTCTCATCGCCCTCGTTCAGATCGTACTTGGGGTTATCTTCACCTTAAGCCCCGGCACGTTTCCGGCCTTCCTCGGCCTGCCGCCCGCACCTGCATGGACAGACTGGATGTTCGCCCAATTCGGGGCTCGCGCGCTCGGCTTTGCTTTCGGAATGCTGATAGCCTTGCGGGATATCCGGCGTCACGCGCCGTGGCTTGCCGCCATGACCGGAGTTCAAGCGATCGATTGGATTGCCACGATCCTTGCTGTTGAGGCCGGGAAGGTAACGCTTGCGCAAGTCTCGACGGCTTCGTTTCTGCCGGTCCTATTCATGGCGGTACTTGCTCTTGAGTTGCGCCGGCAGCGCGCTTCCCTGCGCTTTGGGATGCCCCGGTGAGCGTGAAGGCTGCCCGCTTGTTCGCATGGCTCCAGGACGCGGAGTTCTATCGCGGCATGCATCTTGCCGCGGCGAGCATCCTTCCGGAAGGGAATCCCCGGCAGACCTGGCTCGATGTTGGATGCGGGCCTGGGGTCTTGACCCGGATCGCGGCGGACAAAGGATATTCGGCGCGCGGGATCGACTGCGACCCGGATATGATCGAACGGGCGCGCTACCTTTCAAGCGAACGCAAAAACTGCGCTGTCTTCGAGGTCTCGGACATTGAGACTGCGAGCCGGGCGGATGAGCGTTTCGATGTGGTCTCAGCCTCCTCGCTGCTCGTTGTCCTGCCGGACCCGGCGGCGGCGTTGCGGCAGCTCGTGGCCCTCACCAAACCAGAGGGAAGAGTGCTGATCGTCGAGGCGAGCAGCGGGATGTCCCGCCTTCGCGCGCTCTTGCTCGCCCTTTCCGGAAGCCTGGGCCATCGCGCCTATATGTTGCAGGTGTGGGCGTGGTTCCGCTCAGGGCGTGTGCTGCCCGGGTCAACGTTCAGGCAGCCGGGACTGCGCGTCAGCCGCCACCCCGTTTTGAGCGGTCTGGTGAATGTGTGGATCGCCGTGAGGAATCCGTGACTGCGGGCTGGAATTGGAAAGTTTTTTTCCTGCGGCGGCGGCGCGTGGCATCGTGACTCAACGCCGCAAATTTTCTTGTTACAATTTGCGAAGGAATTGGACATAAACATTCCATATGAAATTTCGATAATGGATAGACGGGGACAAGATTCGGGGGCTGCCATGCGATACGAAGCAGGCCGCAGGTTGGCGTTGCATATCGAAGGAAAGGCGGCGCACCGCCTTAGGCAGCTTGCTGCTGCCGGTGTCGCCATAGCGCTGTCCGGCGGGCTTCAGGCCTGCTCCAGCGATGCGGGCTGGCCGAGCCTGAACAAGGTTTCGGACCTGCGAAATATCCTGTCGCCGGAAGAGCGCCAAAAGGCTGTGCAAGAGCTTCAGAAAGAGGACCAGAGCCACAGCAGCGGCACGGCCAAGGCGCCCGCGAAAAGCAGCCAGTAAATCCGGTTTGCCTCAGATCATCCCGCCGTTCGTACTAGCCTTCTGCTCCACGCATCGCTTGAGTTCTATGATCAGAAGCTCGGGCCGGAGCGGTTTCGCGAGCGCCGGCGCACCGTTAAACGCGGGCGGGTGCTGCTCCCTCGAATAGCCCGACACAGTCACGAACGGTGTCCGGCGCTCTGCGAGTTCGAGCGCGATCGGCTCCGATGTCTCATTGCCAAGGTTGATATCGAGCACAGCAGCATCGCAACCGCCCTGGTTTAAAAGCTCAAGAGCCGCGCTGACGCCCCCCGCTGGGCCTACGACATCGAAACCTGCTCCATTGAGGACATGTGCGATCTCGATTGCCACAAGGGGTTCATCTTCAACAACCAGGACGCGGGAACGGGTGCTCTGCCTGGCGAAGTTGAAGTTGCAGACCGGAGGCTTCGCGACCCAGCTGGGTGGAGCGGGGCGATTGTGCTCCAAAACTTCCCCGGCCGGGCACTGGAGCCGCCAGGTCAGCCCCGTGACTTCAAAACCAAGATCGACTCTAGCATCGAGGCTGCTCTCGATCATGCGGCACATGACGGTCCAGCCGAAGCCGCGCCGGCCGGGTACCTTGACCGGCGGTCCGCCGCGCTCGCGCCAGGTAATCAGGAAATCTTCCTCGCCGTCGCCGTCGCCGTCACGCTCCAGGCTCCAGCGCATCTCGACATCGCCGGTATCGGTGGAAAGCGCGCCGTACTTGCCCGCATTGGTGGCGAGTTCGTGAAGCGCCATGCCGATGGCCTGGGCGGCGGAAGCAGAAATCGAAACGGGCGGCCCTTGCATGTCGATCCGCGTGCCGATCAAATCCTGGAAATGAGCGAGCTGGGACCGCACCACCTCACCGAGATCCACACCCTTCCATTCGTTCTTGACGAGCAGGTCCTGGCTGGCAGCCAGCGCTTGAATGCGTTCTCCAAACCGGGCGATGAAGTCGTCGGGATTTGTCGCAAGGGTCTGCCGTGCGACCGACTGCACCAGCGCGAGCATGTTCTTGGAGCGGTGATTCACCTCCCGCATAAGCAGGCGGATGTGCTCCTCGGCGCGCTTGTGCTCCGTCATATTGGTCACAAGCACGATGATGCTGGTGGGCTTGCCAGCCGCGTCTCGCGCCAGAGACACGCGCTTATGTCCCCATAAGGCCTCGCCGCTCTTTCTCACACACCGGTTCAAGGTCTCAAACGAACCTATCTCCTGAGAAAGCAGCCGGCTCATCTCGTCAAGGTTCTTTTCGCGATCCTCGGGATGCATGGCTTCTAGGAAAGAAAGTTTGCGGAGTTCCTCCGCAGTGTAGCCCAGCATCGCGGAAAAAGCCGGATTGCAAGTCTGGAACCGGCCTTGCATGTCCGCAATGGCAATGCCGGTGCCGGCATTCTCGAAGATGCCGCGGAACCGCTCCTCGCTTTCGCGCAGCGCCGCTTGAGCCGCTTTCTGCGCAGTGATGTCCCGCACGACGAAGACCCCGCCGGCCCGCTTGCCATCCTGCTCCAACGGAGCATAAGAGAACGACACTTCGATCGGCGAAGCATCCTTGCGGTAAAAAACATCCTCGTGATTGCGGACCGGGGCACCCTTCTCCTGGACCCTCGACAACACGCAATCGTCTGTGGGGTATCGCGCGCCACCCTCAAAATGGTGATGGAGAAGTTCGTGGAGATCCCTGCCCATCATCTCCCGGCGCTCATATCCAAAGCTTCCTTCCGCCTCCGGATTGGCATAGGTGATGTGGCCTGCCTCGTCCGTGAGGAAAATGGCATCGGCCGCGCGGTCCCCGATCATGTGCGTCAGGTGCCGCTGGCGAAGCAGTTCTTCCTCCGCCTGCTTCATATCTGTGATGTCTTGCACAGTGCCGAAACCGCCGAGAAGCTTGCCTGCCGCGTCGAGTTCCAGCTCAGCCCGCGCGTGGACCCATTTCGTTTTCCCGCCGGCGGCAATACGGTATTCTAGGTCGTAGGGTGCGCCCGCCAGAGCTGCCTTCCAATTGCGATCGACGTGGCCGCGGTCGTCGGGATGGACGGAGGCGAGGAGGCTCTCATAGGTCAACGGTTCGTCCGGGGAGACGCCGAAGATATGAAACGCCTCGGTGGACCAGGTGAGTTCGTTGCGGCTGGCGTCGAGGCGCCAGCTGCCGATGCGGGCGACGGCCTGCGCCCGGCTCAAGTCCTCGCGGCTCTCACGCAGCGCCTGCTCATTGCGATGGCGGTTAGTTGCAACCTGTCTCAGAGCCTCCCAGAGATCGCGGACTTCGGGCGGGCCTGGCGGCATCGGGCATGCAGGGCCGGTCAGCAGCGCAGCGGCCTTCTGCCTAAGTTCTGTAATCGGGCCAGTAATACGGCGGGAAATGGCGCAGGCGAACAGGAGGCTCAGGACAGACAGTCCGCCCCCCAGGATTGCAGCCCAGCGGACCGTGCTCCAGGTCATCGCTTGCAGTTCGGCTTTCTTGATGGCTATGGCGACTGGCCATCCGCTCAGCGAATGCGCATTGGCGGCGACGATAGGGTCGCCTTCCATCGAGACGAATTCGAATATGCCGTCTCGATCCTTCACCTTGCGAAAGCCCTGCGGAGCAAGCTGGCCAATGTACCGCGCATCGCCAGGCACTCGCGCGATGAAGCGGCCTTGGCTATCGAGAATGCCGGCGAGCCAGTTCTTAGGGATCTGCTGATCACTGAGCAGGCGCAGGAATGAGTGCGCCTTCGTAACGATGGCGAGCGCGCGTAAGGGCTGCCCATCCCTGAAAATGGGAACGTCGATACTCACGACCCAGTCCTGCAGAACCGGTGACATCCGTACGTCCGTGAGGACGATCGAGCCGGTTTCCAACGCGCGCTTTTGCGCCGTGGTACAGGCCGGATCGGAGGGCGGGAGGGGTTGACCCGGCTGGCTCGCCGTATTTATAAGCTGCTGGCCGTTGAGGTCCGCGACCACGACCCAGGCGTCTGGAAGGGATGCGAACGCGCGGCGTGCCTCGGCCTCGAACGGCGCGAGGTTATCGTCAAGCAGGGCTGGAGAGCGGGCCAGCGACTGAGCCAGAGCCATATATTTGCCAAGCTCGGCATCGGCCGCAGCCGCCACCGAGCGGGACGTGTAAAGCAGGCTCTTGCGCTGCGCCTCGCTCGCCGCGTCGGCTAGGTGCCAAACCACAGCCACGACAATCAGGTTGAGCGGCACCGCCAAAGTCAGCACAATTGCGGCGATGCGGGCGGCGATGGTCCAGCGTGAAAAGCGCGACGCGGAAAACCAGCGCTTAAGCCGGCCGCCCAACGCACCGCCTACGCCAGATCGTACCGCGGCCGCATAACGGGGCACTAGCGACTCCCAACCCATCGGCTAAGCCTCACGCGAAAGAAAGGGCCTGCGGGGAACCGGGTGCGCAAAAGCCCGGCGCTCTGGCGCCCGGCTCAAAAAAGCCTTAAGCAACCAGCGGGGCTCGAGGCCATGCATGGCGGTAAGAAGCCACGCACAATACTGTTCTGTCATACCTGTTTCTTATATGCTAGGTCAGTGTTTACGCAAGCATTCATTCTCCGGACAAAGTAATCATGGTAAACGGGCAGCTGTTCAGGAACTCGTCTGCGCTGATTTGTCTCGCATGGCAGTCAAAAAGTCAGATTTCTACTTTTTCCGCTGGCTTGGACTTGGCCGTTGCTTCAGTGGTCCGGTCTTGAGCGCTGTCCGCCATTCCTGGGCGTAGCTGCACGGCATGGCATGCAACCTTCCTCCAACTTTGTTCGCAATCCGCATGTCCTCATGGACATTGAAGCGGCTCCGGCCTTATAGGTAGAAGGGCGCTTCGCTCTTGCGCGAGTCTATTTTTTCTTTTTTTGGGAAGCACCCTGACCATGGCTGAAGAATTTCACCGCATCAAACGCCTGCCGCCTTATGTCTTCGAGCAAGTGAACAAGCTCAAGGCAGCGGCCCGGGCGCGCGGTGAAGATATCATCGACTTCGGCATGGGAAATCCGGATTTGCCGACGCCCGAGCACATCGTCGAGAAGATGATGGAGACGGTGACGAAGCCGCGAACGAACCGCTATTCCGCATCGCGCGGTATTCCGGGGCTGAGGCGCGCGCAGGCTGCGTACTATGCGCGCCGGTTTGGCGTGAAGCTCAATCCCGATACGCAGGTCGTCGCCACGCTCGGCTCGAAGGAAGGCTTCGCCAACATGGCGCAGGCGATTACCGGGCCGGGCGATCTGATCCTTGTGCCGAACCCGACCTATCCGATTCATGAGTTCGGGTTCATCATTTCGGGGGCGAGCATCCGGCATCTGCCTGCGAGCGTGGATCAGGATTTTCTCGTCTCGGTCGACAAAGCCATCCGGCACAGCGTGCCGAAGCCGCTCGCGCTCGTGCTGAGCTATCCCTCCAATCCGACCGCGCTCATGGCGAGCCTCGATTTCTACCGCGATGTCGTGGATTACGCCAAGAAGCACGAGCTCATCGTGCTGTCTGACCTGGCCTATGCCGAGATTTATTTCGATACCGATCCGCCGCCGTCCATTTTGCAGGTGCCGGGCGCCATGGATGTCGCCGTCGAGTTCACCTCGCTTTCGAAGACCTACTCGATGCCGGGCTGGCGCATGGGCTTCGCCGTCGGCAATGAGCGGCTTGTAGCGGCGCTTGCCCGCGTGAAATCCTATCTCGACTATGGGGCCTACACGCCGATTCAGGTTGCTGCCGCTGCTGCCCTCAACGGCCCGCAGGAATGCGTGGAAGAGATGCGCCAGATCTACAAGCGCAGGCGGGATTGCCTTGTTGAATGCCTCGGCCGTGCGGGTTGGCACATTCCCTCGCCGCCAGGAACGATGTTTGCCTGGGCGCCGCTACCGCGCAGCATGGAGCAGCTCGGCTCGCTCGAATTCTCCAAGCTGCTGCTTGAGAAAGCGGGCGTCGCAGTCGCCCCTGGATTAGGGTTTGGCGAATCCGGAGAGGGATTTGTCCGCATCGCGCTCGTCGAGAATGAGCACCGCATCCGGCAGGCCGCACGCGCCATCAAGAAGTTTCTCTCCTCCGCAGACGTTGTGCTGCATAATGTTATACCGTTCGCACAAGGCCAAGCCCGTTAGCGGGCACTACCGGCGGGACGTTGCATGAAGGCCCACACACCCCTACGGCTGGGTATCGCTGGATTAGGAACGGTCGGCTCGGGGCTGTTAGCGCTGCTTCACGAGAACGGCGCCGCCATTGCCGAAAGGTGCAACCGTTCGATTGAGGTGACGGGCGTTTGCGCGCGCTCGCGCCATAAGAAACGCGTGGCCGACCTAAAAGAGGCCATCTGGTTCGAAGACCCGGCGGCGCTCGCAGCGCACCGGGATATCGACGTCTTTGTAGAACTGATGGGCGGCGACAGCGGCCCAGCTCTCGAAAGCGTCATAGCCGCCCTTTCCGCCGGAAAGCATGTCGTCACCGCCAATAAGGCGTTGCTTGCGCGTCACGGCCCGGAGCTTGCCGCGCTCGCCGAGAAAAACGGCGTGGCCCTCAACTTCGAAGCGGCCGTTGCAGGTGGCATCCCCATCGTCAAGACGTTGCGCGAAAGCCTGCTCGGCAATTCGATTTCCCGTGTCTATGGTATCCTGAACGGTACCAGCAACTATATCCTCACGCGCATGCAGCGGGAGGGCTTGCCCTTCGCGGAAGTTCTCGCCGAGGCGCAGGCGCTCGGCTATGCGGAGGCCGACCCCACTTTCGACGTGGATGGCCAGGATGCCGGCCACAAGCTGTCGCTACTTGCTGCGCTCGCATTCGGCGTGCAGCCCGATTTCGGGGCCGTCCACCTTGAGGGAATACGCGGGATTACGCCTGCGGATTTCGGCGCCGCTGACGAGCTTGGCTATCGCATCAAGCTTCTCGCCGTGGCCGTCAAAACCGGAAGCGGGATCGAGGCCCGGGTCTCTCCAACCATGATCCCGAAAACGAGCGCTCTTGCCGGCGTCGACGGTGCGCTGAACTGTGTCGCGGTCGAGGGCGATTTCGCCGGCCTTATCATCCTTGCCGGTCCCGGCGCGGGCGCCCGGCCCACGGCCTCGTCCGTGGCAAGCGATATCATCGACATCGCGCGCGGCCATATGAGGCCGCCCTTCATTCTGCCCGCCGCAGAGCTTAAGCCCCAGGCACGCGCGCAAATGCGGACCCATGAAGGAGGGTATTATATCCGTCTTTCCGTGTACGACCGGCCGGGAGCGATTGCTGCCATTGCAACGCGCATGGCGGAGCAGCGCATCTCGCTTGAAAGCGTCGTGCAAAAGCGCGATGCGCCGGACCTTCCGGGTTTCGGCCAGCCGGGACACGAGGGCGATCCGACTCCTGTCGTTATGATCACGCACCGCACCAGGGAAGTTCTGCTCCGGGCCGCGCTTGACTCGATTGTCAAGGATGGGCATGTTGAAGGTGCTCCCCAAATGGTCCGGATTGAGGCGCTCTAGCTTGGCGGTGCTATAGCTTGTCCGGAAATCATCGCGAGGGTCCGCTCATGCAAGAGCCATCCGATAGCCTGATGTGCACGTTGGAGATCGCGCGCGTTACCGAAGCGGCGGCCGTCGCTGCCGCGCGGCTCCGCGGCCGGGGCGACGAAAAACAGGCCGATCTTGCGGCCGTTGCCGCCATGCGGCGGGAACTCGCCGAACTGCCGGTTTCGGGCCGGGTGGTGATTGGCGAGGGCGAGCGCGACGAAGCGCCGATGCTTTATATCGGGGAGGAGATGGGCCGTGGCGGGCCCGAGGCCGATATCGCGGTCGATCCTCTCGAAGGCACGACCTTGTGCGCAAAGTCGTTGCCGGGGGCGCTGGCGGTTTTGGCCGTCTCCCGGCGAGGGGGGCTTCTGCATGCGCCCGACATCTATATGGAGAAGATTGCGATCGGCCCCGGCTTCGAAGCAGGTGTCGTGAGCTTGGATTACTCCGTGTCCGAGAACCTTCACAGGCTCGCTGAGGCAAAGGGCGTTCAGGTTGCCGAAATCACCGCCTGCGTGCTCGACAGGCCGCGTCACGCAAGGCTGATCGAGGAAATCCGGGCGGCGGGCGCCGCGGTGAGCCTGATAGTCCACGGAGATATTGCCGGCGTTATCCAGACCTGCGAGCCGGAGGAGACCGGCATCGATATCTATCTCGGCATGGGCGGCGCTCCGGAGGGCGTGCTGGCCGCAGCGGCGCTTCGCTGTATCGGCGGCCAGATTCAGGGCCGTTTGAGCGCGTTGAACGACGAGCATGTCCGGCGCGCGGCGGCCATCGGGATCAAGGATCTCAAACGCAAATATTCGACCGCGGATATGGCTTCCGGCGATATTATCTTTGCCGCAACCGGCGTCACCGACGGCTCTCTCCTCAGCGGCGTCAAGTTTTACGACCGCCAGGTCGAAACGCATACAGTTGTCATGCGCTCGGCGACTCGCACGGTCCGCTGGATTTATGCCGAGCACTTGGACCTGCAAAAATTTGCGCCTCCCTCCAGCGACCAAACAATGGCCTCAAAGCGCGGTGCAGAGTAGCTCCGGGCAAGAGTAGAACCGTCATGGCAGCCTGCCGGGGGTTTTGCTACGGGGGCTAGTATGTTGTTTCGGGCACTTGGGCTGTTTATTGCCGTTCTGCTTTATGATGGCGCACGCGCGGCGGAATGTACTTATAGCGCGGAAAGCAGTTTTCTTTCGCGAGTTGTGGCTATCGATTCTTCTAACGGGCCGGTTTACCCAGCAAGGAACGGTCCAGGTGTGCACAGCGCGCCTTCGCCACTCGATCTGCACGATAAGGAAGTTGTGCTAACCTTCGACCAAGGCCCGCACCCGGCTTTCACCAAATACATCCTCGATATTCTCGACCACCACTGCGCGAAAGCTACATTCTTCTTCACGGGAAGCGCTGCCTTGTCTCATCCGGACGCCGTCCGGGATGTGGCAAAGCGTGGCCATACGCTCGCCGCCGGTCCCTGGGCCGTATCCCCGGACTTTGCCAGCCTCTCCGTTGAGGGGGCGCAAACGGCTGTCGAGAAAAGCTTTGCTGCGGTCGCGAAAACGTCCGGCGCACCCATTGCCCCTTTCTTCCGTGCAAGGACGGCGAGTGCGGCTCCCTCCACCCTTGGCTATCTTAAGGAGCGCGGCGTCAGCCTTTGGTTCGCCGATATCGCGTCGGGCGATACCGAGCAGGGCCTCACGCCGACACAGCTCGCCAACAGAACGCTCCTCAGAATCCGGGAAACGGGCAAGGGCGTCATCCAATTTCACGATACGAGAAAAGTCACGGTGGACGGCCTCGACAGCATTCTCTCCGGCTTGAAACTCAGCGGATTTAAAGTCGTGCAGATCGTGCCTGCCGCAAGCTTCGCGCCGAAGGAAGAGTATCTTGCCGCGCTTGCTCCGAAACCTGTTCACAGCCCGGTTTCTTCCTCCCGGACGAGCCGGAGGCTTCTCGACATGGCGAGGCGCCGGGCCGGGCAAAGCGAGGAGAGCGAGCCGGAAGTCCGCCATGCCGCCCGCCGGGGCGAATTTGCGGAATAGTTCTGGCCGGGAGCTTAGTATAACGGTCAATCGAAAAAGATGTATTTGATCAGCGCCGCAATCACGAGCACCACGAGGAGCGTTCCGATAGCGTGACCCCAGCCCATTCCCCACATCCAGCCATCGTTCATCATAGGTGCCTCCTGCGGATCGATATGACGATGCCGGAAGCCTGCTGTGCACGTCAAGGACCGGGCATCTTGACGCAGGGCGCCGCGCCAGACTAAACGACGGGACGGGTGCCAAGATCAGCAGCACCCCGAAACCGGGAAAAAAGATGGCCGCTAAACTCGCAGTCCTATTCGTGTGCCTTGGCAACATTTGCCGCTCGCCGCTCGCCGAAGCGGCATTCCGGCGCGAGATGAAGCGTCTCGGCCTCGATGTGGAAGTCGACTCCGCGGGTACTGGCAACTGGCATGCCGGCGAAGCGCCCGACCGGCGGGCACAGGCGGTTGCCCAGCGGTATGGGATCGACATCAGCGATTACCGGGCGCGGCAGGTGAGCCAAGAGGATTTCCGCCGTTTCACCCACATCGTCGCGCTCGATCTTGAGAACCTCGCCACCCTCAATGCGATGAAGCCCGTGGATGGGAGGGCCGGACTCAGCCTTTTGCTTGACCATGCGGATGGACGCAAGGGCGAGGCAGTGGCCGATCCCTATTATGGCGGCGATGACGGTTTCGATATGACCTGGGCGGACGTGACAATCGGCGCGCAAGGGCTTGCAAGGCGTATCGTGGACGGAAGATGACGCCTCTCGCTGAGGCGGGTGCCGCGCTGCTTGGCGGCATCCTCCGCAAGGCGGAGCCGCTTTCTGGCGGGAATCTGTCTCAGATCGTTCGCATTACGCTTACCACTGGCCGCGAGGCTATCGTAAAGAACGGACCTGCTCCGATGGCCGAGGCCGCGATGCTTAAAGCCATTGCCGCGAGCGGAGCACCGGCGCCCGCAGTGCTCGGCGTGAGCAGCGAGGCGCTTGTCATCGAAGCGGTTCCGGCAGGCGGTTCGCTTGACGGAGCCTGGGCGAGCTTGGGCCCGGTGCTCGCGGTGCTCCATGCCACGAAGGGAAAGTCCTATGGCTGGGCGGAAGACTATGCCTTCGGCCCCGTTGCTATCGCAAATGGCTGGATGGACGATTGGCCGGGCTTCTTCGCGGAGCGCAGGCTGCTTCCGCATGGCCCGCATCTTTCTCCAGCGCTGGCACGCCGGGTCGAGGCGCTCGCAGCGGATCTTCCAAACCGGCTGCCGGCGCAACCCTCGCCTGCCTTGCTGCATGGCGATTTGTGGGGCGGTAACGTTCTTGCCGCCAAGAACAGGGTGAGCGCGCTCATCGATCCGGCTTGCTATTATGGCCATGCCGAGGTGGACATTGCGATGCTGACGCTCTTCGACCGGCCCACTCCCGCATTCTACGAAACTTATGGGGCGCTGGAACCCGGTCACGAAGAGCGACTGATTATCTACCAGCTATGGCCCGCCCTCGTTCACCTCCGGCTGTTTGGCGACGGCTACCGGCCGCTCGTAGACCGGCTGCTGTCCGAAGCCGGTGCGTGATTGCTTCGTGCGGACTCCAGTACTACTCGAAACCAAGCATGCGCCGGACATCCGCAGCGGCGGCTCCGCCATCCCTGAGACTTTTCAGGCTTACCGATCCTCTGGATTTGGCGAGTTTCTGTCCCTCATCATCCAAAAGCAGCCGGTGATGGCAGTAGAGCGGCGAGGGCAGGTCCAGAAGGCGCTGCAGCAAGACGTGCAGATCCGCCGCTGCGAACAGATCCATGCCGCGGGTGACATGCGTCACGCCTTGCGCGGCATCGTCAGTGACGGCGCTCAAGTGATAGCTTGCCGGTGTGTCCTTGCGGATAAGAACGGCATCGCCCCAGCGCGCCGGATCGGCGGGACGGTAGATTGTTCCGGCCCATAGCGCATCGGCACCGCGAGCGGGGGCCTCCGCCACCGTTAGCGGGCCGGCCTCCGCAGCGGCTCGATCCATGTTCAAACGCCATTGCGCTTGTTCGCCGCGCGCCAGCTTTTCTTCGGCCTCGCCCTTGGAAAGATGACGGCAGGTTCCGGCATAGACCGGCGCGCCATCGAAACTGATGGTTGTAGCCGTGCCCGGTATTTCGCGCCGCGAGCAGAAGCACGGGTAAAGAAGATCTCGCTTTTTCAAAGTCTCAGCAGCCGCAGCATAGGCCGCCATGCGGGCCGATTGACGCAGTACAGGTTCGGGCCAATCGAGGCCGAGCCAGGATAAATCCTCTCTTATGCCGGCGTCGAATTCGGGTTTGCTGCGCAGGGGATCGATGTCTTCGATGCGCAAGAGAAAAGTGCCGCCGATTGATGCGGTGGCGCGCGCGGTAAATAGCGCTGAAAAGGCGTGGCCAAGATGCAGCCGCCCGTTTGGACTCGGCGCGAATCGCAAAATTGGGGGTGCTGCCATTCTCGCTCCAGCGTTATTGCGGCGGGGCGCCGGGCCTCATCCTGAGGAGCCGCGCAGCGGCGTCTCGAAGGGTGAGGCGGCTAAACGCTTTGCCCCTCATGGTTCGAGACGGCCTTCGGCCTCACCATGAGGGGCCGCTCGCCTCATTCTGAGCCCGTCGAAGGATGAAGGCCACCGGCCTGCGGTGCGCGCTTGCGGCCCGTGATCATGGCGCGGATGAGATTTTCGCCTTCGGCAAGGCTCGAAAAGACAACGCCCGCGACATGAAGCGCTATGAGCAGAAGCGTACCATTAGCGGCGGCTTCGTGGATTTCTTCAAGCCAGTCATCCTCCGCCGGATTGCGGATAGCCAGATATCCCGTGATCCCCGTTACGGTCAACGCCACGAGCAGGGCGAGGACCATGATCCCTCCAAGCGGATTATGACCAAGCATGCGCGGAGCCTTAAAGCGCTTAAGATCGCGGAGATAAGCGGCAACTGCTTTTGGGCCGTAGACGAAGTCGCTGAAGCGCGCGTGTTTTGTGCCTACGAAGCCCCACAGGATTCGAGAGCCAATCAGCGCGAGGACCGCATAGCCGGTGATGATGTGGGCTTTGGTCAAGTCCTCTGCGGTCAGAAAAGCGAATACCACAAGGCCAACGAGGCTCCAATGGAAAGTCCGGACGAACAAATCCCAGACTTTGACCTTGGCTGGCCGCGTATCGCGGCCAGTTTTGGTCAGGATCATATCCTGTGTCATGCTTAGGAGCGTTCCTTCCCGGCTTCTGCCGGCTTTTCAATTTCGCCTGTCAAGGGATTGACATAAAGTTTCACCCTCGCGCCCTGCTTGTCTGTTGCTTTGACCTCGTAACGCCCGTCCTCAGCCTCGATCTTCCGTACTGAATAGCCAAGCTCACCCAACTTGGACTTGATTACGGACGTGGCAAGCCACTTATCATTTGCGGCGGCTTCACGGGCATCATCATCGCCGCTGGCAAGAGCGTGGCCCGATACTCCGAGCGCCGTTGCAAACGCGAGAAGGGTAAGTGTTTTACGCATGATCTTGTCTCCTTTTTGAAGGGAAGCACCTGTTCCCCTAGCGGAGCGGAATGTAACAAACCCCGGCTGTCTGTTACTCCAACGTCTCAGTCAGCGATTTGACAGGGAACAAAGAGAATAAGACTGCGATGCGCTATCGATCGATGCTGCTGCTGACAGTGTTCTCGCTCGCTCTCTCCGCCGGCTGGTTTTCCTGGCGGGAAGCGCGGGGAAGCAGTCATGAAATCGAGCGGAAAGAACGCGATGAAGACCGGGCCCGCCATGCGCTCGAAAAAGGTGAAATCCTGCCTTTAGACCGAGTCATTGCCCGGTTGCACGATGCGGTTCCCGGCGAGATTTCCAGGGTTGAACTCGAAAATGAGCATGGGATTTGGGTGTACGAGTTCAAGGTCATTTCCCCTGTAGGGCGGATGGTGGAGGTCCGCATGAATGCAAAGACTGGCGAGATGATCGGAAAGCCGGAAGAGTGATGCGTATCCTGCTGCTCGAGGACGACGATAAGATAGCCAGGGATGTCATGGCCGCGTTGAACGCGGCTGGTTACACCGCCGAGCGCGAGACCGATGGCGAGCAGGGATGGTTCAAAGGGGACACCGAAGACTACGACGCGGTCATCCTCGATCTCGGCCTCCCCTTGCTCGATGGTATCACCATTCTCAAAAGATGGCGCGCGAACGGACGCACCATGCCGGTGCTGATTCTGACGGCGAGAGGAAGCTGGAGCGAAAGGGTCGATGGGATCGACTGCGGCGCCGATGATTATTTGCCGAAGCCTTTCCGGATGGAGGAACTCTTAGCCCGGCTCAGGGCCGTCATCCGGCGCGCGTCGGGCCGCTCTTCTCCAGTCCTAACATTCGGACCGGTCACGCTCGATACCCGTCAAATGCGGGTTTCCTCGAATGGCATCCCTATTGCGCTTACGCCCCAGGAATACCGCCTATTCAACTATCTCATGCATCATGCCGGCCGCGTTGTGCCTTACACAGAATTGATCGAGCATCTTTACGATCACGACTCCGGCAAAGATGCGAATGCGATCGAAGTGCTGGTTGGCCGCATAAGGCGTAAGCTTGGAGCCAGCGTGATTGGGACGCGCCGGGGCTTCGGTTATATTATCGAAGAGCAAGAGCCGTGAGGGCGCGGTCTCTCAAACTCCGGCTTCTCGTGCTTGGCGGCGTGACCATCGCGCTGGCTCTTCTCATCGCGGGCTTAGGGATTATCCGGCTGTTTGAACGACACGTTGAACGGCGCGCAGAGGCCGAACTCGATACCTATATCCGCCAGATCTCCGCTGGCATCACATTCGATGCGCAGGGCGGCGTTGCCTTCAGCCGCACCCTTCCCGATCCACGCTTTGGAGACCCTTTGAGCGGCCTCTATTGGCAGATTCAAGATGATGCGAAAGGACAGACGCTCCGGTCGCGCTCGCTCTGGGACTTTGTGCTGAAGCTTCCGTCAGACGTGCTCGATACCGGCGGCGTGCACCGGCACGAGCTTGCAGGGCCGTCTCATTCCACGCTTCTCACGAGGGAGCGGCGCATCGTCTATTCAACGCCGCAGGGATCGCGCCCGCTAAGGATTGCGGTCGCGCTGGATGAGCGCGAGATCAACGCCGCGCGCGCCGAATTCGGCTCGGATGTCGTAATAGCCCTTGCTCTTCTCGGCGTTGCGCTCCTCGCGGGGGCATGGATGCAGATCGCCTTCGGGTTGAAACCATTGAAAGCTTTGCAGGAAAGTGTTCTCGCGGTACGGTCGGGCCATAAGACGCGCATCGGCGTCGCTGAACCGCAGGAGGTGATGCCGCTCGTCTCGGCGGTCAACTCGCTGCTGGAGGCGCAAGCTCAGGCGATGGAAAACGCCAAGGCAAGGGCGGCGGACTTGGCCCACGGCCTGAAAACGCCGCTGACCGTGCTTATCGCCGATGCCGCCAAGCTGCGCGGCAGCGGATCGGCCGAAGTTGCCGCCGAAATCGAGGAGCTTGCGAACATCATGCGCCGGCATATCGACCGCGAGCTGTCGCGCGTCCGGCTCCAAAGCGCCGGTACCCTCCATTTTCACCGGACACGCGTTGAACCGGTCGTTACGAAGCTCGTCCGCGCCCTTGGCCGCACGCCGGAAGGGGAGGATTTGGAGTGGCGCGTTCGCATAGGCCAAGACATCGCAGCGCCCATAAAGGAGGACGACCTTGCGGAACTCCTTGGGAATTTGCTCGGCAATGCATGCAAATGGGCGAACGCCTCCGTCACAGTTTCCGCCGAAGTCAAGGATGGGGTTGCCATAGTGATCGAGGATGACGGGCCGGGGGCACCGGCATCGCTGGTTCACCGGCTGGGGGAACGGGGTCTCCGGCTGGACCAGCAGGTTCCGGGCACAGGTTTCGGCCTTGCTATCGCGCACGACATCGCCAAGGCGTATGGAGGGTCTTTGACCCTTGGCAATATCGAACCTCGCGGATTCAGAGCCGCCGTCTTCTTCCCTTCGCAAAGCGCCGCCCGGCCGGTTTCTTCATCCGTTAATAGGACCGGCTCCGTTGATAAGGCCGCTGAATGACAAGTGAACGCCTCTTGCGCCGGGCTTTGATCGCGCTCGCCTTAACAGCGCTCGGCGCAGGACTGGCGGCCTCGGCCATGGGGCAGGCTGCGGCTGCGAGGGTGGCCTGGACCATGGGCACGGTGCCGGTAATCTTGGTGCTTGGCCTTTCCATAGTCCGCGATCTCGCGGCGGGCCGGATGGGCCTCGATGCCGTCGCCTTTATCTCGATGACCGCCGCGCTGGCGCTTGGGGCCGAGCTCGCGGCAATCGTCGTCGCGGTCATGTATGCCGGCGGCAACGTTCTTGAAGATTTGGCTGTCGCCCGCGCCGAGCGCGACCTCAAGTCGCTCGTTGACAGGGCGCCGCGTGTCGCGCACCGGCGCGGCGATCATTGGGTTGAAGATATTCCGGCCGAAGAGGTAAGGGCAGGAGATATTATTCTCGTGCGCGCGGGTGAAATCGTTCCCGCCGATGGAATCGTCCTCTCTCCAAACGCCGTCCTTGACGAATCGGCCGTGACCGGGGAGCCGATGCCAGTCTCGCGCTCCGCTGGCGAGGGGGTGCTGAGCGGCGTTGTGAATGCTGGCGAAGCCTTCGAATTCCAGGCGAGCGCTACCGCGGGCGGGAGCACCTATGCAGGCATAGTCCGGATGGTGACGGCGGCTCAGACCGCGAAGGCTCCTTTCATCCGTATGGCCGACAAATATGCCCTCCTTCTCCTCCCCGTCACGCTCCTGCTTGCCGGGCTTGCATGGCTCGCGTCGGGAGATCCGGTGAGGGGGCTGGCCGTGCTCGTGGCATCAACGCCGTGCCCGCTTATTCTTGCAGCGCCTGTGGCGTTCATCGCCGGCGTCTCGCGGGCCGCGCGCAACGGCATTCTCATCAAGGGCGGCGGACCGCTCGAAGCGCTGGCGCGTGTCCATACGGTCCTTTTCGACAAGACGGGCACTCTGACTGCCGGCGGCGCCCGGCTTGCCGCCGTGGAAGCCGCACCGGGCGAACGCCCGGACGAGGTGCTGAGGCTGGCGGCATGCCTTGAGCAGGCCTCCCATCATGTCGCCGCCGCGGCGATCGTGGCCGCGGCACGGGTGCGAGGCTTGAACCTCGAAGTCCCGCAGTCCGTGCACGAGACGCTCGGATCGGGGATCGAGGGTGTAATCGGGGGACATCGTGTCTGCGCGGGCTCGGCGTCTTTGGTTTTTGGCAGCCACAAGCCGCCGGAGTGGGCGGTACGGGCACTTAGACGCGCCTCTTGGCGCTCGGCGCTTTGCGTTTTTGTTACTAAAGACGGCGAGGCAATCGGTGCCCTGCTGCTCGCCGATGAGCTTCGCAAGGAAACGCCACGTGCCGTCCAGGCGCTGCGGGCGGCAGGCGTCACCCGGATGGTGATGGTGACCGGCGACCGGGCAGACGCCGCCGAGACCATCGCCGCCGCTCTCGATCTCGACACCGTTCTTGCCGATCGCTCGCCATCGGACAAGGTCGAGGCTGTAGCCACGGAGCGGAAACTTCATCCCACGGTGATGGTTGGCGACGGTATCAACGACGCGCCCGCTCTTGCCGCCGCCGATGTTGGCATTGCCATGGGCGCGCGGGGTGCAACCGTATCCTCCGAAGCGGCGGACGCCGTCATCCTGGTGGACCGTCTCGACCGGGTCGCCGAAGCCGTAAAGATTGCGCGCCGGACCCACGGCATTGCCCGCCAAAGCATTATCGCCGGCATGGGGCTATCCGGCGTTGCCATGGGCGCTGCGGCGCTTGGCTGGCTGACGCCCGTTGCCGCGGCGCTCACTCAGGAAGCGATCGATGTGCTTGTCATCCTCAACGCCCTGCGTGCCCTTTTTCCGGGGGATCGGGCGGTGCTGCGGGTCAAGCCGGCGATCCTGCCCGATGCGCTGAGCCGGGACCACCGGGCGCTTGAGCAAGCCCTCGACCGGCTTCGGGAAATCGCCGACGCACTCGACGACGCCACCGGAGCGAAGGCGCTCGTCCTCATTCAAGAAGCCAATGCCATTGTGCAGCAAAAAGTCGCCGCGCACGAATATGAGGACGAGATCAACCTTTTTCCCAGCCTCTCCGCACATCTACCGGATCTGTCGGGACTTGCGGCCATGAGCCGGGCGCATCGCGAAATTCAGCATCTGGCCCGGCTCCTCATGCGCCTTTCAACGGGCCTCTCCGAAGAGGACACCGACCGCTATCTCATCCGGGATGCCCAGCGGATCATCGAATCTATCGAGGCCTTGGTCCGGCTGCATATCGCTCAAGAGGAGGATATCTACGAATATGCCCAGCTTGCCTGATCCCGCTGATGGCGGCTTGGTGCTCCGCTTGCCTTTTAGCAAGGCATGCTTTAGCTCATGAATAGCCTTACAGGCAGCAAAGCAAATCCAACACATATCACAGGACTATTTCATGAGCGCATTGCCACCATGCCCCAAATGCAGCTGCGAATTCACTTACGAGGACAGCGGCCTTTGCATTTGCCCGGAATGTGCCCATGAGTGGAATGCGAATGCCCCTGCTGCGGCTGCTCACGAAGGCGTAAGGATCTACCGTGACTCTGCCAACAATATTCTGCAGGATGGCGATACAGTCACAGTCATCAAGGACCTGAAATTGAAGGGCTCCTCGAAGGTCGTCAAAATGGGGACCAGGGTCAAGAACATCCGCCTCGTCGATAGCGACCACGACATCGACTGCAAAATCGATGGCATCGGGGCCATGAGCCTGAAATCGGAGTTCGTCAAGAAGGTGTGATTGAGTCTGGCAAGCGGCGATTGGCTGTGCGTCTCATCGGGGAAACGCTAGCCTTAAGTTGCGACGCGTCGTAAAAGCACGTGAGTCTCTCCGTCCTCTCCCATTCGGTGGAACTCCAGGGAGAAGCGCCCGCTAGGCATGTCTAGAGGCGGGAACGCGGCGACCTCCGATATCACACCCTCGCCGCTGGCATGCTCGTAGCGCTTGGTCGTGATTAGAGGTACGTCACTGCCTTCGATCCGAAGTTCTCCCCGGAAATCAATCGCGCGAATTCGGATCGGACCCAAATGCGTATCGACTACAAAGTGATCGTCGTCCGGGTAATTCGCATGGAGATGCACCTTTCGGCCCGGTCCGTTTTCCTCCAAGCCATCGAATAGGTTTCCCACTTTTTGGACCGCTCCCAAAAACGCATCTGGGGCAGAAACCGCTACGCCGGTCGTTATCGACTTCAGAAATGGAGTTCCGTTTGCCATCTCGTTGACCGTGCGGCTAAGAGCATCACGTCGATCCTCTCCTTCACTTTCATGGATATGCAACTGGGCTGAAAAAAGCTCGGCTACCCGCCTGATGAAAAACATCTTCGCGCTACCGACGATCCAGCGAAACTCTTCCGGCGTTACGGCCTTCACCTCACGGAGCTCGATGCCCGCGCGCTTCGCATATTCCAAGGCTCCGGCCGCGAAACCCGTTGTCGAAACGGCGGTGACCTTGTTAAAGCCGAACCGATCGCGCCGTCCTACCAACTGCTCTATCCACGCCCCTGGCGCCGGCCCGGTGCCTGGCCGGTCGCGACATTCTATCAACCAAGCAATGGCCGTTGAACCCATCTTTCCGCGAATTTCGACATCGAATTCGGCAATCTGCACGCCATCGTCGTTGAAGACTCGCCCGTTTGTTGTCACCTCGAAGCCTTGGGGAAGAAGGATCCTCTCAACAAATGCCACCAATTCTTCCAGTTGCTTGCCATCTGTCATCTTTCCCTCATGATTTCTTAGGGTGCCGTGCCTCCACTGATACTGATTCGGCAAACCGGGACCACAAATCCCGGCCCTGGATTCGCATAGCGAAGCGATCAGCCACCCCGCTTTTCCACACCCGAAGACCTGCGCGCGCCGAATCGGATAGCTTCCCGCTCCACATCGTTTTGGAGCTGGAAATTTGCGTTCCCTGTCCTTGCCGCTGCAACAGGCGCCGCGCGCCGAAGCTGCCTTCCTTGGAGTAGAGCGGTCCGCCCGCGGCCTGAAATGGGTCGAGCGGCTGCCGCCCGCGCGGGCGCATCTCGCCGCGGCCATCGCCCAGCGTCACGATTTGCCGGAGATCATCGGGCGCATCCTTGCTGCGCGGGAGATTGCGCTGGAGGAGGTTCCCGATGTGCTGAACCCCACCATCCGCGCGCTCTGCCCCGACCCCGCCACGCTCACCGATATGGACAAGGCGGCGGAGCGCATCGCGCGCGCCATCGTCGCGGGCGAGCAGGTGGCGATTTTCGGCGATTACGACGTGGACGGCGCATCGTCCTCCGCTTTGCTCTACCGCTTTCTCGCATGGCATGGGCTTTCGCCCCGCATCTATATCCCTGACCGCATCGCCGAAGGCTATGGCCCGAACGCGGCGGCGATCGCGTCCCTCATTGAAGATGGCGCCAGCCTGATCGTGACAGTGGATTGCGGATCGGCGAGCTTCGAGGCGCTTGAGGTCGCGGCGCGCAAGGGCGTCAGCGTCGCCGTGATCGATCATCACCAGATGGGCGCAGAGCTTCCGCCAGCGGAGGCTGTTGTGAACCCCAACCGGCAGGATTGCCTGAGCGGGCAGGGGCATCTTTGCGCCGCCGGCGTCGTGTTCCTGCTTTGCGTCGCGCTGCAGCGCCGTTTGAGGGCGAAAGGGTTCTACGCCAAGGCCAAAGCGCCGGACCTGTTGGGTTGGCTCGATATGGTGGCGCTGGCGACGGTCTGCGACGTAGTCCCGCTGAAGGGGATCAACCGCGCTTTCGTCGTGCAGGGTCTGAAGGTGCTTCGCGCCCGCCAAAATCCAGGCCTCAAGGCTCTTTGCGATGCGGCCGGCGTGAATAAGCCTCCCTCGCCCCACACGCTCGGTTTCATCCTTGGGCCGCGCATCAACGCTGGCGGGCGCATTGGCGATGCGGGGCTTGGCGCGCGGCTTCTCGCCACTAAGGACGCCGCTGAGGCCGCACGCATCGCGCAAACGCTCGACGCGCTGAACCGGGAGCGCCGCGAGATCGAGCTGAAGACGGTGGAGGAGGCCGGCGCCTGGGCGGACCGCACGCTTATGGAAGACCCGGGCTGCCCTATCATCATCGCAGGCTCACCCGCCTGGCATAAAGGCCTTGTGGGCCTGGCCGCAAGCCGGCTGACCGAGCGGTTCCAGCGGCCTTGCCTGATCTTCTCCCATGATGAAAGGGCGGGGGAGGCCACAGGCTCCGCGCGTTCGGTGGCGGGCGTCGATATCGGCGCCGCCGTGCGCGGCGCGGTCGAAGCCGGCCTCGCCAAGAAAGGCGGCGGGCACGCCATGGCCGCCGGCGTTACGGTGGCGCAAGAGCGGCTGCCGGAGCTTGCGGCCTATTTGCGCGAGGCGCTTGGCTCCTCCTACCGGGCGGCTTCTGCCGCGCCGACCCTTGCCGTCGATGGCGCGATGACGCCGAGAGCCGCCACGCTGGAATTTGCGGAGCAGCTCGAAAGCGCCGGGCCTTTCGGCCAGGGAAATCCTCCGCCGCGCTTTTGCCTGCCGTCCGTGCGCCTCACCATGATGAAAGAAATCGCGGGCGGGCATCTGCGCTGCGCCCTGCAAGCGGTGGATGGTGCCCAAGTCAGCGCGGTTGCGTTCCGCGCGGCAGGGTCGGAACTCGGCGCGGCGCTGGATAAGGCGCGCGATCTCGCCTGCCATGTGGCCGGGCGCATCGAGCGCGACGAGTGGGGCGGCCGCAACCGCGTCGAGTTTCACATCGAAGATGTGGCGGCGGCTCCGGCCGCGAGGTGAGCTTGCGTCAGGCAGGGCAAGTGGCTCTTGCAAAGAGAAGCGAACCTGCCTTATATCCGAGCCTT
>CAZCIF010000002.1:59720-60714 GCA_964498645.1 uncultured Rhodomicrobium sp. | reverse complement strand
CACTACGGAAGAGTGCTTGATTGATTCTTCAACGTCGTGCAGAACGCGATTGCCTTTGTAATCGTCGGCACAATTGCAATGGGCATATTGGTTCCTTATCTTCATGCAATGAGCAATCGCATTGCGCGTGTCATCGTACCGGCGGTTTAGATCAAGCTTGGATATCGTTTCCTTCATTAAGGCATCAGCTATGGATAAGCGATTTGTTTCGCTCCTGAGTTGATATAGAACCTTGAAACCCGCATCCTCATCGCCAAGCACTCTGCCAAGGCACCACGCGAGCAAAAACTCGATTTCGCCGTAGCCAGTGATTATTCTGCCGATGATGGAGGCTTCTTCTGGGAAGCGTTGGAAGACGGGCATGAGCATGGCAAGAGCACCTAAGAAGCCAGAAGACGTTAAAGACGAGCCGGGAGCTGAGGAACGGTTCAGGCTCGGCGTTAAGCGCGCGCTCGAAACGCCTCCTAAGTCACATGAGGAACTGAAAGCTGAGCGGCGGCTCAAGAAAGAAAAGCCTCGCACGTGATGGGGTGCCTGCGGTGATGATAGATCTTCGGCACATGGACATAGGCTCCCGGAACGCTAGGCTCCGGGAAACCCTTGAAGGCATGGGCCTTTATGTGCATCCAATTTTTTCGGAAAAATGCCCCGAAGAAATTGATTACATGCACGTATCAGTAGCATTACCTCTTTATGTCACGCAGAGCGTTACCCAGGAGACTTCCTGCGGTGCAATTGCCCCGCCAATGGCGGGCACGGAGGTTGGAGACATGACCACCGCCTCCGAGGGCAACAGGGCGAATGTTATCGATCTGCCAGCCGCATTCCGAGTAAGACCCGTACTCTGACCATCGTATTAGACGGCCATCGCAATCTCTTTTCTCAGTGAACCCGAGACCAGGAAGACAAGGAACATTATTCCAAGCTGCTAGTTTTTGCCCTTCCTCAGAAGGGGAACTAGCCCCTGTACCGTAAAGAGCTTTAGCTAGAGCGT
>CAZCIF010000002.1:40442-59710 GCA_964498645.1 uncultured Rhodomicrobium sp. | reverse complement strand
GCGTTTAAATTTGCCATGTGTTTAGACCTTTTCGCTTTGTGATTGTCGAAAGGCCTCGCCCGACGCTGGAACTCGGGACTAGGGTACGGTACAAAACTGAATTGATTCTCGTCGTCTTGCGGCAGGCTCGGCCGTGGGACGCAATACTGGACGCAGCGACGGTCTAGGTCGCTGCGTCCATCATATACTTGAAGATTTCAACTTGTGCGAGTCATATTGTTCACGTTTCGGACTCATCCTTACGACAGCGTTTAGATCCTTGTATCAGGCCGCCGATAGAGAAGCCTTTTGCCTTCCGCGCCTTTGATTGCGTTAGCCGTGCGGGCTGTGTCGTCGATGCCAAGGGCGATGCGGTTATTCCATTTGAAGGCGATTTCGTTGATATAGCGCTGCAAATGGTGTTCGCTGACGGCGTGATGAGTGCCGTACATCTGGCGCTTGATGATCGCGTGGAAGCTCTCGGCGGTATTTACGTGGACGAAGCCGCCAAGCCTGACATATTCGTCAGCGGAATGGTTCACGGCCGCATGGCCGCCGTAGGACTTGGCCGGCTTCACATAGACTTTGCTTTCGTCGGTCATGAGGTACGATGCCTTATCCACATTGGCTGCAAGGTGCTCCTTGACGTTCTTCGCGGTCACGTTGGGAACATGCTTCGCGCGAACCGCACCCTCACGCTCAACGAGCGTTACAACGGCGTGCTTCTTCGGGATCGGCTTCGACTTGTGAGCGTTTGCGGCCTTTCCGCCAACATAGGTCTCGTCGCTTTCGACAACGAGGTTGTTGCCACCGATCGGGCCGGTTTCGCCTTCGGAAGGCGTCATGGCTTCGCGGATGCGCATCTCAAGAAACCACGCGCTCTTGTATTGAAGGCCGAGCATTCTGCCGAGCTGGTGAGCGCTCATTCCCTTCTTGCTGGCGGCCATCAGCCGGAAGGCAAGGAGCCACTTCGCAAGCGGCACGTGGCTGCGCTCCATGACGGTGCCGGTGCAGACCGTGAACTTCTTGCGGCACGCGCCGCAGTGATACCAGCCCGGCGTTGGTTTTGAGACCGGGTTCTTCTTGGAAGGCTTGCTCATCATGCTTTCGGCGGGAAGCCTTTTCACGGCATCCTGCTTCTTGCAGAATGGGCAAACGGCACCTTCCGGCCAGCGCTGAGCCTCAAGGTGAAGGCGGGCCGCGTTTTCATCGTTGAAGATCGGATTCGTGATGTCAATCATGGTCTTATCCCCGTTGACATCAATATAGGAGATTACGCTTGTTCAGTCAAGTATACAAATCCCCTACCACGCTTTAAGTGTCGCTCTGATAACAAGGTTGAGAGGCAGGGGCGATCATATTATCGCTCGATATGCCCTGGACAGAGACCTAGTTCTTATAACTAACAACGTTGTTGATTTTGAGAGAATATATCAGGAAAAGGAAGCTCATCCTGGACTTATATTTTTTGCGAGTTCCCATTCGAAACTCAGAACGCTTGCCTACCAGCAAAAGATGATGGAGTTAGCTCTTGATGAGGTTGGCACATCCGAGCCGGTTCAAGAAATCATATACGTCAGCGTAACCGCTCTAAAATCAAAGGGGGTTAGGCTGGAGGCCGAACGGTATTTCCTTCCTGAGATTGGCCCCGTAACGTAAAATTCCCCGCTGCACTCGAAAGCAAATGGCGCCCTTTTCGGGATTCATCCCCATCAAATTTCAATCTGAGACGCTACCCAAATTCCAATAATTGATTTGCCGCAAAGAAGTCCCCGGGGCGGTCTATATAAATAGAGAAGCATCATCGCGAGCCGCCCATCATGACCGCAAAGGTTCAAATCGTCGAGCAGCTCGGAGAGTCTGCCGTCTTGCTGCCTGAGCTTATCGCCGCCGCGCTTGAAGCCAACGGCCGCGCCAAGATACGCATGACACTGCTGCAGGAGGCGGTAGGCCAGGCGCAAAATCCCGCTTCTCCGCCGCAGAGTTTGGACGCGGAGCGCCGGGCTGCCGGGCTCGGCGAGGCCATCTTCGGTTCTACGGTCAAGGATGCCCGCCTCCTCGACGGCGGCCGGATCGCCATTCCAGGCGCGGAAATGCTCCTGAAAGGGCTTTATGCCGATATTGATGCGATGCTGGCACCGCTCGCGCTGACGGGCGCCGGGGAAGCGTTCGCAAAGCGTTTTGAGAGGTTGCGCGCGGCCTCCACCGGAGCGCCTGACGATGCGCTGACGCAAGCGGCGGTCAGCGCGATTACTTCGGCGCGGACAGGGCGCGACAGCGAGCACCTTTTAATTATGGACGTACACAAGGCGCTCAATCGCCTCTCGTCAGAGGTGGCGGTCGAAACCGTGGCAGGCGCGCGAGTGCACGGGCTTGGGCCGCTGGATAAGCAGCGTGTGGAAGCCTTCATGCGTGGCCTTAACAGAACGCGCGGCTTGGCTTTCGGCCATCCTGGCCTCGGCACGACCGCGACCCGGTCCGCCGGGCGCCTTATCATCGAGAACGATATCGGCACCACTGACGCGCATGTGCTCGTCATCCATGTTGAAGGTTTGGTTGTCACCGTCACTTACACCGACATTCACCGGGCCCGTTCGAAATTTTTTATGCAGCTTTTCAAGGGACGCGGCGTTGCCTGGGGCGCGCTTGCGGAAAAAAGCGCCCAGGACCTCGGCAAGAACGGGCAATTCCTCCTGGTTACGGGCTGCTATGAAGCGAAGGACTCTTCCGGCGTGGACGCTTTCCTTGAGCATCTCGGCTCCCGGATCGTCTTCATAATCGACTGGAACAAAGCACGGAAGGCTTTGCGTAATTTCGTGGACGATACTACCGCGATCGGCGTTCTGGGCTGGGCCGCCTCGCAGGATTGCGGTCACCGCGCCTTCTTGGAGCTGGGCGGGGCGGAGGTGATCTATGACGCCGTCCAGCGCGCAGGCGCGGGACATGTTCCTTATGGCCGGCGGCTCGACTCGGTTCTGGGCGTCAAAGAGACAGCCGGTTTTCTCAAGGACACTTTGAGAGTGGCGTGCGAAGGCTTGCAGGTCGGCCGGTCGGTACGCCTGTTGAAAGACGAGATCCAGGCGAAGTTCGTCTCTCAATTCGAGACCATCGAAGGATCGCTACTTACCATCATAGGGCGGCATCTGGGCCTTTCGCGCATGATGGCCGGCCTGATCCTCGATGCGATCCGGGACAACCGCACGGATACAGCGGCAGGGAACTCGCTCGCGGACCAGGCCCGCCGCCTTGAGCACAAGGCCGACTCGCTCACCGTCGAGGCACGCGGCATAGCGTGCCGCTTGCCCGAGTCCGGTAAACCGGTCAGGACCGTCGTGGAAAGCGTGGAGAACGCGAACGATACCTTGGAAGAGGCCGCCTTTCTCTTGAGCCTCATGCCGCAGGTAGGCGGGAAAGGCCCTGAGTTGCAACCGCTCGTGCCCCTCGCGGAATTAGCGGTAGAAAGCGTCGCCCATATGGTTCGCGCCGTCGAAGCCAGCCATAATCTGCCGGAAGGGCTTCAGGCCGATGTCACGGATACGCTGCGGGCTATCGATGCCGTCATCGAAGAGGAGAAAAAAGCCGACGAGGCTTTGAGAAAGGCTATGGCCGCGTTTGTCTCAAATGCCTCCGAGGCGCGCATGCTTGTCCTTAGGATGGAGATCGGCCGGGCGCTCGAGTCTACGACCGATCATTTAGCCCATGCCGCGCTCGCAATCCGCGACCACGTGCTGGGCGAAGTTCCATCATGACACATCTTTCGGTTGAGAACGATCTCTTTGTCATCGGTGCCGGCGGCGGGGACCGGCCCGTGACGGCGGAGCTCGCCGGCTCCAAGGCCGCCAATCTCTGGCAAATGACAAAGCTCGGGCTTAAGGTCCCCCCCGCCTTTGTCCTTTCGACGCGCCTGTGTAAACCGGTCAATGCCGGCGATGACCGCGCGGAAGAGCTTCTCCGGCGGATGCTTTCCAAGGGCATAAGCGAACTGGAACGTGCGGCGGGCCGCTCTTTCGGCGACGCTCGCATGCCTCTTCTCGTCTCTGTCCGGTCGGGAGCCGCCCGCTCCATGCCTGGTATGCTCGACACTATTCTGAACACCGGGATGACCCCCAAATCCGTGCATGGCCTGATCCGCCTGACGGGCAATCCGCGCCTGGCCTGGGATAGCTATCGCCGTTTAGTGCAGATTTATACCGCGGTGACCGGCCATGCCGGCGCCGAAATCTTCGCGAGCAAGCTTGCCGAAGCGATGAAAGCGGAGGGGGTTGTGTCCGAAGCCGAACTCGATCCGGAAGCGCTGGAACGCCTCACGGCTGTCTTTCTCGATGAGGCCGCAGCGATCTTGGGCGAGGCCATTCCGGGCGATCCCCACCTTCAGCTCGAGACTGCGGCCAAAGCCGTTTACCGGTCATGGGAAAGCGAAAGAGCGCGCGAATACCGCCGCATCAACAGGCTGCAGGATCTGACTGGAACGGCGATCACTGTGCAGGCGATGGTGTTCGGCAATGGCGGCGGACGCTCCGGCGCCGGGGTAGCCTTCACGCGCAACCCTGCAACCGGAGCCAAGGGCCTTTACATCGATTTTCTATTCGATGCTCAGGGCGAGGACATTGTCTCCGGGCGGCGCCTTTCGAGCCATCCCGAATATTTCAACGAGCGGCTGCCGGAAGCAGCGCACGCGCTTGAGGAAGGAGCAGCCCGGTTGGAGCAAGCCTTCGGCGATATGCAGGACATCGAATTCACCGTTGAGGACGGTGCGCTCTACTTCCTGCAAACGCGCGGCGGTAAGCGCACGCCGCGCGCCGCGTTGCGCGTTCTAATCGATCTCGTGCACGAAGGCGCGATTGACATCAGCGAAGGTGTCAAACGCGCCGCCGGAATCGATCTCGATGCCGCGGCAGTCACCCGCTTCGAGGGCAGCGCAACTGCAATCGCCGCCGGCACGCCCGCTTCGGCTGGCGTTGCGAGCGGGCGCGCTGTCTTCGAGAGTTCGCGGGCTGTCGAGCTATCGCAGCAAAGCTTCGGGCCCATCGTTCTCATCCGGCCCGAGACCTCGACCGCCGATGTTGCAGGCTTTGCTGTTGCAGCGGGGATTTTGACAGCAAGCGGCGGGCGAACCGCTCACGCGGCTGTCGTCGCGCGCCAGCTCGGCGAGGCTTGCGTCGTTGGGTGCCCTGGCCTGACCATCGATGTGAGCGCGCGGCAGGCAACAGTTTCCGGTCTCACAATTAATGAAGGCGACTGGGTTTCTATCGACGGCGAAAGCGGAGAAATCTATCCCGGCGAGCGGCACATCATCGTCGACCGTCCCGATGCAGAAATCGCGGAAATCAAACGCTGGCAACAGCGCCTCGCGCGCTGATCGCAGGCCGACGCAAATCCAGACGTCATCGCGAGGCGGCTTTAGCCGCCGTGGCGATCCAGAACAACGTCAGAGAGAATTGCTTCCGGCTTCGCTTCGCCCGCCGCCGCAATGACATCGACTCGGGAATTATGGCGCGGCGCTGGAGCTGGATGGAATCAAGCTAGATGATATTTAGTGGGCGTGTTCATGACATCATTAAGGTCATGGTCAAATAACCATTTCATAGCCTCATCCCAATCAACGTGAAGATCGAAGTAACCTTGGTCAAAGGTGCCAAGTTTTTGTGTTCGGCTGTGGAAATTATCTTCTCGAATTCCTACAACTTTACCGCCAGGCTCTTCCAGGATAAAATTGCAGGTCCAGTCTATTTCAAATTCTTTCCAATGTGCAAACGGGATAACGCCGATTGGCTCGTGATGCCGTAAAACATCGTTTTGGGACTGACTTTGACGCCCGGAAAATGTTATCTGTGAATTATAAGCTGATTGGCGGAGCGTTGAAACAAAGTTCAAAATCTGATGGCTTTCGCCAAGGAAACACCACCCCCTCTCTGTGGCCTTTCTCAAGAGGTCACGAAAGGGGCGACGTTCAAAAGCGATTGGCTCCGACCAGATACCAAGCGCTTGGGATTGGTTCACCTGAACATCGCGATACTGAGGACCATCGGTATCAGCCATCGCGTGAACCAATCCCCGATGATTCTTACCGTAGAGAAAAAAGTTCAGAGTAAGGCTTGCCGTACGCCAATAGTCTTTGTCGATCTCTTCTAAGGGAGCATCCTCGCCGAGCTTTTGTCGAGCGGTATTTCTCCCCCACGACCGAAGCTTCCCAACACACAAGCAATCTCGAACGGCGGAATTTACAGTTCGCCACCGGGCCTCACCTGCATCTAATAAATATGGATCGATATGCAAAAATAGTTCTCTTATAGTCCAATCTGGAAACAATTCACCATTGTAAATAGATGCTTTTGGTATTGATTTCTTTTCACCTTTGCTTGCTAAGACCACTTTTTGTTGCTGTCCTACCCAATAGGACAACAAACTGAATGCGAGCAGAACAACAAACGTAATTGTGTATCTTATTATTTCTGCTGCATTCATTGCTGGCCCTTCTTGCAAATATTGACGGGCAAAGCCTTTGATAGAGTCCGAAATAGATCCAAAAAATAGATCGATGCCAAGTTCTCCGAGAAACCAGGCCAATAGAGCAACCAAGCCGGACAAAGAAAAATAAGGATGTTCTCTGAACAAATTCCGGAGCTTGTCCACGTCCTATCTCCCAGCAACATGCGTTGGAGCGATACTGACTCCTGTTATGAAGAAATTTCAACACCTCGCGGCTGCTCATTTGAGCCTCGTGGCGTTTGCGCCATAATACCGATTGACTCTGCTTTTGCCACTAACCCGGTTTCGCGCTTGCAAAACAGGCGCGCCCGCGCTTTAACACGGTTTTCGCAGTGCGAGAGCGGCTGCGCGCCGGCCCAGGAGGCCCCCTATCCATGGCCCTACGCGTTGTCTTCATGGGCACACCGGATTTTTCAGTTCCGGCCTTGAGCGAAATCGTGGGCGCCGGGCATGATGTCGTGGGCGTTTACACACAGCCGCCAAGGCCCGCGGGGCGCGGCATGGGAGATAAAAAATCTCCGGTGCATGCCTTCGCGGAGGAAGCGGCACTTCCCGTTTTCACTCCCAAGACATTGCGGCGTGCCGAAATCCAAAACGAGTTCGCGGCTCTCGCGCCAGATGCTGCGGTGGTGGTTGCCTACGGCCTCATCCTGCCGAAGCCGGTTCTGGAGACGCCACCGCTTGGCTGCCTCAATCTCCACGCGTCTCTGCTCCCTCGCTGGCGGGGCGCGGCCCCCATTCAGCGCGCCATCATGGCCGGCGACAAGGAAACCGGCGTCATGGTCATGAAAATGGACGAGGGATTGGACACTGGGCCGGTCGCGCTCGCGGACTATCTCCTGATTGGCCCCGATGCCACGGCGGGCGAAATCCACGATCAGCTTTCTCTTATAGGTGCTGCGCTCATTCTCAACGCGCTCGAATTGGCGGAGAAGGGGGAGCTAACCTTCGATCCTCAACCCGGGGAAGGTGTGACTTATGCGGCCAAGATCTCAAAACACGAAACGCGCATCGATTGGACCAAGCCGGCAATCGAGGTCCATAATCATATCCGCGGGCTTTCGCCCCATCCCGGCGCCTGGTTCGAAGCCCTGCTTGGCGGCAAAGCCGAGAGGGTGAAGGTCTTGCGCTCGGTGCTGGTACCCGGAAAGGGCGACGCCGGCCTGCTCCTGGATGCGAATCTCACGGTAGCCTGCGGTTCTCAGGCCGTGCGGCTCACGCAAGTCCAGCGATCCGGGAAAAAACCGGTGGGAGGCGCGGATTTTCTGCGCGGCTTCCCGCTCGGCAGGGGCACGCAATTCGGCTGAGCGGGCGTAGACAACGAGAAGTGAGTAGCAGTTGAATACCGCCTCCAGCATAGTATGAATTGGATATGTGATCGTGCTTCCGGAGGCGCTCGTGACCAAGCTTTCCACTCTTGAGGGCCTGGCCCTTGCGGGCTTATTCGGCCTCAGCCTCGTGTCTGGCCATGCACTGGGGGAGACGGCTTCCGGGCAGGCTTCGGTAATCGAGCTCTACACAAGCCAAGGCTGTTCCTCATGCCCGCGTGCAGACCGGCTTCTCCAGCGGCTCTCCGAACGGCCGGACATAATTACCCTGAGCTTCCCCGTCAGCTATTGGGACTATCTCGGCTGGAAGGACACGCTCGCGCGTCCTGAAAATGCCGAGCGTCAGCGGAGCTACGCGGCGGCCCACGGGGACGGCCAAGTTTACACGCCCCAAATTATCGTGAACGGCTTGAAAACTTGCGTAGGCAGCGACCTCGCCTCAATTGAGGCTGCGTTGAAGTCTACCGCGCTCACGCTCGGCAAAGAAGCCGTACCGCTCAGCGTCCGGCGCGAAGGCCGCAAGCTTACCATCGAAACGGGCGCGGCACCGGCCGGCTCGCCGCACAAGACGGGAAAAGTCTGGGTTGCTGCGGTCGTGCACTCGGTGCCGGTGGCTATTGGGCGCGGTGAAAATGCCGGCCGCACGGTGACTTACACAAATGTCGTCCGGTACCTTATAGAGGCCGGCAGATGGGAGGGAGCGCCAACCTCCTATGCGGTGCCGCTCGGTTCGATCCCGAAAGATGGGGACATGATCGTTGTTTTCTTGCAGACAGATACCCTTGGCCCCATCGTCGCAGCGACGCGAATCAAGGGGTGAAGGCTGCGAGACCTGAAAGCGCATGGCTTTTTGGCTGTTCAAGACAGAGCCGGGAACTTTCTCCTGGGAGGACCAAGTCCGGGCCGGCCCGAAGGGCGAGGAATGGAACGGGGTTCGTAACGCGCTGGCGCAAAAGCACATGCGCGCCATGAAGGCCGGCGATCCCGGCTTCTTTTATCATTCGGTCCACGAAAAGTGCGTTGCCGGGGTTGTGAAGGTCGTCTCGGAAATCCACCCGGATTCGACCGATCCTACCGGGCGATGGAACTGTGTCGACGTCGCCGCCGTTGGCCCGTTCCAGAAGCCCGTCACTCTTGCCGAAATCAAGGCCGAGCCGCGCCTGGCCGATATGGTGCTGGTGAAGAACTCGAGACTCTCCGTGCAGCCCGTGACTCCGGAGGAATGGGCTTTGATCTGCCGTATGGGCAGATATTCCTACAAAGCGTGAGAGTGCAAAATCCGGCTGCGGGCGATCTTGCCTGTGGCTTCGAATGAGGGCTTTGGCTTAGGCGCTTAAATGTGCTAGGGAATGGCGCCAGCATAAGCTTTACTGCGATCCCTCACCGTCTTTAGCGAGAAAAGCCATGCGTTTGCGAAAGATTATCACGCCATTTCTTCCCTTTGTTATTGCAGCCGTTGGCTTTTACCCAACTTTGGGGCTGCGCTCGCCCATCACCGCTTGGCCCACCGCCGAGACGGGATATTTCTTCGGCTTCCTTTTCGCTGCGTTGCTCTGGCTCCTCTTCGAAATCATGTTCGTGCTTCGCCGCGAAACCAGCATCCAAGACCTCGCGTTCGACTGCCTGTTGCAAACCATTGTGGGGATTATCTTTGCCGCCCTGGGCGGCTACTTCCTCGCGGGCGGCGTCCTATTCGGGCAGAATTCGCTCGAATGGTGGTTCGCCATCCCGATGTTCGTGGCCATTCTCGATGCTATCTTCTCGAATGCCTATGTGGTGATCGCCGCAAAATCGATTGTCGAGGACTCGAAATCTGTGCGGCAACCGGTAAAGATGGAAGGCACGGCCGCCATTTCCGGGAAGAGCTAGCCGTCCAGGAGCGTGTAAAGCAAATACGCGGCGACCGCGATCATGACACTCGATAGAAGATAAAGAAACGGAGCGGCTGCCGAGTTCAATTGTTCATCGAGGATGAGGCTGGGATCCCTTTCCGACGCCGTGCCGGGCGAATCGCTGCACGGGACGGCATTGCCGTTTCCTCTTTCACCGTTCTTTCCCATAGCCTTCTCCTCTTTTCATCGGACAAGCAGTCGCGCTCGAACGGCGCCAAGCTTGGCCGCGACTCGGCTGATGCTGCCCATCCAAGTGGAGGACGCGCATTGCGCGAAGCTGGATTCAAAGCTCCTTAGCGCCTCGTTATCCTCATTGTTTTAAGTATATGCCTTTTTATCAGCTGCGGAAATGGTTGGGCTCCGCCGGCTGGCTGACAGTCTGGCGGCGATACCGCTTCCGCGGAAAATTCTTTAGCAAGCGCGGCCAATCCAGGGCCCAAGTCTCCGATGCTGCTAGGGATCGCCACGGCGCCTAAAGCCGCCCCGCGACGACATTGACTGGATTCGCTCTAAAGGAAGCGGTGTCCGGCGATTCCCTGCTTGTAGCGCGCCTATTTCGCCCTGCACTGCGCCGGCGGCAATAAAGCTTCCCCCCTCCCATTCTTGCGCGGTATTGGGTGCCCGTCGACGTGGACGCGGCGAATCTCGAAGGTATTCGAGTGACTTAAGCTGTCCGGAGATGTGCCGTCTATTCCGGTCATCGCTGTTGCAGGGATTCAACACACACTACCTAAACGTGTCCGTAATAAAATTACTACCTTGAGTTTACAATCTCCCCGTGTAATCACCATACCCTGTTCCGCGTAACATGGCAATTGACACAACCCAAGCGGGAAGGAGAGAGGTCAATGACTCTCACGAAACTTATACGGACGAGTGTTGCCGCTCTTGGTGCGCTCGCCGTAGCATCTCAAGCAAATGCGGCAGATATTTATGCGAACGGCCTGAAGGAGCCGCCGGTTTACATTCCAGCGCCCACATGGACAGGCTTCTACGTCGGTGTTCATATGGGTGCGGCCTGGGCCAGCCTGGACGTCAGGCGCTTCAAATTCGACGATCACTTCAAGGACGAATGGGAAGCCTCACAGGAGTGGGGCTACGTTCCTAATAGCTACTACCCCGCTTGGCTGGGAGGCAGGGACCTCGAGTCGACGAATGTCTTTGGCGGCGCTCAATTCGGCTATAATTTCCAATCCAGCTGCTGCTTCGTTTACGGTATCGAAGTGGACCTCGGCGGTATGAGCCTGAACGGGCACCGTGTGTTCCGTGACCATACAGGCTACCTGACAGAATATGAGGGGGCCACATACGATAATCCCCACACTCTCGCCTTCCTCGACGCAAAGCATGACGGCGGCTTCTATGGCGACATAACCGGCCGCCTCGGCTATACTTGGAACAATGTGCTCCTCTACGCCAAGGGCGGCTTCGCATTCCTGAACGCGGATTTGCGCCTGAGGGAGCGCTTTTATGATACCAAGCACGACTTCGATATCACGGACGCCGTCATAGGCGGCTGGTACGACTTCTTCCGCAACGATGGCAACGGCTGGTCAACCGGCTGGACCATCGGCGGTGGCCTGGAATGGAAAGTCGCCCAGAACTGGTCGCTCAAAGCCGAGTATTTGCACTTCAACTTCGGAACCGACGATCACAGCTGCTGCAACGACTGGTACTCGCAAGCCTCTGGCTGGAACAAGTGGCACCAAGATGGTGACCTGACTGTTGATACCGTGAAGATCGGCTTCAACTACTTCTTCGTACCGGTAGCCGCCCCGGTTGTCCCCCTGAAGTAAGATCGAACCAGCTTCTCTTACCTACGGGGTGTAGTGCCGGGTGAACGAGGACAGAGGCGCGTATGCTGTAAAAGCCTCCATAACAAAGCGTACCCTCTGTCTTCTATGCCCTTGAGCCAAACAGGAGAAGGTCCGGTGAACGGAAACGGAAGGGTTCCAATTCGGGGCCCTTTAGCCGTTCGGGGCCGTCTCTCGATGGCGATGGCGCTCAATTGAGCGCACCACGCCCTTCTCCGCCATCTTTCCGCTTAGCCGGCCTTCCCGTCCCGCTTTTTGCGTTGTATCAAGACCGCAAGCGCCGATATGCTCTAAAAAGTTGCCGTTAGATCTTGAGCGAAGTTCCTTCATTATGGAAAAGGCGCCAGAGGTAGCTTCCTATAGCAGCGGCACAAAGGCTGCGGATAGCTCTCAGCCCGCAATTATCGCATTTTTGTCCGATCCCAAGAGCTACCCTGAAGAAGCGGAGAGCGTAAGCCGCATCGAGACGCATGCAGCTATCGTCTTCCTCACGGGCGACCGGGCCTATAAGCTCAAGCGCGCAGTCAAGCTTCCCTATCTTGACTTTTCCACCCTCGAGAAGCGCCGCGCGGTCATTGAGCGGGAGCTGGAAATCAATTCGAGAGCTTCGCCCGAACTCTATCTTTCCATTCTGCCGGTAACACGCTCTTCAAGCGGAGACGGCTTCGAGCTTGGCGGCACAGGCGAGGCCGCCGATTGGCTGCTCGTCATGCGTCGCTTCGACCAGGGCGCCCTGCTCGATTCCTTGGCGTGCAAAGGCCAGCTCGATCTCGGCCTCGCGGTGGAGCTGGCTTACACCATCGAGCATTTTCACCGGCAGGCTCTACGAGCCACATCAGCCCAATTTGCGCAGAGTCTCGATCGGATTGCTGCCGATCTCGAAACCGCATTGAGCGGATCCAGCGCTCAATCGATAGGGTTGCACCCGGCCCCCTACATCAAGCGTCTGCGCGGGGAACTCGGTACGCGCAAAGCGCTGATCGAAGAACGCGAGCGCGAAGGTTTCGTCCGGCGCTGCCATGGCGATCTCCATCTCAGGAACATCGTTCTCTGGGAGGGCAGGCCGAGACTTTTCGACGCCATCGAATTCGACGAGCAGCTCGCAACAATTGACGTGCTCTACGATTTAGCGTTCTTGATGATGGACCTTTGGTATCGCGGCCTCAACCACCAGGCCAACGTCATCCTGAACCACTATTTTCAACGCGCCGCGATCAGCGAGCTGATGGGGCTCGCCCTCCTCCCTCTCTTCCTGTCGGTACGAGCCGCAATCCGCGCCATGACCGGACTTCATGCGCTTGCTGTCCGGGGAGACGCCGGGCAGGAAGCGCATGTGAAGGAGATCTTAAGCTATGCGAAGCTGGCGGAAGCGCTTCTTGCGCCACCCCGCGCCAGCCTGATCGCCGTTGGCGGAATTTCAGGAACAGGGAAGACATCAGTTGGCCGCGAGGTGGCGCCTTTCATCGGCGCAGCCCCTGGCGCCCTCCATATCAGGACAGATGTTGAGCGCAAGGTCATGCAAGGGGTCGCGCTCGACCGGCCTTTGCCGCGGGATAGCTATACTCTGAACATGCGCGATGAAGTCTACCGGCGCGTCTTTAAGAAGGCTGAGGTTGCTTTGAACGGCGGACACTCCGTGCTGGTGGATGCCGTATTCCCGGAGGAAAGCCAGCGAACCCTGCTTTGCGAGCTTGCGCAACGTACCGGTGCGGCCTTCTGGGGATTTTGGCTGGAGGCGGACGCGTCCACGATCCGGGAGCGAATCGCAACGCGCAGCGGGGATGCATCCGATGCCGATATCTCCATCGCCGAAATGCAGCTTGAAACTGTGAATCCGCCGCATGACTGGATAAGAATCGGCGCATCGGGGACGGTGAATGCAACAGCTTCCGCCATTTTGAAAACGCTGGAGGCATAAAGTTGAAATGTTTTCAAAGTGTTAAATGCATCGCAAATCTCTGGGCGGTTTAAAGGCCGGATAGTCAAAATTAAGCCATCGCTTGGCCATTCATCCGTACCGGAACCTTTTCAAAACCATTATGTCTTTAGCTCGTGTGTTGCTTCAACACAGCGAAAACCGGGAGTTTCTCAATGAAAACCACTCTTGCGGCTGCGGCGGCTTTGATTATTGCGGCAGGCCCACTTGCCGCACAGACCAACCCGCCCGCGCCTGCGATTCACTTCGTCGGCAAGCAAACCAGTTCGGAGGTGCTCGGCACCGATTTCATCGGCACGCCGGTCACCTCCAAGGACGGTGGCCAAATCGGTAAGATCTCCAATCTGGTCTTCGGTCAAGACGGGAGAATAGAGCTTGCCGTTATCGGAATTGGCGGCTTTCTCGGCATCGGCGAGAAAGAGGTGGCGGTGCCGTTCGACAGCGTGAAATCGGATGTTGTCAACAACAAGCATGTCTTTATCGTCGATGCGACGAAAGACCAGCTCAATGCCGCGCCCACCTATAAGACGTTGAACGATCAGGCCTTCAACGAGCGCATGGCGGATTGGCGCGCAAAGGCTGCCCAAAGCTGGGCCGATGTCAAGAGCCGCGCTGCCAAAGCTTACGACGAGGCCAAGTCCCGCGTAGAGGAGGCAAGGCACCCATCGGAGCAACCGAAGCCGGCACAGCAATAACAAAGAAAGGGGGCCAAAGCCGAAGGTGGAGGCCTCCTTTTTCTTGAGCAGCGGCCGGCGAACTGAAGGGAGAGCGCCGTGCATAACATATTGAAGGAGTTCAGGGAGTTCATTCTCAAAGGAAACGCCTTCGATCTGGCTGTCGGCGTTATCATTGGCGCAGCCTTCGGAGGCATTGTGACTTCGCTTGTCGGTGACATTCTTATGCCTCCGATCGGCATGCTGATGGGCAACCTGAATTTTTCCGATTATTTCATTGATCTAACGGTGCTGAAGGCCGAGGCTCTCGGCGAAGCCCCGATACAGATGCCGGCGTCCTACGATGCCGCGAAGCAGGCCGGCCATGCCATTATCGCTTACGGCAAGTTTTTGAATGCAGTGATAAATCTGCTCATAGTCGGGGCTGTTATCTTCTTTCTCGTGAAGCAGGTCAACCGGCTGAGACGCGAACCCGCGAAACCGGCGGAGAAACCTGAAGATGTGCGCTTGCTGATTGAAATTCGCGATCTACTCGCGAATGAAGCTGCCTCGCGCTCAGCGGGATCGCCCACAAGTTGACCCGGAATGCGTTTGCCCGCAATGCCCGGCAACCATCGTGAAAAGTGGAAAATGGTGGAGGGGGTTGGATTCGAACCAACGTAGGCTTAGCCAACGGATTTACAGTCCGTCCCCTTTAGCCACTCGGGCACCCCTCCAGGCGGGAAAGCGCGGAAAAAACAGAGTAGGAAACTCAGCCGCTACCGGCTCTCATATCGCTCTCAATTCCGCTGCGTGATATTCCTATCAAGAGACTGCGCGCGTTGCAATAGCTTGGCGTCCGGTGGATTGACCGCTTCCTCCATTCTCTTCGGCCGGGGAATATTCAGCCTGGCGATCAGAGCCAGAATTTGCTGCAAGGGCGATCGCGCGCGGGCGGGAAATACGCGGGCTGGTTCTTTCTCAGCGTGCTGCGCGCTCAGCACCCCGTGCAGCTTCACCATCTCCCAGGCCAGTGGATTCCATGCCCGCCAAGCCTGTTCCACTTCGCGCAGCAACAATCCGCTTACGACCTCGGGCACGGGCCCGAAAATCGGAATCCGGCTCGAAATGTCCTCGTCCCGTAGAATGTTCCATTTCGATACGCCGCCCATCGCAGGCGAGCTTAGCGAATAAACGACACGGCCAATCCAAGCTTCCCGGATGCAGTAGGAACACATCGCACAAGGCTCGACATTCGTATAAAGCGTGGCGCGGCGCAGTTCGTCCCGGCTCGCGGCCTTCTGCGCTCCGGAAAGCGCGATGATTTCAGCGTGGCGGGTCACGTCTCTGTCCCGCCTTGTCCGGTTGATGGCTTCAGCAAGGATACGCCCATCCAAAGCAATGACAGTCGCGAAGGGATATTCGCCTTCTCTAATGGCGGCGCGCGACAGCTCGATGCAACGCAGCATCATCGCCCGGTCGCTGACATCCTCTTGAGTCATGGCCGCGAACCTTTCTGCGCCTGGACCCCATGAGCAAAAGCCCGCGCGATACTCCTCTCGCATAGGTGCGGTGAAGGCCGGCGCGCGGGCTGGACTTAAATGTAAAAACTAATTTGAACGGAGATGGTTCGGCTTACCGGCCGGCGATAGCGATATCGCGCAGGACGTTCGCCTCAAGCTCGATCTCGGACAGCCGGTGCTTCAACACGTCGCCAATGCTGATAACACCCACGAGCCGGCCGCTTTCCTTCACGGGAATATGACGGATGCGCCGCATTGTCATGATCTTCGCAATTTCCGCGATTGAATCCTGCGGCGTGCATGTAACCACAGTCGTTATCATCAAATCCGAAACCCGCATATTGTGCAATTCCGGGCCATGTATCGGCAGGGCATAGGCGATATCACGTTCGGAAATGATCCCGTCCAGCGTATTCCCATCGCGGCTGACGATCATGGCTCCCACGCCTGCCAGCCTAAGCCGCTGCGCACAGCCTTCAATGGTTTCGGCCGGCTTGACGGTCATGACCGCTGTTCCTTTACCTTTTAGAATATCGGCTACTCTCATCGAGGTAACTCCTCCTGCGGGCGCATCAAGTCCGCTTAATCAACGATTCATTTATGCTAAAGGATAGTCCGGGCGGAAGCCAGCAAGAACGGCACAGCTTCGATCATTGCCACAGTAATGATACCGCGACTTGCAGTATGAAGATGTTTGCGGAAAATATTGCTTAGCTTAAGCTTTATACTAAACCCTTGCGGAGGCGTGCACTCACGAGATCAATCAGGACCACGGTGATCACGATAATGATGATCTGCGCGGCTGTTTCCGAGTAAAGGAAACTGCGGATGCTTTCATAGAGAGTTTGGCCGATACCCCCTGCGCCGACAATGCCGAGAGTTGTCGCAGAGCGGACATTGGTTTCAAGCCGGTAAAGCGTAAGCGAGGTCCAGAGGGGGGCGACTTGCGGGATGACCCCGAAAATCACCTCGCGCAGGCGGCTTGCGCCGGTCGCCCGAATGCCTTCCACGGGGCGCGGATCGATCGCTTCCACGGCCTCGGAAAAGAGTTTCGCTATGACGCCCAAATTGTGGATGAACAAGGCCATCACGCCCGCAAATGGGCCGAGCCCCACGGCGACGACGAAGAACAGCGCGAAGACAAGCTCATTGATGGCCCGGCACGTGTCCATCAGCCGGCGGCAGGGCTGGACGATCCACTGCGGACAAATGTTCGCCGAGCAGAGAATGGAAAACGGAATGCCGAAGATGACTGCGAGCGCCGTGCCCCAGATCGCAATCTGCACGGTGACGATCATGTCGCTCAAATAGGAACGCCATTCGTGAAAATTGGGGTGAGCATAGCCGGCGGCAAATTCCGCCATGTTGTGCCAGTCGGTGACAAGCGACACGGCACGGAACATTTCGGAGGGGCCCCAGCTCCATACTAGCAGCCCGGCTGTGGCAACCCACACCAGCCACACCTTTAACCGCTGCGATAGCGGTTTCACCGGAATAACGATATGGGCCAAATCGGAAGAGGCCGCGGGTCCAGATGAGAGTTGGGACATGGTCATGAGGCGGGAGCCTTGCGGATGTAACCGGGATCGAAAGATATGAGCGCGCCGGCATACCCGGCGCGCCCTTGGACTTAGTTCGTCTTTGTGTAGCTTGCGGCGATTTCGGCGATCATCTTTTTGATCTCGTCCGCCTTGCCCGCTTTGTCAGCTGCTTTGAAGGCTTCAAGCTTCTTGGTCTGCTCGCTCGCGGGCACTTTCTTTTGCTGCTCTTCGAGAGCGGCGATTTGAGCTTTCAAAGGCTCGATTTTCTTTGCCTTCTCTTCGTCTGAAAGCTTCGCGTCGCCTTGAAACTTCATCATCGACTTGTTGGCTTCCAGCATGCGGATCGGGAGCAGCTGATCGTTCGACGAGGGCGTCATCGGCGCCCAAAGCAGCTTGCCGAGGATCTCTTGGCCAGCCTTGACCTCGTCCGCGGTTCCGATGCGGCCGTAGCTGAAAAAGAAGGTAGCCAGCTTTGCCTTCACGCTGGGGTCGAGGTCACGCCGCCACACGATCGGATCCAGCGGAATGATCGGAGAGGTCCAGATGACTTTGATCTTGGCGCGAGCCTCGGGGTTCGTGGTCTCCAGGCGCTGGAGGCCTTCGCTGTTGAACGTGCCGGCATCGACCTGCTTATTTGCGGTGGCCAGGGCGTTAACCTCGTGGCTGCCATTGCGGACGGTTTTGAAGCAAGCCTTGGGATCGATGTTCCGCGCGGCAAAGATATAGGAGGTCGGAACGAGGAAGCCGGAAGTGGAGTTCGGGTCGCCAATGCCGAAATTGAGCGACTTATCGCATTTCAGGATGTCGTCCAGCTTCTCGAAAGGGCTGTCCTTATGGACGATGACGAGAGAGTAGTACCCCTCGCTGCCATCCTTCGCGACAGTTTGCGCGAAGACTTCGCCGTTCGAGCGGTCGACCGCTTCCATGCCGGACTTATTCCCGTACCACGCGATTTGTACTTTGCCGAAGCGCATCGCCTCGATCACGCCGGCATAGTCGCTCGCATAGAATGGGTTGATTTTGAGGCCCGTCGCCTTCGACATGGCCGCGATGAGGGGTTCCCAGTCTTTCTTCAGGTTGACCGTAGCTTCGGTCGAGATAATTCCGAAGTTGATCTCGGCGGGTGTCTCAGCCCCGGCACATGCTGCCGAAGCCGCGAGCGCAAGTGCCCCGAGCGCGGACACCGCAAGTTTTCGCAACAGAACCATGATTGCCTCAGTTGGTTTGGGTTCATACGGTCCAATGCCCTTGCGCGCTTTTCGCGCCGGGCCTTGGTTTGATCACCTGGCCATCCATCACGAAGCTCTAAGGAGGGCTTCGTCTTCGGACTGCGAGGGTGAAAGCGGATGCAAGCCTCCCATGATGGAGGCGTCTGGCCGGACGCCGTTGGCTGCGGCAGGCTCTGGGCCGGCAGGGCCGGAGTGATCGAAACCGGGAACGAAAAGCTCGTTGCTTTCGTCGCCGTAAAGCTCGCTCAGAAACTCGCGCGTCAGCGCCGCCGACGGCCCGTCGTAAACGATCTCGCCCGCGCGCAAGGCAATGGTGCGCGGGCAGTATTTGATGGCGTATTCGACCTGATGAAGGGACACAAAAATCGTAATGCCGTCGCGCTGATTGAGATCGGCAAGGATATCCATCACACGCCGGGCGGAGCTTGGATCGAGCGATGCGATCGGCTCGTCGGCAATCAGAAACTCCGCTCCTTGCACAAGCGTTCTCGCAATCGCCGCGCGCTGCTGCTGTCCGCCCGAGAGCTGCGAACCGCGCTTCAGCGCGTGTTCCTCGATGCCGACGCGCGCCAATGCGCTAAGCGCAAGACGCTTTTCATGCTTCGTGAAAACTCCAATTGTGCCCCGAAGGGATTTGATTTGGCCCAGCAGGCCGATGCAAACATTGGTCAGAACCGGCAGGCGCGGAACCAGATTGAACTGTTGAAACACCACGCCCGTTCTTGAACGCAGCGCCTTAGCTTCTTTGGTCACCCGGCCGCGCTTCTGCATCGGCTTGCCGAAAAGCAGGATTTCCCCTTCGCCTTACTCGCGGCTCCTATCGATGGGGAGAAGGCCCGCAATCGCCCGGATCAGCGTCGATTTACCGGAGCCGGACGCTCCAA
>CAZCIF010000002.1:35868-40432 GCA_964498645.1 uncultured Rhodomicrobium sp. | reverse complement strand
CAATGAGTGCGGTCATCTCGCCTTCGTGCAGCGAGAAATCTATTCCTTTTAGGACCTTGATATCGCGATCGAAGGCTTTGGAAACGCGCCTGACCGTTAAGACCGGTTGAACTTGCACCGTTTAGACCTCCCCGCCGGTTGAGCAAGGTCTAGCAAGCGCTTGTGACAGGTAAATGAATTCGAAGATGGGGAAGTTTTTCGCTTCCGGCACAAGCCGGTGCGCCGATCTTCTAATACCGGGAGCCGGAAGTCCTGACCGGCCGCACAGCTATCCAGTTAAAGCGGAAAACACCTTAGCATTTATACCGGAAGTCTGGGGTATATCGCCGGCGGAATATGCGCCGCATCAGGGGAAAACTCTCCGCAGCCCAGCGGCAGCGGAACTGTTAAAGCTCCGCTGCCGTGGCAATGCCTGAGGTCACTCGCGCGAGCAGGTGCTTGCTCCGATCAGACGGTAGGCGGGGCACCACCCCGCAACAGCCGTAAGGATTGGAACAATGCCGATCCATCCGATCCATGCCCAGCTGACATCGGGCTGTAGAACGGCGAAAGCGATAAGAGCTAGCCCAACGATGACGCGCAGGATGCGATCCAAAGTGCCAACATTCCTGGTCATTGTAATCTCCCCATGTTTGGAAGAAAAAGCTTAGGCCAATTATAGCATTCCGTCTGTAACTTTGTCACGAAGCTGTGGAAACTTTACTCTGCGCGGACAAGGTTTTGCAGCGCCTCCTCTTGCGTGATGGATATCACGCCGCGCCCGCTTTTGATCCAGCCGCGCCGCTGAAACTCGTTCAATTGGCGGCTCACAACCTCGCGTGCGGTGCCAAGCTCGACGGCGAGTTGCTGATGGGTGGCTGCGATCTCGCCTTTTGCGTTCTTAAGCTGAAGCAGCTTTTGCGCAAGCCTCACATCTATACGCGAGAAGGCGATCTCATCGATGACGCGGAAGAGATCGGTGATCCGCGCGCTGAACGCGGTGAACACGAAACGCCGGAATACGGGGGAGCTTGCAATAAGATCGTCGAAGGTGGCGCGGGGAATCGCGACCGCCTCGACGCGCGTCTCCGCGACGCCTTCGCCCTGATAATCGTCGTGGCCCATAAGGCAGGCGGTGGTAAGCGCGCAGCTCTGTCCGGCGGCGACCCGGTAGAGGACGATTTCGCGCCCGCTCTCCGAAACCTGCTGCACGCGGATCGAGCCATCGAGAAGAAGAAGAAAATTCGAGGGCGATTGACCAGGTCCGAAGATGCGCGTTCCCTCCGGCAGCGTTACAATCCGGCCCTCTGCCTGCAAACGCTGCTGAATCTCTTCTGGCAATTGCTTCAGGGCGGGGAAGCGCTCAATCCATGAATTTATCATGACTTATTCGTACAAGATGCGCACGCGCCTGTCGAATAGAGCGTTTTAGTTTAGCAGATCTTTAGCCGCTGGACCCAACCGTCCATTTAAACTCGGCCGCGCCCCGAGGCGTTTGGTGAGCCGCCCAGCCAGACATTGCTAGGGTGGAGACGCCTTCTTGACAATGAGGTACTCTCTGACTAGATCTCAGACTAGTCAGGAGATCGCCAAAATGAAGAGCTGGCCCGTACAGGATGCAAAAGCCCGTTTTAGCGAGCTTCTCGAAACGTGCCTCCGCGAGGGACCGCAGATTGTAACCAAGCGCGGAGTGGACGCTGCCGTCCTTATTCCTTTTTCCGAGTGGCTGCGCTTCGCTGCACGTCCTACCCTGAAAGAGCTGCTTCTTGCGCCTGAGCCGCGGATATAACTCGAGCTACCGCCTCGTGGACGAGCAAGGCGAACACCGCCGAGCCTCGACTAAACGTGTATCTGCTCGATACAAATGTCGTTTCCGAACTACGCCGGCCCCGGCCTCACGGTGCGGTCACCGCCTGGATTACTCAGCAACCGGACAGCGCGCTGCATCTTTCCGCCGTTACAATCGGAGAACTCCAGGCGGGTGTTGAATTGACCCGGGAACGGGACCATCGGAGAGCGGCTGAGATCGAGGCTTGGCTAGAAAAGGTCGCCTCCACTTTCAATATCCTGGCCATGGATGCAACGTGCTTTCGAGCCTGCGCTCGTATAATGCACCGCAGATCGAGGGTTCATTTCGAGGACGGCATGATTGCAGCCACGGCAATTGTCAATAATCTGGTCTTAGCAACACGAAATGTTCGAGACTTTGCGCCCTTTGGTGTACCGGTATTCAATCCATTTACCGGTGCAGGCGAATGAAACCGGAAAATTCAAAAACCCTGGTGCTGGGCGGCGCGCGGTCAGGCAAGAGCGCCTATGCCGAGCGTCTGGTGACAGCGCTGCCGCCCCCGTGGGTTTATTGCGCGACGGCGCAGGCCTTCGATAGCGAGATGCGCGAGCGGGTTGCGCAGCACCAGGCGCGGCGCGGCGAGGGCTGGCGGACGGTCGAGGAGCCGCGCGCCATCGCCCCGCTTATCGAGGCCAGCGCTGCCCCTATCCTCGTGGATTGCCTCACGCTTTGGCTGACGAACATCATCCTGGCCGGGATGGATATCGAAAGGGAGTCCGCCAAGCTCATCGCTGCCGCGCGCGCAACCGAAGCGCCTATAGTGTTCGTCTCGAACGAGGTCGGTCTTGGCATCGTGCCCGATAATGCGCTGGCGAGGGAGTTCCGCGACAGCGCCGGCCGCCTCAATCAGGCAATCGCAGGCCTGGCCAACCGGGTGGTGTTCATGGCCGCTGGCCTGCCCATGGTGTTGAAAGATGAGTGATCCCGCCCCTCCGCAAGATGAGCTTTCGCGCCATAAGGCGAAGATGGAAAAGCGCAAGGCCGTGCAAGATGCCGAGGTTGCCTCGAAGGCCATCGAGCGCGGTGTGCTGATCGTGCATACGGGGCCCGGCAAGGGCAAATCCACCGCCGCCTTCGGGCTGGCGCTGCGCGCGCTTGGCCATGGCTGGCGCGTGGGCGTGGTGCAGTTCATCAAAGGCGCGTGGGAGACAGGAGAGCGAACTGCTTTCGCGCGCTTTGGCGATCAGATGCCGTGGCACACGCTCGGCGAAGGCTTCACCTGGGAGACGCAGGACAAAGCGCGCGACATCGCGGCGGCTGAGGCGGCCTGGGCGAAGGCGCGCGAGCTGATGGCGGACCCCAGCATCCGGCTCTTGATCCTGGACGAGCTCAACATCGCGCTGCGCTACGATTATTTGCCGCTCGCCCAGGTGATCGAGGCGCTGAAGAGCCGGCGCCCTGAACTGACCGTTGTTGTAACCGGCCGCAACGCCAAGCCGGACCTCATCGCCGCCGCCGATTGCGTGACCGAAATGGGCGCGGTGAAGCACCATTTCGCGGCGGGATTCAAGGCGCAGGCCGGGATCGAATTTTGACCGGGAGACGCCATGAGGTCCGCGCCAGGATTAACGCTCTTCATGGTGCTGGCCACGCTCGCCTATCTCGGGCTTGCCATCGTGGCAGGGGCGGCTTTGCTGCCTTCTTCTCCCATCCCGCCTTGATCGCCGTCACGGTCATATTTTTCGCGCTGGCGGGAGCCGGCCTCCTCAGCGCTGGAAACCTAAGCCCTGGCGAACGCGAGGACCGCTCCAACCGCCGCTACCTTCCGCCGTCAGCTAAGCGGATGTTCTTCGCCTTCCGGCGCGGTTCGCAAAATCTGGCGCGCGTAATAATAGAATGCCGCCTGCGATCGCTTTTCCTGCAAAATCCAGTCGTGCGCTTCGCGCGCAAGCTCCGGCGGCAGGTCGCGGATTTCGCCCGCGGATTCGGCCAAAAGCTGAAGCCGTGCCGCACGTTCGAAAAGCACGGCAACGACGCACGCCTCTTCGACCGACCGGCAGGCCACGACCAAACCATGATGCGCAAGTAGCGCAGCCCGCTTTGTCCCCAAGACCGCGGAAATGATCTTGCCTTCTTCATTGCCCACGGGAACGCCCGGCCATTCCGGCAAGAATCCGGTGTCCTCATACAGAACACAGGTGTCCATGTGGGAGATTTTGAGCGGCCGTCCAAGCATCGACAGCGCGACAGCATGCAAGGGGTGCGTGTGAATGATGCAATTAACGTCTGGGCGGCTCCGGTAGATCCAGGTGTGGAAGCGGTTGGCGGGATTTGGCATCCCTTCGCCGCCGAGAACGTTCAGATCCTCGTCCACAAGCAGGAGGTTGGATGCGGCGATCTCATCGAAGCCGAGGCCCAGCCGCTGGGTGATGAACGTGCCGGCGGCGTCGCCGCGCGCGGTGATTTGCCCCGTCAAACCGGAATCGTGTCCTTTCGCGAAAAGAATCCGGCATGTCAGGGCGAGCCTCTCGCGAACAGTCCAGCCAGGCATCGTGAGGTGCTCGCGCATTTTGCTCTTGGCGATGTCCATGAGATCTGGTTTCGCGAGACCCAGGGTTTGCGCCATGGCCTCTTGCTCCTTCCCGCTAGAGCGGATTCAAACTATGTGCGCTCGCGTCATCGCGAGGCGGCTTTAGCCGCCGTGGCGATCCAGAGCAAAACAAAGACTTGGCCCTGGATTGCTTCGCTTCGCTCGCAATGACGATGACATTTCAACAGTCCGGTTACACTGCCATT
>CAZCIF010000002.1:0-35858 GCA_964498645.1 uncultured Rhodomicrobium sp. | reverse complement strand
TTTTTGTAAGGTTGCCAGCCTCTTCGATCGATGTGAAAAATGAAAGGCGCGCGTCCACCAGCTGACGGCCTGCGGCCACCATGTTTTCCATCTCGCCCGGCTCCTTCGCGGCGAGTGAAGCCATGATATCGAACATCGCCGCAGCATGACCGTCGTCACATTCCATATGAAGGGTAAAGAACTCCAGGTCCTCCTTTGCGATCCCACAGCTCAGAAATCCGGCGACGATATCGCCATAAAACGCAGGCACCAGCGCTTCGGCGCCAAGGCAAAGCGCGCCCAGCCCAAAGGACGGATTGGGTCTCCGGCAGTGCGTTAGCATGGTGTTTATCAACGTGCTGGTGCCGCTCAGCGGTTTTGCGTTTTCCAAGCTCAACAAGAAACGCGTGAGCATATCTTTATAGATCAGGTGATGGGGACGAGAGCCGCTTTCGTCCAGGCCGAGTTCCTCGAAGAGATTTTGAGCCAGCATACGAACTTCCAAGTTACTTGGAAGGTTGGACATCAAGGCGCAAAGGTATCTTGTGAAATGTGCGCCATAGAGACCCTGCTGCACCAAAAACAGCCTTAACTCGTCGAGGCTTATGCTCCCCTCACGGCAGCGCCGCAGAAAGCTGTGCGAACGAAGCTTGCCCGTGAGACTGTTCTTTTCATACTCCAGTTCCTGAACGTATAATTTCATTGTTATTCCTCTGCAGCCTCACCTTCCAGTTTTCTCCCGTGACAGCACGCTCAATTATGATTATGGGAACCGGCTCCGACGTGGGCAAATCGCTCATTGTCGCCGGGCTGTGCCGTCATTTCACGAACGCTGGCTTCCGCGTCGCCCCGTTCAAGCCGCAGAACATGTCCAACAACGCCGCAATCACCGAAGATGGCGGCGAGATCGGCCGGGCGCAAGCGCTGCAAGCCCGCGCGGCGCGCTGCGTCATGACGGTGGACTTGAACCCGGTCCTCCTAAAGCCGCAAAGCGAGATCGGCGCGCAGATCGTGGTGCAGGGCAGGGTCACGGGCTCGGCCCGCGCGCGCGAGTTTCAGGATCGCAAGCGCGCGCTCCTGCCGGCGGTCCTGGAGAGCTTCGGGCGGCTCAAGGCAACGCACGATCTCGTTTTCGTGGAAGGGGCGGGCAGCGCGTCGGAGATCAATCTGCGCGCGAACGACATCGCGAATATGGGCTTCGCGGAAGCGGCGGGTTTGCCGGTGATCGTCGTTGGCGATATAGACCGGGGCGGCGTCATCGCGAGCCTTGCGGGCACGAAGTATGTGCTGACGCCTGCGGATGCGGCGCGGATCGAGGGCTTTATCGTCAATAAGATGCGCGGCGATCCGGGCCTGTTCGCGGATGGGATGACCGCTATCGCGGAAATGACCGGATGGCGTGCGTTGGGCCTCGTCCCGTTTTTTCCGGGAGCAAGCCGCCTGCCTGCGGAGGATGCGCTGGGGTTACGCTCCTCACCCCCGCCCTCATCGTCCCCTCTCCCATTGGGAGAGGGACAGGGTGAGGGGTGGAAGCTTAAAATCGCCGTGCCGCTTCTTCCCTTCATCTCGAACTTCGACGATCTCGATCCCTTGCGGCTCGAACCCGGCGTGAGCGTCGAAATGATCCCGCGTGACAAGCCGCTCCCCGCCGGCGCCGGTGTCATCCTCTTGCCTGGCTCGAAAGCGACCATCGCCGATCTCGAAGCCTTTTGCGCGGCGGGCTGGGACATCGATCTCGCTGCCCATCTCCGGCGCGGCGGGCGCGTGCTTGGACTTTGCGGCGGCTTTCAGATGCTGGGCCGGACGATTTCCGATCCCGATGGCATCGAAGGCCCGCCGCGCACCGTGGACGGGCTTGGCTATCTCGATTTTGCCACCGTCCTCACCGGCGAAAAAACGCTGAGGTGCGTGAGCGGAACCGCTTGCGGCGCGCCATTCGAGGGTTACGAGATGCATGTAGGCGTCAGCGAAGGCGAAGCGCTCGGCCGGCCATTCTTGCACTTCGGCGATGGCCGCCCGGAAGGGGCAATAAGCGCAGATGGCCGCGTTGCCGGCTGTTACGTGCACGGCCTTTTCGCCTCCGATGCTTTCCGCGCATCCTGGCTCGCCACGTTCGCTGCATCTACTAGCGGAAGCCCCCCTCACTTCCCGCTCGCCTATGAAGTATTGATCGAGCAAACGCTGGACGAGCTGGCGGCCCACCTCGCCCGGCATATCGATATGGAAACGCTGCTCAGAATTGCGCGGTGAGAAGAACGCAAACCCCGGCGCCCGCAAGCATGATCGCCCATGCGATTTTCGCAAGGCGTAAGGCGCGCCAGATGTCGTACGCCGCCACCTCGGCCCGGCCATCGCCCATGGTGGCATCCTCGACGCGGATACCGCCATAAAAGCGCGGCCCGGCGAGCTTAAGGCCAAGCGCGCCAGCCATGGCCGCTTCCGGCCAGCCGGCGTTCGGCGAGCGGTGCCGGCGCGCATCGCGGATCACGGCGGCTATTGCACCGCGCGGCGATGCCTTCGCGAGGAACGCCGACAGCGTGAAGAGGGCTGCGGTCAGCCGGGATGCCGGCAAATTAACGAGATCGTCGAGGCGCGCCGATGCCCAGCCGAAGGCTTCATGACGCGGTGTCCGGTGCCCGATCATGCTGTCGGCCGTGTTGATCGCCTTGTAAGCAGCAAGTCCTGGCAATCCCAATACCGCGAACCAGAGCGCGGGCGCAACCACGCCGTCGGAGGCATTCTCGGCCAAGCTTTCGATAGCCGCGCGTGCCACGCCGTGGCTATCGAGGGTGTGCGGATCGCGTCCAACTATGCGCGAGACCGCGAGCCGGCCGCTTTCGAGGCGGCTGGTTTCGCAAGCCGCCGCCACATCGCGGACGTGCTCGTAAAGGCTCCGGCTAGCGATGAGCGTGCTCGCCGCAATCGAAGTTACGATCCAGCCGTATGGCAGATTTGCCGCCGCTATTTGGATAAGCAAGCCCGCCGCCGCAGCCGCCGCCGTCACGAAAAGGATTGTGAGAACGCCTGCGCTCTTGCGGTGAATGCGCGGCCATTGTTCTCTGTTGAGGCGGCGCTCCGCAAAGCCTATCACGGCCCCTATCCAGGTGACGGGATGGCCAATGCGGCGGAATATCCAGCCGGGATAGCCGGACAGGCCATCGAGCAGCAAAGCAATTAGAAGCAATGGGAAAGTGTCGGGCGGCATGACCGGATCATTAGCAGATGAAATCGATTTGCGCTTCTTCGAGCATGGCGGCCGGCTCGATCTTGCGCGCGAGATTTACAGCCAAGCGCCCGGGCCTTGGATCGATCTTTCGACCGGCATCAGCCCATGGTCCTATCCCGTTCCGCGACTGCCTGATGTGGAGTTCCAGCGTCTGCCAGACGCCACGGCATTGCATTGCTTGATCGAAATCGCACGGAAAGCCTATCGCATTCCCCCGATGGCCGAAGCCGTGGCGCTGCCGGGGACCGATGCCGGGCTCAGCATCCTGCCCTGGCTATTCCGCGAGCCGAAAAGGGTCGCGGTCTTGGCACCGGCCTATTCCGGCCATGCCGCCGCCTGGGCCGCGGCAGGACATTCGGTCTCTGAGATCGCGTCGCTCGATCACGCCGGCGGTGCGGCGATCCTGATCGTTGTCAATCCGAACAACCCTGACGGCCGCTTTGTCTCCCATGCCGCGCTTGCAGCAGCGCTGCCGCCGCTGAAGCGCCGCGACGGCTTGCTGATCGTCGACGAGGCTTTCGCGGATGCCGATGAAAGCCATTCGCTTTTGCCCCAGGTTGCGCGCCTCGATTACACGCTCGTCCTTCGATCCGCCGGCAAATTCTACGGCGCGGGCGGAGTGCGGCTGGGCTTCGCCATTACCTCCCATCCGGTCGCGGCCCGGCTAAGGAGCGCGCTTGGAGCGTGGCCGGTTTCAGCGCAGGCCCTTGCCTTTGGGCAGGCCGCGCTTCCTGATAGCGAATGGGCGGCCATGCAGCGGTCAAGGCTGAAAGAAGCAGCAAGCCAGTTGGACGAGGTGTTGACGGAAGCCGGGTTCCGCATCGCCGGCGGAACCGCGCTGTTCAGGCTTTCGGCGCACAGCCAGAGCCGGGAGATGTTCGCGGCACTTGCCCGGCAAGGCATCCTGACGCGCCCTTTCCGGGATCGCAGCGCCTTGCGGTTTGGCCTTCCACGCGGCCCCGAAGAACTGGCCCGGCTTCGCGATGCCCTTAAGGGCGCCGCCGCCGGCGCTTAGAGAGAATCCGGCCAATGCGCGTTCAGCGTCATCGCGAGGCGGCTCTTGCCGCCGCGGCGATCCATAGCAGCATCTAAGACTTGGCTCTGGATTGCTTCGCTGCGCTCGCAATGACGTGCCTCCGCTTGCGCCGGAAACGCTCCAGAACTGTGTCCCGTATGCATCACCGTTAACTGGAAATAGCCGGACCAATTGTTACAGCCAAGGCCGGGGGTATATGTCTCAAGGCATGAAGCTGTCCCGGAAAATACCCTTGAGCGTTGTCATCGGCTTGGCTTTAGCGGTCATTCTCGACACGTCGGTGCAACTGTTCTGGAAATCGGCCGTGCTGGCCCTTCCTGGCGAAACCGAGTCCTGGGGTTCCTTCCTGGCCATCTTCCGCGAGCCGCTTTTCCTTGGCGTCGTTTTGGTGATGAGCCTGCAGTTCGCGAACTGGATGTCCGTGCTCAGCAAAACCGATTTAAGCTTTGCGCAGCCCGTCGCGGCGCTCAGCTATGTCAGCGTCGGCATTTCGTCGGTGCTCCTGTTCAACGAGCCCATCGATGGCTGGCAGGTTTTGGGGATCGCTTTGGTCCTTGCCGGTGTCGGGTTCATCAGCCGCACCGGTCACGTCACCAAGCCGGAAGGCCGCGAAACGGGATAGCAGAGCCTGGCTTATGAGCCAGCGCACCCATCGAAACTATTTTGGAGGTACATCAAATTTGCGCTCGATGGCGTTATCGAGCTCTGCACCGAGCAGTCCGCTAAAGATTGTGATCCAAAACCAGAACAAAAGGATCACGGCCGCGCCGAGCGAGCCGTACACCCTGTCGAAGGAATTGAAGGCAGAGACGTACCAGGAGAATCCGTAGGATGCGGCAAGCCACTGAAGCGTCGCCGTGCCCGATCCCCAGGTGAGCCATTTCCACCGGGCATTCTTCCTGTCTGGGCCGTATCTGTAGATAAGCGCAAGAGCAAGCGCCATGAGCGCCGCGAGCGCCGGCCATCGCAGATAGCCGATGATCTCCGCGGACAGCGAGCGTAGCCCTGCGAAGCTGAAGAGGATGGGAAGTACAACCAAGATCCCCACGGCAATGAGCAAGACGGCGATCGCCACCAGCGTAAAAAGGATTGCCAAGGCATTTGTGAGGATAAAGCCGCGCGTCTCTTTCACGCCATAGACAGTATTAAGCGCCTGCATCATCGAGGATGCTGCGAGCCGGGCTGAATAAAGAGCTACGAGGAGGCTGAAAATACCCGCCAGCGAAAGGCTGGTGCTCCGCGAGGTGAGCGCTTCAAGCTGGCGGGCGATCAATTGCCAGGCTTCCGCAGGAAGTACCCCGCGCAAGCCATTGAGCTGGTTCTGTATTGCTGCGGGATCGGCAAGCAGGCCAAAAATCCAAGTCGCGGCGCCAAGCGCGGGGAATATCGCAAAGAGGGCATAAAAGGCTACTCCAGCCGCAAGAAGGCTTATGCCGTGCTCATCCATGCCCCGATAGGCATGAATAATTACGCCCTTTATGTCTTTGAAGCCGGCGCGGCTTTCCGGCGCTAGAAGAAAAAATCGCGTCATTTTGCAATGCCGCTCCCCATGTGGTGGCAGCCGGCACCGGCCGGCCCGGAGGCTCAAAAAAAAGGGAACTGATAAGTTCCGCCTCGTGGTGCCCCTCCAGGGGGAGGGGTGTTGAGCTAAGATTTTTGCCGTATGATGCCCCAGAGCGGACAGAGAAGCATTCATGAGGCAAAGGGAGAAGAGCCATGAGCGATCAATGGCAATATCAAATCCGGATCAACTTAAGCGATGAGGCCGCGAAGGTGGCGCGCAGCGATCCCGGCAATCCGGTGCTCAAGCCGCTCACAGACATTCTAGCTAAGCACGGGGCCGTGATGAAATCGCAGTTCGATGCTTTTGCAGACTATGTGGCGCAAGCAGAAAAGTTCGGGCCGGGGGATTACCCTCTTTATAAATGGACAAAAGCGACAATCGAGAACCCGGAGAAGAAGGAAAAGTACCTCAAATCCTTTACCCTCTATGCGGGCGGCAATGAGGTCTATGCGCAGGAGATCGCGGACGCGCTCGAATTAGACTTGCAGCCTCTCATAGGCGGGGAGCTGATAACCCGGTTGTCCAAGCACGACACGAACCCGGCAAATAATCCGCAGCCGCCGGCGCAATACCGCTAAAGCCGCTTCTGGCGGAGTCAGATCGCCGTCATTGCGAGCGAAGCGAAGCAATCCAAGGGCAAATCTCCTGCGCTGCATGGATCGCCGCGGCGGCTAAAGCCGCCTCGCGATGACACCTGAAGGCACGTCCGCAAGCCATAATCGCATATCGCAACAAAAAACGGCGGCTGCAGGACCGCAGCCGCCGTTCGTTCATGAACGTGAACTAGCTAGTAGTTCTTCACCAGATAATCGGTGACCTTGTCGGCATCTTCGGGCGTAATCGATGCGCCGAAGACTTTAATCATCTTGGTCACAGTCGCCGACCAATAAGCCTTCTTATCCTTCGCAGGAGGCTGCATGTAAACGTAGTCCGGCGAATGACACACGAGGCAGTTCGCCTCGGCCGCCTCAACACCCGGCCCCTTTTTGAAGGCCGAAGTCTCCTTTGGAAGCGTTATTGTTTTCGGCGCGGCTTGGGCCCCAGAAGCCAAGCCCAGCAACGCCGCTCCCGCGGCTACCAGCACGATACGTTTCATCATGGTTCCCTCGCGCATCCCAATCTTTTTCATATTGTTCCTCACGCTGCCTTAACCTGAACAGTTTCGACAACGTTGCGCATATACCCGGCGGGGTTCCAGAGCGCCGATGTTGGCTGCGATTGTCCGATGCGATTGACAGCACGTACTTTCAAGTCATGCGTGCCGGCCTTCAGGTCTACAGCGGTAGACCACGCGCGGAACGAATACTTGCCGAGGTCTTCCCCAAGCTTCGCCCCCGTCCAGCTCTTGCCGCCATCGGTGGAGACGACCACATCGGTGATCCCATAACCGCCGTCGAAAGCGATGCCCTTGAGTTCGAGCTTGCCGGCCTTCACGCTCTGCCCATTCTTCACGTTCGTGATGAAAGAGCGCACATCGAAACGGGTGATCGGGATCGTATGCTTTGGCCCTTTTCCAGGCTCTGTGCATTTGCACTCGTTGTCCGGGGTCCGGTAAGCCGGTTTCATCCAGAACTTTTCGAAGGTCGCGTCGACAACGTTGACGTTGGTAAGATGCTTGACCCAGTAGGTGCCGTAATAGCCGGGCACGATGAGACGTACCGGGTAACCGTTGAGGAACGGCAAGTCCTCTCCATTCATGGCGTAAGCGACCATGACCTCGCCGTCGAGGGCGTGGTCGATGTCAATGGACTTGAGGAAGTCCGGGGTTCCAGGAAGCACCGGCTTGTCGAGACCGTCGAACGTGACCTGCTTGGACCCGGCTTTCACACCGGCCTTCTCGAGAATCGCTTTGAGTGGCACACCTTTCCACTTGGCATTGCCCATCGCGCCATTCGCGAGCTGCCCGCCGGCTACGCGCGGCTCGAAAAGCCCGCGGCTGTTTCCGGAGCATTGGTTGACGGCTACGAGTTCAACCGCATTCATGCTCTTGAGATCGTTAAGGCTAAGCTGCAGGGGCGTATTCACCGTGCCGCCGACTTCGATCTTATAGGTCTCCGGATCGACCGACGTTGGGATATCGGCCAAGTGATAGCGGACGAAGAACGCGTCATTGGGGGTAATGATGCCCTCGTTGAAGACCTCGAAGGGGGTCTCGAGCTGCGGAGGCCGCTCGGTCATTACGATAAGCGGGCGCTTTTGAGGGAAAGCAGCCACCGGGCGCTCGCCATTGGCGAAGGGGTGGGTCATCGTCTTGCCCGCCGCAAAGGCGCGGGTGCCGAAGGCTGCCGCGGCTGTGCCTGCCGCCGCTAAACCGAGAAACTGCCGTCTTTTGATCATGTCTCCTCCTTCAAGATCGTATCAGGCATTCTATCTGTGGACGACTATCTTTGCCCCACGCATTGTCATATACGAATAGTAATATAGTCCCGATGCGTGCAGTCAACCTTATTGTGAAGCTCAGGGTTGGATAACGATTCTGCCCCTATTCGAACCGCGGATGTACCCCGCTTAACCGAGGACCAACAGCATGACGTATCATTTCTCGAAGACTGTCAATTTGACCTTCGACGAAGCAATAGCCAAGGCGGTCGAGGGCCTGAAGCGCGAGGGCTTTGGAGTGTTGACCGAGATCGACGTCCAGCAAACGCTCAAGCAGAAGATCGGAGCCGATTTCCGCAAATACCGCATTCTTGGCGCTTGCAATCCCGGCCTGGCTCATCGGGCGCTCCAACTAGAGGACAAAATCGGCACGATGCTTCCCTGTAACGTCATCGTGCAGGAACATGCCGGCGGCCAAGTCGAAGTCTCGGCCGTCGATCCCATTGCCTCGATGCGGGCCGTTGAAAACCCGGGCCTTGCCGCTGTCGCTGGCGAAGTGCAGGGAAAGCTGCGCAAGGTCATCGAAGAGCTATAAGGATCTTAACGGAGAGGGCACCCCGCCCCAAAATCTTCCGGAAAGCAGCTTGTTATTGAGCGGCTGCTTTCCGGTTTCTCGCGCAATCTCAGGCTTCCGCCGGTTGCGGCTTATTTGAGGGGTTCAAGGTCCCTGTGGCCGTCCCAATGGTAGACGATGCCGAAGGTGCCCTCATATTGGTGCATCTTGATTTCGATGTCTTGGCCTACGCCAGCAAGATCCGTTCCTTTAACAGAGGACTCGGGCACATAGACTGCGGCCAATTCCAGATCGAGGTTATCCGACCACTTGTACTTGACACCGCTGGTAATGTGGTGCTGCACGACGGCAGGCGCGAGGATGTTGAACATCACGTCAGCGGATTTGACCGGGCTGTCATTATAGGAGTAGCCCGCCCGGAAGGTCCAGATCGGATTGTAGCGCCATTCCGCACCCACCTTAAAAATGTTGATGTCGTGCCAGCCGAAACCAGGGCCGTTATCGGCACCGAGTTTTGCCCCTGCCAGCAGGCTAGCGGAGGGATTTCCGATGGAGGCGACGTCGCTATAAAAGATGCGCTTGTAATCGAACATCACCGTGAGGTTCGGCCTGACATCCACAGCCACGCCCGCCGTGACGCTCGCGGGAATGTCAAAATCGCCACGTTCGGCGAACAGCCCTTTATAGTGGTCGAATTCCGTCATATAGACGCGGCTGTTGCCTGCAACGCCAATGCGGACATTAGGCATGATGTCGTACTGAACGCCAGCCCGGACGCCTCCGCCATAGGAGAGGGAGAAGCTGTTGTCGCTCACATTATTCGGGTCGACAGAATAGCCTGCAAACCCGCCGAGTCCATAAGCCTTAAACGTCTGCACCGCGAGAATAGGAGCAACGCCAAACGAGAACCGTCCCATGCGATGCGACAGGCCGACCGACATGAATGCCTGGTTCATATCGACGCCTGTCGGCGAATGCCCAAACGGATAGACTGCGTCCGGATACCGCGTATTCATGCCGCCATTTCCGTACATGCCGATACCAAGTACGGTGTTGGGGCTCAAACGATGAGTCCAGGCAACGTTCGGAATCCCGAACAGGTTCGAATCCGAGCCATGCTCTCCCGGCAGCACCTGGGGTACCATAGCCATTACATATGGCCCCGCCTCATACGAGCGCTGCGGGCTGAACAGCGACAGCGACACCGTCGTCTGATCGTCCACATCCACGAGGCCGGCTGGGTTGTTGGCAATAGCCGTAGCATCCCGGCTGTCGGCGACGCCCGCGCCGCCAAGCGCCTTTTGCCGTGCGCCGTAACCATCCTGGAAATAGCCGTCGGTTGCAAACGCCGCCGGGCTGCCCAGCCCGAGCGCGAGCGCGGCCACCGCGGCCGAAAGCCCAAACTTATACATTACTCATACCCCTCCCGTCGTCCCACTTCCCTGTGCCCATCTTGCCGCCAGGAAATTCCGGCATTCAATTATTGCATGCGAAGCATAGAGCGCTGGCTGCCTTTTTGCTGTAGTAAAAATGACACAATCGGTAAGTCTCGCGCAAGGGAGAGGTTCATCGGGCACCGCACCTGTTCAGCGAGTTCATTTCCAGCGGGGCAGGATCGCCGTCATTGCGAGCGAAGCGAAGCAATCCAGGGCCAAGTCTCTGATGTTGCAATGGATCGCCACGGCGGCTAAAGCCGCCTCGCGATGACGGCTGAACGGACATTGGCGGGATTCACTCCGGCATTTTGCCGTCTGGCGCCGCAGAGCGCACAGTGGCGCTTTCATGCGGATGCGTGTCACTTCTCAACGAGTTCCAGGAGAAGCCCGGGCACTTCCCCGCCGTCGACTCCGTATCGTTTGAGGCCGTAAGCGCAGAGCACATCGGCTGGTATTCTAGCGGCCTCGACCCGTTCCTTGAACTTTTTGGTCATCGCCATTCCCCGCGCATAACCGGCCTCGAAATGCGCTCTGAGCTGCTCTTGGTTCAGCATTTCATCCCGAATGGCAGTGGCTATGGGCGACATTTTGAGCGAAGTAGGACAGGTCTCGACGAGTACAGCCGCTTCTCCGATGTGTGCGCCGGTATTCCAAGCGCCTTGGCGTTCGCGCGCTTCTGCTGGCGTCTCGCTATATGCAGGGCATGCCCAAGCGATCGCCGCCGCTATAACCCATGCACGAAGCCCCATGACCCTCGTCCCGTGTACCCAATTCGTTAATACTGAATAATCTACCCGTGAGCAACTTCGACGTGTTGCTTATTGCGCGGCAAGCGAGGCGTTGCCGAAGGCGCGGAGCAGCCCATTAAGGTCTTGACGATACTAGGAAAAGTATCGGCGTTGCTGCGCGCACGATTGCAACTTTCTCATACCAAAGAATCCGATGGAGAATGGTTCGCGGGGATGCTTGCGCTGCACCGGCGCGGGGGTTCAAGATGGCTACGCTTTCACGTAGCCCATCTGCTTCTCAATCCGGACAAGCCGCCCTTCGATTATGCTGCTTGTTTCTTTCAGGTCTTCGACGTCTTTCTTAACTACCTTGAGATCGGCTGAAATGGCGGCGACGCCGATCTGCAGCTCGGCAATATCCGCCCTCACCTCTGCGAAGCGGGTGGCCGTCTCTTCCCGGAATGCAACCATCTCGCCGCGAATTTCGCGAAGAAGCGCTAGTGTGTGGCTCTCAATATTATTATCGGGCATGGAATCCTCACTAATTAGCTTAACGGAATTGCAGATTGAAGAAAAGAGAGCGGTTAGGTCAGCCGCTCAGCGCTCGGTGAAGGCGCGGGCGAACTGATCGCGCAGGGGCTTGATGAAATACGAAAGCGCCGTGCGTTCCGTCGTACGGATGTGCACTTCTGCGGGCATGCCGGGGATCAGCGCAAGTTGGTCCGGCTTGCCATCGGGCTTGCGGTCCGCGGCCATCATGGACGATGCTGCGTCCTTGAGGGCGAGCCGCGCCACGTAATATGCCACCCCACTCTGCGGATCTTTCGTCAAATCAGCCGAAACCCGAGTCACTGTGCCCTCGAACTCGGGTGTAGTGCGCTGGTCGAACGCCGTAAAGCGGATGAAGGCGGGTTGGCCTGGCCGCACAAGGTCGATGTCCTGGGGCGCGATCTTAGCCTCGATGACGAGCCTGTCCGCTTCGGGGACGATCAGCATGATGGGCTCGCCCGGGGTGATCACCCCTCCCACGGTGTGGGCCGAAAGCTGATGTACTTTGCCTGACTGCGGCGCGCGGATGTCGATATGTTTGAGTTGATCTTCGGCCGCCACCCGCCTTTCGGCAAGCTCGGCCTCCTTGGCCTGCGCCTCGCGCAGGTCCTTAATTACTTCTGTGCGCAGGTCCTGATCGACCTGGATAATCTGCAGTTCGATTTCCGAGATCTTACCCCGGGCCTGCGCTGCCTGGGCCATGAGTTGGGCGCGCTCCCCGTCGAGGCGCGCCGCTTCACGCTGCATGGCGATGAGCTTGGCGATTGGCACCAGGCCCTTTGCCCAAAGCTGCTCAATGCCCGCAAGTTCCTTTTTGACCAGCGTTATTTCGGTGGCCTTGGCCTTTTGCTGGGCTGTAAGCCCATCGATTTCTTGTTTGAGCTGGGCAGTTCGCTCGCGCAACTGAGCCTTTTGCCCGGTCCTTGCCGTGCTGCGGCTCTCGAATAGGCTGCGTTCGCCGGCGATCATGGCGGCAACACCGGGCTCGCTCTGGCGGCCGATGAGCAAGGATGGAACTTCAATGGAGGCGGCACCATCGCGTTCGGCCCCAAGGCGCGCTTGACGGATGGCGAGTTCGTCCAACTGTTTGGTGATCACCTGAAGATTGGCTCGCACCACGGTCTCGTCGAGCCGGAGCAGGACTTCGCCACGCTCCACCCGGTCGCCGTCCTTAACACGGATTTCGCCGACGGTTCCGCCGGCGGCGTGTTGCACCTTCTTGACATTGCTATCGACGACGACCGAGCCGTCCGCCAATACTGCGCCTGCGAGCGATGCCGCAACGGTCCAGGTGCCAATGCCGCCTGCAAGCAGCACCACGATCGCCATTCCGGTCAGCACGGTCCCGCGGATGCCGTCCGGCGCATGAGTTGGCTCCGCGGCGGCTTCCCATTGCGAGTGCTTTTGCGGCGCGTTCATTTCTGCGGGCCTCCAAAGCGGACTGGTTGTACGTTGGGGTGTGCCCTCGCCGCGCCGGACGCAGCCACTGGCTGGATGATCTTGGCCAGGACATCCTCCTTAGGGCCAAAGGCTTGCATTTGGCCATTGGCTAGCACCATAAGCGTGTCGACGGCAGAAAGTGCGGCGGGCCGGTGAGCGATGACAACGGCAACGCCACCCCGCTCCCGCACCGAGGCGATTGCCGCAGTAAGCGCCGCGTCGCCTTCGGCGTCGAGGTTCGAGTTGGGTTCGTCGAGGATCACCAGGAACGGCTCGCCATAAAGGGCACGGGCGAGGGCGATGCGCTGGCGCTGTCCCGCCGAGAGCATGGCGCCGCCCTCACCGATGCGGGTTTCATACCCCTCAGGCAGGCGGAGAATCATGTCGTGGACGCCGGCGGCGCAGGCAGCGGCAATCACCGCTTCGCTTGGTGCGCTGTCTTCGAAGCGCGCAATGTTTTCAGCTACGGAGCCCTCGAAAAGCTCGATATCTTGCGGCAGATAGCCGATGTCGCGGCCGAGCGCTTCCACTTCAAACTGATCGAGCGCAGCGCCGTCAAGCCGGATAGTGCCCCGCTGAGGCAGCCACGCCCCCACAAGCGCGCGCGCGAGTGTCGATTTGCCCGAGGCCGAGGGGCCAATCACGCCGAGTCCGTCGCCTGCCGAAAGCGAAAATGAGATGTTTTGCACGATAGGCCGCGGTTCGCCAGGCGCGCCGGCGAAAAGCCCTTCGACGGCAAGGCTGTTCTGGGGACGCGGCAAGGCCAGCTTGCAGGACTCGGGCGGGAAGCTGCGCAGCACCTGGCCGAGCCGGGCGTAGCTCTGGCGGGCGGCAACGAAACCGCGCCAGTTGGCGATGGCGATCTCGATGGGGGCGAGCGCCCGGGAAGTCATGATGGAGGCGGCTATGATAACCCCCGCCGTAGCCTCCCCGCGTATGACCACATAGGCCCCAAGTCCCAACAGGCCAGATTGCAGGATCATGCGGAACACCCGCGAAAGAGAGCCAAATCCGCTCGTCACATCGAGTGCCCGGGCCTGGTCGCGCAAGACCTCCTCATTATACCGGTCCCAGCGCTGAGCCAGCCGGCCGCCGAGCCCCAAGGCGCGCACGATTTCAGAGTTACGCCGCGCCGCTTCGGCAAAGTTTTGGCGCACGCTGATACTCACCGCTGTAGCCTGGACTGGAGTGCGGCTGCGCGCCTCGGTCAACAAAGTAAGAGCGACCAGGATGATCGCACCACCCGCAGCCGTTAGCCCGAGCAGCGGATGGAGCATGAAGATGAGAGCCAGATAGACCGGCATCCAGGGCAAATCGAATAATGCGGTAGGACCGGGCCCGGAAATAAAGCCGCGCAACTGTTCAAGATCGCGGATGGGCTGAAGCGCATGGGCCGATTGCCGGGTGCGTAACGGCAGCAGCAAGACGGCCCCAAACACCTTGCCGCGCAAGAGCCGGTCGAAGCGCAGGCCGACCCGTACCATAATTCGCGAACGCAAGAAGTCCAGCGCGCCGAAGATCGCATAAAGTCCTACCATCAGCACCGTAAGGCCCACGAGGGTGGGAAGGTTACGCGATGGCAGCACGCGGTCGTAGACCTGAAGCATATAGAGGGAGCCCGTCAGCGCCAGGACATTGATGACGCTAGAGAAAATGCCGACGCCCAGAAGCGCCCTCGCGCAGCGCCGCAACGCCTTCCGCAATTGGTCCGGCGCCTTCGGCGTAAGCAATCTCAACGGCTCGCTCATCTGGGTACCTCGCTCACCTCAATGGGCCAATGAGAAAAAGCGAAACGCTGCTGGCATTCCAGAAACTCAGTGCCGCTGAGCTTCCGCCGCATTCGCAGAGAACGTATGTACACCAATTATGCAAGCAGTGAGACATCGGCTAAGAAAAAGGTGGCGTCCTGGAAGGGACGCCAGAGCTGGTTTTGGGCTTCAGGCTGGCCCCGGACATCCGCCGGAGCCAGCCCGGAACGTGTGTTACGCGAAGCGGAAGTCGTCCACGGTGATGTTGGCAACGTTAACGTTTTGCAACGTGCCAGTGCCTTCAGCGGTCGTGATCACGGCGTCAGCCCCAACCTGCGCGACGGTAATGTCGGTACCGAACCCGGCCTGAGTGATGCCGAGCTGGCTGAGGTCGATCAAGTCCTGCCCATTCGTGGCATTCCAATCGAAACCGGCGACCTGGTCATTGCCAAAACCTGCGGCGAACACGAACGCATCGTTGCCGGTGCCACCATCCATGTAATCGTCGCCGGCGCCGCCCGTGAGCGTGTCGTTGCCGTTGCCACCTAACAGCGTGTCGTTGCCAGCGCCGCCGGTGAGCGTGTCGTTGCCGTTGCCACCTGACAGCGTGTCGATGCCCGCACCGCCATCGAGGATGTTGGCGCCGCCATTGCCGGTCAGCGTGTCGTCATACGCGGAACCGGTGAGGTTCTCGATGCCGTTATAGGTGTCGCCCAAAGCATCGCCCGTCTTCAATCCCAGAACGAGAGTTGCCGAAACGCCAGCAGCCGCCGTTTCGTAGGACGCCGTATCGTTGCCGGCACCGCCGATCAACTGGTCGGCTCCCGCGCCGCCAACGAGCGTGTCGTTGCCGCCCAGCCCCTGGAGCATGTTGGCGAGGCTGTCGCCAACGAGAATGTTGCTGCCGGAGCTGCCAGTAACGTTCTCGATGCCGGAGAGCGAGTCGGTGCCGATCTGGGTGCTTGTCGCGGTCGAGGCGGCCAGCGCCTGCCCGTTGACGGTCCATGCAGCGGTGTCGAGATTGACATTCGCATTGGCGGAGGTGGCGGACAGATTGAGCGTGTCCGTACCGGCGCCGCCGGTATAGACGTCATTGCCGTCATTCACCGTGGCACGAAGCGTGTCATTGCCCGCGCCGCCGTCGACAAGATCGTTCCCCGCATTGCCGGTCAGAATGTTATTGCCGCCATTGCCAGTGATGACGTTGTCGAGCGCGTTGCCGGTACCGGCGATGTTCCCGGCGCCGGTCAGCACCAGGTTCTCCTGGTTGTTGCCGAGCGTGCGGATGACCGACGAGCGCACGGTGTCGATGCCCTCGTTGCCGTCCTCGTTCACCACGTCGCCGGCCGCGTTGACGACGTAGGTGTCGTCGCCCAGGCCGCCGTTCATCGTGTCGGTGCCGGCACCGCCGTCCAGCCAGTCGTTGCCGTCACCGCCATTCAGCGTGTCGTTGCCGCCGAGGCCCAATATGATGTCCTGGCCGGCAGTGCCGGTGAGAACGTTGGCGACACCCGTGCCGAGGATCGTGTTGCCAACCACGTCGGACGCGGCGGAGAAGACATGCTCGGTGATGCCGCCGCCGTCGGTGTAAGTGACGGCCGCGCGCAGCTGCGTACCGATGTCGGCGGCGGCGGGATTATAGGTGTTGCCCGTCGCGCCCGCGATGTCGGTCCAGACGCCGGCTAAAAGCATCTGCCACTGGATCGTCATCGGTCCGGTACCGTTGGGATCGACTATGGTGGCGGTGTCGACCGTCAGCGGTCCGAAGGGCGGCGTGGTCTGCACGGCCAGAGGGGCCGTGTTCTGGTTCGCCGTCGCAAAGCCTGAGAGCAGCGCCGCGCCGCTCGGGGCCTGGTTCAGGAACTGGTCCGCCTCAAGCGTCATGTCGGCGAATTGCAGCCGCTCGATGCCGACGACGAGCTTGGTGCCGTCGTTGACCGTCGCGGTGTTGCGTGCGTGCACGATCTTGTAGGCCGTGATCGCCGTACCCCAGGCGTCGGTGAAATCGATCTGGGTCACGTCGTAGTCGGCGCGGTCGCCGCGGAGCACGGCGACGTCCGCCGTCCCGTCCGTGCCGCCGTCGCCGAGCGTCACGTCCTTGAACATGCGCGACTTGAGCATCTCGGTGAAATGCTTGCCGAACTGCTGGGCGGGGTCGGCGATCGTGGCGTTCACCGCGTCGATGAGGCCATTCGCCTGCAACGCACCCGCAGTGCGGTTGGAGGCGCCGGTATAGGCGTCTTCCACGTTGTTGTCGTAACCCGTGCCTGATCCACCGGTCTGCATGGCGTCGGCGAGCCACGCGGTGCTGCCTAGAGCCAGGTTGCCCTGAGTCAAGTTGTCGCTGTATTTGCCGATCAGCGAGTCGAGCCGGATCGAGCCGCCGATGATGATGTCGTTGCCACCGTTGCCGGTGAAGGTGTCGTCGCCCGAGCCGCCGATCAGCCAGTTGCCGCCGGCGCTGACCTCCGCCGTCGCGTCACCCGCGCTGTCGCCGATGAAGGTGTCGTTGTTGACGGTGCCGATGGCGCCTTCTATCTGGAACCAGGCCGGGAACGGCGTCGTTGCGTCGATGGCGATCAGCGGGTTGGTCTGGCTCAGGAGGTCGATGGTCTGGCCTGGCGCGTTGCCGGCATAGTCGCTCAGATCCATGAGGTCGAAGCCGGAGTTGACGTAGCCGTCGTCACCGATCACCTCGTCGGGCCCGCCATTGATGGCCTGGGACGGGCTGCCGGGCCGGATGATGTCGTCGCCAACGCCGCCCTCGATCAGGTCCTGGTCGATGCCGCCGACCATGTAGTCGTCGCCTTCCTCGCCGTAGAGGAGATCGCCCGAGGCGCCGGTGTCGATGTAGTCGTTGCCGTCGCCGCCGTGGGTGAAGGCGTCGGTATTGCCCATCTCCGGGTTGGTGAGGCCGTCGCCGTAGATGATGTCGTCACCCGAGCCGCCCGACAGCTTGTCGATGCCCTCCCCGCCGATGAGGAGGTCGTTGCCCGAGCCGCCGACGAGCTGGTCGAAGCCGCCGACTTCCGAGCCGGAGCCGCGGCCGTAGATGATATCCTTGCCGGAGCCGCCATCGGCAAGGTCGGGGCCCTCGCCGGTGTCGATCATGTCGTTGCCGTCATTGCCATAAAGGCGGTCCACGCCGCCGTCACCGTAGATGAAGTCGTCACCGCCTTCGCCGTAGACGGTGTCGTCGCCGCTGCGGGCATGGATGAAGTCGGCGTTGTTGGTAGCGACGATCACTTCATGCGAATCGGCGCCGGATGTCGGCGTGCCCTCGACGGGGTGCACCTGAGTCGGATCGAGCTCGGGCCGCACATCGCGGATGTACGTATTGGTCACATCGGGACGCACGAAGTCCGAGCCTATCAGCGTGATTTGGCTGCCGTTCAGGGCCGTGTCGGCGCCGCCGTCGGAGAAGATGCCGAGAGCCGGAGCCGCGGCAAGTGCTCCCGCGTAGAGATGGTTCGCAAGATCGTCCGTCGCGAGAACGCCATTGGGGACGTCCGGCAGCTTTCCGTCCGCGTTGCGGTTGAAGTCGTAGTACTTGTCCGCGTAAGCGAAGATCGAGCCGTTGAGGTGCGTGAGGCCGGTGTTGCGCTCAACGATGTCCTTGAACTGGCCGTTGTTGACCTCTTCGTGGATGTTGGTGCCGAACAGGCGATAGAGGTAGTAGAAGCGGTCGCCGTCCATGAGCGACTGCATCTGGGCCACGAACACGGCGTCGAACGTCTCGCCGAGCAGGCCGCCTGGAACGTGCGCCTCGGCAAGGCCGCCGATCCAGGCGTCGATGTGATCGAACCCGGTGCGGGCCGCGTCGAGTTCGGTATTGACCGGCTGGTTGTTCAGCATGAAGGCCAGCGCATCGGCCGCGGTGTAGCCCAAGGCCGCCGCGTCGCCATCCGCGATGGTCCCGTCGTAGAGGCCCATGATGGCCTGAGCCTTGGCAACGTCACCGTTGAACGAGTACGCGGCGATGAAATTCACCAGCGACTCCGGGTGGATCATGTTCTTGCCGAAGTCGTCCCAGCTCGTGTAGCGCGCGAGGCTGATGCCCTCGCGGAAGTCGTTGAGCGTCGGGATGCCGAGATCGCGGCCGCGTGCGATGTTGATGGCCGGCAGGTCGAGCGGCAGGTCCATCAGGCCCTGGGAGAGGGCGGGGGTGACGAACTCGTCCACCTCGTTCATCTGCTGGTGGCTGAGGCCGAGCGTGATCGCGGCGACGCCGGTCTCGGCGAACTGACCGGGATTGACGAACGCCTTCTCCAGCGCATAGCGCGTCACATTGCCGAGCATCCAGCCCGACGGATCGAGGGCGTCGATGGTCTCGCGGATGGTGGAGTTGCCGAAGCGGAACGCAACCTGCGAGTATTCGAGCGAAATCGTCGGGTCGACGCCCGTCGAGTAGCCGACGAACTCCTGGATACGCGGCGTCACGGTGCGGGCGTACTGGTCGACGGCGGCGTGCTGATATTCCATTTCGACGATGAGTTTCGACGCCTCGAACATCTTGTCGGCGTCCCAGGCGATGGTGTTGTCAGCGTTCAGGTAGTTGCCGTTGACGTCCATGCCGTTGCCGGTATCGATCTGCCAGTTGTGCAGCTGCTCGTGCAGATCGGTGGCGCCCGGGTTGTTGGTGTCGTGGGCATAGATCCAGGTCTTCAGGTTCTCGACCTGGAAGTTGTGCTCCTCGTGGAAGACGTGGTGGATGGAGGTGAGGCCAAAGTTTTCGTTCACGCGGCCGTCGCCGGCGATGTAATGGTCGCCGACGGTTGCCATGAGGATTTCGCTGACAGCGGCATTTTCCGTCGATGCCGGCGGTGCCATAATCGCGAAGGTCGCGAAATTGACCCAGGGCGCAAGGGCAGAAGCGCCCGTATAGGTACCGTCAGGCAGCATCGTCCCGCCGGCGCCACCGGTTACGACCAGCTCGATGCTGCCGGAGGCGCTGCGGCCGAAGGTCATGCCGCTGCCGGCAAGCGAGTTGTTGAGGGTGGTGACGGCGGCATCCACCAGAGCATCGACAGTGGTGTTGCCGATGGCCTGCTGGGAGTCGAGATGCGCCGCATCGAACCTCGGATTCATGTCGAGGATCAACGCATGGTCCGTGCTGCCCGTGTTGTCGACATGGCCCGAGGCATCGCGATTGCGATAGTTGGCGACGTCCTCCCAGGTGAGTGCGTCACGGCCCGTGTCGAGGACGTGGTCGCGAAGTTCCGACAAGGTCGGCAGCGTGTCGTGCACCATGGTGGATGTGCCGTCCGGCCAGCGCCGCTCCCAGGCATCGGCGAGCGTGGCGCCGTCAAACAGCTCGATGCCGGCGTGATAGGTCGCGCCGTTGTCCGTCGACACCCACTTGCGCAAGAGTTGCGTGATCTGGTCGACCGAGCCGTAGGTCTGGCTCTGGTCGATGAAGGGCGACGTGTAATTGTCGTAGCTCGGATCGCCGTTGGCGTCGGTCCCGGAGACCGTGGCGCGCGTCACCTTGATCGAGGTCACCGGCTGGCCGTCCGGCCCGATTGTGCCGTAGAGCGGATCGGTAGGATCGAGCGCGATGGTGATCGTCCCGCTGCCTCCCTTTCCGATGAGGTCGAGGCCGTGATCGAAGAACTGGCCGAAGATGGCGAACCACGAGTTGACCGGTGCGACGCCGGGGTTCTCCGAGCCGATGAAGTACTCGCCCGAGGTTGGGTTCTGGAAGTCGACATGGCCGAGCTGCTCGAGCAGGCCGTAGCCGCTCTCCGAGATCGTCGTGACGATGGCGGTGCCATCGGCCGGCGCGCCGGCGCCGAAGTCGACGTTAGCGTCGATGAGCTGCTTGTAGGCCAGCACGTCGGGTTGATAGGTCAGCCCGGTGTCCGTCAGCGTGCCGGTGGACGAGCGAGAATAGATCGCATCGCCGGCATCGAGCGGGCCGCCGGCCGCATCGACGAGGCCGCCGAAACTGGTTGCAGCGGCCGTGGCAAGGGCGAGGGTGTAGACGCCGCTGGTCTGATACTGCACCGAATTCCACACGAGCGGGGCGCCGTTGCCGTCGAGCACGGCGATCGAGGTATTGACCGGCGCGACGATCTTGGTGCCTTCGACCAACTGGGCGGTGTCCACGCCCGAATTGTCGATCAGTGCCGCATAGGCCGTATCTGAGCCATAACGGGCCGAGTCCCACTCCACGAACGGACCGCTGGCGCCGTCGCGCAGCAGGTTAACCCCGGCAGTAGTGATCGTCCGGCTGATGATGCGCGGCATCAAGTCGAGCACGTCGGAGCCGCTGGTGCCGGTTCCCTGGCCCGGCGTGTAGTTGGCACCGGGTGTCGTCACATAATTGTTGAAATCCGCCGGGATATCGCGGCGGAACGGGACATCGAAGGCGCCCCAGAAGGCCTGATCGCCGAACAGGTTGTTGTGCAGGCCCGAGACGTCGCGGACGCCGATGGGCGCGGAAACCTGCGGGAAACCGGTCCCGAGCAGGGCGACGTTGCCGATGGTGAGGGGCGTCCCCTGGTAGGAGCCCAATTGCGTGGTGAAATCCCAGACCGGATTGCCCTTGGCGTCGTAGGCATTCATGGTCAGCGGATCGAAATTGACGATGCCGTTGCCGTTTGCATCGAACAGTGGCACGAAATTCACCTGCTCGAGCAGGTACAGCAGATCGTTCAGATTAATGGCGAAGGGCTTCAAGCTAGCCATGACGAGGATCCTTTATCACTAAGTTAATATTCCGGCTTCCTGTTTCCTGCGTTATTCCGGCGCCGAGCGGCCGCCCGCCCACACGCCGCCCCTTTCCGCGGCGCCTTCGCCCGGAATTGGAACGAGTCTCTTCGTTTCCGGTGCGCAACCGCTCACCGGAACCTGCACCGCCAATGACGGCGCAGTTGAATTCCCCAAGTTTTCGCTTAAGCGGCCGCAGCTCAGATCTGACGGCGCTGACGTGTCCTAGTTGCATGCTTGGAGCCAAGCGCACGCGCGAACGGCCCCGTTTGCCAGTCCGGCCTGCCGGGCTGGCATTATTATCTATTTTTGGTTCGGCATACCCAACATGAGCCCGGCGCCGCCCAGCACCGGATCGGGAATCGAACCGCTAATTGTTAAGTGAGCCCCACACCCCCTGCCATCCCATGATTCGAAAATGGCGGCCTTGTGTCACACGCCATTCTTCAGCATCCAAGTACTAACAGCTGATTATCGGATGCGCATGATGCAAATGTATCAGGCAAGATGAGCTAGAGCATTTTTATTTCTATATGGATAATACCTTTTTATTTGCGTGACTAATCTGCCACAATACTTTTCTTGTCATTGAAGACAGTCCGCGTGTACTAACGATAATTTGCTATCATAGGTTGTATCAGTAGTGCATTGTCCCTCACTGCCGCGAGTGACTGGCTTTCTACGTAAAAGATGAAGAGTTTTACCCAATTGCAGGTTGCGGTGCGGGGGTGTTAATGGCAATATAGTGGTATTTTTCTTGCATTAGTTCGATGCGCGAAGCCGTTTGATGTGCGAAGCGGCCTGGGAGCAGCGGAATTCATGGAAACCAAAAGTATGTATCCGGCGTTGCGCGTTCTTGATGTTCTGGAAACAGCCGTTTTTCTGCTCCGCACCGATAAGTCCTTGGGATATGTCAACAGCGCGGGTGAGGCGCTGCTACATGCCGGCGATAGTTTGAATGTGAGCGGCGGGAGGCTCAGGGCGCTGGACGAAGGCGCCGATCAGGCGTTGGCGCGGCTCATCCACGAAGCACTTACTCAGAATAAGACGCATGGCGGCTATACCGCTCTACCGAAACTCAATGGCCCCCGGCCGCTCTCTGCCCGCGTTCTGCCGCTCCCTCCAGATGAGGAAGTTCTCCCGGAATCTGTGCTCCGCGTAAGCATTTTCGTCACCGACCCTTGCCGGTATTCCGCCGGCATGGTGAAAAGCGCAGCGGTGGCCTATGGTCTGACCCCGGCCGAGTCGCGGCTGCTTAACGTCCTCGTTACGGGAGCCAGCATCAGGGAGGCCGCCGGAAAACTTGGCGTCGCCCAGGTGACGGCACGCAATCATCTTGCGCGGGTGATGACCAAGACGGGAACGAAGCGGCAAGTGGATTTGGTGCGCCTGGTACTGGCTAGCCATGTGCCGGTTGGCTGAGCACGGGCGTTACCGGCTAACCACTGATTTTCCTTGGGATTTAGTCGCTCGTGAACTATCCGTAAGTACCTGATTAGATTGATAAAACGGCCTCTGGTTGATATTTGAGTTTGCAAGTTTTGCGGTCTTATCCCCTGCTTTTCTTGCAAATTCCTTTGCCGGTTTTCAGGCGCCGCGAAGCATGATTCACTGCCCCTCGCAGCGAATCGGCGGGGGCGGAGATGAAGCCAAGGGAGCGGCGGGAGACGGGCCAGCGTGATCTGTTCAGGCCGAGGCTCGATCAAATCATGGATATGATGCATGCGCTGGTGCGGCTGGCGCTTGAGATCGATTGGGCCTTTCTCGAAAGGGAGTTCGGGGCGGTTTATCCGGATGGCCCTGGCAGCCCGCCTTTACCGGTCCGGCTGATGGTTGGGCTGCACATCCTGAAATACAGCTTGAACCTCTCTGACGAGCGCGTCTGCGAGGTTTGGGTTGAAAACCCTTATTTTCAGTACTTCCGCGGCGAAGAGTTCTTCCAGCACCGGCTGACGTTCGACCGCTCGTCCATGACGCTCTTTAGGCAGCGCATGGGGGAGGAGAAGCTGAAGGCTCTTCTCCAGGAAAGCCTTGCCGTGGCGGTGAAGACCAAGGCGCTGAAGCCATCGGAGCTTACCGCCGTGGTGGTGGACACCACCGTGCAGCCGAAGAACGTGGCCTATCCAACCGCGCGCCTCAGGCGAAGTGATACCGGTTCGCCGCTCGCGAGGCGCGCGCAACTCAAAGTGCCAGTGCGCCCGGGCGCAAAACCGGCAGCCACTTTTGCTGGCGCACTGGCGCGCGAAGCTTTTAAACCGGGCGCGGGAGAGGCTTGCCCGCCTTGCCAGGAAGCATGGCGTCCCCTTGCGCCAATCCTATCGCCGCGTAGGAAAGCTCGCGCTGATCAAGCAGCAGCGCTACGCCCATGCGAAGCAGTTCAAGCGGGCGGGCAAGTGCCTGAGAAAGCTCAAGACTTACCTTGGCAGGGTAGCACGCGGCATCCGCCGCAAGACGCAAGGCAACAAGGCTCTGGAGGCGGTCTTTGCGCAAACCCTGTCCCAGGCTCACCGCCTTCTGTTCCAGAAGAAGCGGCAAGACGCCCCAAGGATTTATTCGCTTCACGCCCCTGAGGTGGAATGCATCGGCAAGGGCAAGGCGCACAAGCCTTACGAGTTCGGCGTGAAGGCAAGCCTCGCCACCACCGTGAGCCCGTCAAAGGGCGGGCAGTTCATCGTTCACGCCAAAACGCTGCCTGGAAATCCCGGAGCCTGCCCTCGGGCAAGGCGAAGCCGCGACCCGAGGGACGGGCACACGCTCAAAACTGTGATCCCGGACATCGAAGCCACGACCGGGGCCGCGGTAGCCCGCATCCTCGCGGATGCCGGCTACAAGGGCCACAACGCCCCCAAGGAGCACAAGTTCAGGGTTCACACCCAAGGCCAGAAGCGGGGCTCACGGAAGCGATCAAGCGCCAGCTCAAACGCCGCGCCGCCATCGAACCCGTCATCGGCCATGCCAAGGAAGACCATCGCATGGGCCGGAACTACCTCGCCCATCACGAAGGCGATGCCGCCAACGCCGTTCTCGCCGCCGCCTCATCCAGTGGCTGAGGCTTTTGCTGCGCATAATCCTGCAGGCCCTCGCATACGCCCCGCACCCCTTGCCCGCGTAAAAAAAGAAGTTCACGGTCGACGATCTATTCGCTCGTTCATAGAGGTGTCCGCGGACCTTTTCCGCAGTCAGGGGTGAAGCCGCCTCGTTGAATTTGCCCAAGAAATTGGGCCTCTTGACCCACAAGGGACGCAACCCGTTGATTCCAGGCTGATAGTGGGGGCTCGCATATCCTTTGGCCACGGATGCCGGTCTTGATCACGCGTGAGGTTTGCGTGCGCCGCGTTTCAAAAAGTCAATCATCACCCGGACCTTGTTCGGAAGGTAGGACCGGCTTGGATAGAGAAGCCAGGCGGCGGTATCGAAGCTCGTTGCAGCGACGCTATAGCTAGGAAAAAGATCCACGAGGCTGCCGTCGCGGATTTGCCCGTCGATCAGCCAATCTGCAAGGAGTGCCGGCCCTAGCCCCTGCACTGCACTCTCCCGAAGGGCGAGTGAGTTCGAGATCAAGATTTCGCCATGAACCGGGACTTCTGAGATCGTGCCATTTGCATCACGAAAGCGCCAGCGCCGGCGGAAATCGCCGAAGGTGTAGAGAAGGCAGGAAACCTCTTTCAGATCAGAGGGTTCTTTCAAGCGCGGCCCCTTTTGCAAATAGGCCGGGGCAGCACAGATCCTGTATTGAGTGTCAAACAGCTTCACGCCCACAACGTCCGCCGTGACGCTCGGTCCAAGGCGGATCGCCAGATCAATGCGTTCGGCCACAAGATCGAGATTGGCATCGCTAAGCAGGAGTTCGAGCGTGAGATTGGGAAATTCCGCGCGGAACTTCGGGAGAAGCGGGACCAGATAGCAGGTGCCGAACGCCATGGAGGCAGTTATACGCAGCGTGCCTCTCGGGCAGGAGGAGACCGCAAGCGCGTCATCCCGCGCCTCATCGAGATCCTGGATGATAGCTTCGATGCGCTTGAGATAGATCTCGCCCGATTCCGTCAGCGTCATCTGCCGCGTGGTTCGCTGAAAAAGACGGACGCCAAGGCTTTCTTCAATCGCTGCTACCGCCCGCGAGACGGAGGACGGATCGAGATTGCGCTCACGCGCCACGGCGGCAAAGCTGCCTCGATGCGCCACCTCGACGAAAAGGCGAAGGCTATCCGTTTCCATTCGTGCAACCTACGCATGATGTCATGCGATTTCCAGCCTTTTTCTGCGCGGTAAGCGGCTTATTCTCCAGCCCGCTTAACGCAGGAGGCTATCATGCAAGTCAGAGACAGTATTGCGCTTGTCACCGGAGCCAATCGAGGCATCGGCCGCGCCCTCGTCCATGCGCTGCTTGGAGCGGGTGCCGGAAAAGTCTACGCAGCAGCGCGGGACGTATCCAAGCTGGATGCAACGCTCGCCTTCGACCGCGCGCGCGTCATTCCGCTCCAGCTCGATGTTACGAATGCGGCAAGCGTCGAGGCCGCTGCCCAGACCGCGAGCGATGTCACGCTCCTTATTAACAATGCAGGCGTGCTCGATTTTGGTGGCATCCTCGACACGCCGCTCGACAAGGTGGACCGCAATTTCGGCACGAATTTTTACGGCAAGCTTGCGATGGCCCGCGCCTTTACGCCCGTGATCGAAAAGAATGGCGGCGGCGCCATCGTCAATATTCTAACGCTCGTTGCGCTGGCAAGCATGCCGGGTCTTGCTGTCTACAATGCGTCCAAGGCCGCGGCCTGGTCGATGACGCAGTCCCTGCGGGCCAGTCTCGCTTCGAAAAAGATCGGGGTCTATGGCGTGTTCCCAGGTGCGGTCGACACGGACATGCTCGCCGGAGTCGAGATGCCGAAGACGAGCCCCGCCGACGTAGCGCGCGCCGTTATTGCGGGGATGGTTGAGGGCCGCGAGGACATCTTCCCCGATCCCATGTCGCAGCAGATGTATCAATCATGGCGGCAGGATCATAAGGCCGTCGAGAAACAATTCGCGGCGATGTGAGGCCTGTTATGCCCGCAATAATGGTGACAATCGGCCGCTTCAGGCCGGGCGGCGAAGCGGCTTACGAAAGATATGCAGCGGGCGTCCTGCCGATTCTGGAGAGGATCGGCGCCAAGCCCCGCGAACGGCTAAGGGGGGTGGAAGCTCTGGCGGGCGATGCCGCTCCGGACCTCGTCGCGGTTCTTGAGTTTCCCGGCGAAGCGGCCATCCGGTCCTTCCTGAGCAGCCCCGAGTACGGAGCATTGCTCGTCCATCGCAATGACGCATTCACAAACATTCAGAGTTTTCTCTGCACGCCTTTTTGAAAGGAAAGCGCCGTCATGGCGAATGTAACCGTCGAGGGGGCCTGGGGCGATGGGATCGCGCATGGCCGCCTCGGAATAAACTCAGGGCATACCATCACTGTATGGAGCAGGTCGCAACACAAGGCCCGTGAACTTATCGGCAAGGACGCAATCGGGCGGATCCCCAAAAGACGCCGTGAAAGATGCTCAGATTGCCATCGCCATGGTTCGCGATAGCGCGTTGGCTCGACCGGATAAGGGGGCGCTCTTTGGATTCCTGGCGATGCGATTGCGGTCGAAAGCTCGACGCTCACCCGGGCATACGTCGAAGAGCTTGCCAAAGCTTGCACCCTCTTTTCCAGGGGAACTCGTCGAAAAAGACTTTGCCTGGCCCCTTGCAACCGGCACGGCCCATGGGGCGAGCCTTCCCATGGCAGAAGCGGCCGGAGCGGTTTTGGGCAAGGGGCTGGATCATGGGTTCGGCGGTGATGACGCAACCAGCATTGATCGGCTTTACAGGTGATGCATGCAATCAGACGGCCTTGAACTCTTTTGGATTAGCGGCAGCCCTCCGAGCTGGCGGGTGATGCTCGCGTTGGAATTTAAACGAATTACATACCGCTCGACCTTGTTAGAGTCCTCCAAAGGAGAGCACAAAGCCCCCTCTTTTCTACGCCTCAACCCGCGCGGCCAGGTGCCCGTCTTGCGCCATGGGCTAAACGTCGTTCGTGAATCGATTGCAATCCTTGCCTATCTCGAGGCGGCAAAGCCAGAGCCTTCGCTTTTTGGAGCGACGCTTTCTGAAAAGGCCGCGATATGGCAATGGGTTATGGACTTCGAAAACAACCTGAGGCCGTCCGTTACTACGATTGCGCAACTGCTCCTGCGCCGCCAAACGCGCGAGCGCAATGAAGACTTCGCTAGAGCGGACGGCGTAGTCTTCGCGGAACTGACTGCAATGAAGGGTGCGGCTGCGTCTCAATCCTTTATCATCAGCAACGAATTGACGGAAGCTGACTTTGTCCTTTACCCGGCGCTCCAATGGATAAGACGAGCCGTTTTTCTAAATCGGCGCCTGGCTGAAGCAATGGAAATCGCCAATAAGCTCAATCGTATAAGCTGGCTTAATGCGTGGGAGAAGCGGATAGAAAACCTTCCCTGGTTCGAACGAACCTATCCACCCCATTGGCGAACTGCCAACGGTTAGCACGCGAGCCGGCCCGGGCCCAGTACTCATGTGGATGTTGTCCGTCCAGCCAGGCCTTTTTGCAGCTCCGATACCGGACATCTCCCTGGCCGAACGCAACAACGATCTCAAATGCATTCGCGAAGAGCTGGGAGCTCGAGTCCTGTCCGGCGCGCCACTTCGGTACACATGTGCGAACACCCGGCGTAATCTGGCCGCCGTTCGCAACCGACTGTTCCAGAACGTCTTTCCGGCCAAAGATGCGGATTGTGCCGTGATCGACCTCGATCCGGTCGATGATGGCCCCAAGCCATGCCTTGCGTGCCGGTGTTTCGCCGTCCAGCAGACGTCCCCGCATCAGGACGCCGAACCTTTCAGCAGCCTCTGGTGACACATCGCCTTTGGCACGAACACCGCAACGCGCCCGGTTCAGCGCCTCCTTTGCACGGTCGCGGTCTCCCTTAAGTGTGGCAATACGATCCTTGAGCAAGTCATCGACTTCCGCCACGCCATCTTCGATCAGTTTGTAGAGCCGCTTCAATTTTTCCTCGGCAATCTCAGCCTCTCGCTCCAACGATGCCAGCCGTGTGTCAAGGGAAGCTGCCCGCTCCGCGCGCCTCGCCGCCAACGACGACAGGAGCTGCAGCAGCTGATCGCCCCTCAGAAGCTTTTCGAGCAGCGCCTGGGTCACCGCAGTATCCAGCCGATCCATCGGCACCGTCCGCCCCGCACATGCCTTCTTGCCCTTACGAGCGCAGGTCGAGCAGGCGTAATAGCGATGCGTCTTGCCTGATTTGGATGTCCCGGTTCGCAGCGTCATCGCGCCATTGCATAAGCTGCAGAAGGCAAGACCTGTAAGCAGGATCGGTCCCGTGATCGACCGCGGCGCTTCGATCCTCGGATTCCTCTTCTTCAAGATCTGCTGGACGGCATCGAACGCGCCTGGCTCGATGATGGCCGGCGCATCGGCATAGATGTGTTCCGCATCACTCTTGCGTTTGCGCGTCCGCGCCTCAACCATGTTGAAGCGCCAGCGGCCACCATAGACCGGGTTCGTCACGAGCTGATGCACTGCGCCAAGTCCCCATAATCCGCCCCGGCGCGTGCGATACCCACGCTCATTGAGCCACGCTGCGATGCTCTTGACGCCGAGAGGTGATTTTCCTTCGTAGCCACCCTGCAGCAGCCTGAAGATCAAGCGCACCTGCTCTGCCTCGACCTCGTCGATCTCCAACCGTTTCTTGATGCGTGCACCGCGTCGCTCAACCTCGATAGTCCGATAACCGAAGGGAGGTTTCGACCCGTTCCAGAATCCCTGCCGCGCATTTTCTTTCATCGAGCGCAGCACGTGCTTCGCATTTTCCTTCGACTGATATTCATCAAAAAGAGCGATCACTTGTCGCATCATCACCTGCGCCGGATCATCGCCCAGTTCCTGCGTGATCGAGACCAGCTTCACATCGTGCTTGGCAAGTTTGCGCACGTAGAACTCAAGGCCGAACGCATCGCGGAAAAAGCGCGAGAATGAATGCACGACGATAACATCGAACGCACGTTCACCGTCACACGCGCGTTCCACCATGCGCTGGAATTCCGGCCGCCGGTCATCTGTCGCTGAAGCGCCAGGCTCGATGTACTCTGCGACAACCTTCAGTCCACGCGCGGCTACCCAGGTCGTTGTTTGGGTCCGTTGATCAGGAATCGAAAGGTCATGCTCAGCCTGCCTTCCCGTCGAGACCCGGAGATAGAGTGCCGCACGCAACCCTGCCGTTGCCACTTCACCGCCCCCACTTGGCCGTCCTGGCTGCGATTGCATATTGCCCTCTAGGGTGTGAGTTTGATCGCTGCAGCATCATGCCGAACCAGTGTGGCGCAGGGAAGCCAGCGGTGCACCTGCGCCGCCCAGAATTTCGTCAAGGATGTCCGCAAGATAGGTCTCGATGACGACGAGTTCAGCTTCGGTAAAGCGTCGGCGACTGGGAAAACCTTCGAACTCTATCGACAGTTCTGTACCGGGCAGTTCTGCGCCTGCTGCCCCTCCAACAGGCACCACATCGCCAGCGTCTGCGGCGCTCGCCGTTACTTCCGGCATGGTGGTAAGCGGCTCTTCCATTTGCCTTGCCCGTGCGTTCACGGACAGGCGTAAGGACGCCGCACAGTCTTCGAAAGAAACCACGATGCTGGCAGCCGGGCATCAAGATGCTAGCGAGCAATTCACGCCGCGCTTCAACTCGCAAGCTCCGAGGGCACCCCCCCGCAAAATGGCTACGCCGTGGTTACCAACTCCCCGCGAGAGTTTCAGACACCAAATTCCACGACCCGACGCAGCGTCGCAACGTTGCTACTGCTCGCCCTCCTCCAGGCGATCCATCTCCGCCGCGTAGGCATCGTTCTCCCTGGCCAGACGCGCGCAGTGCTCCTCGGCACTCTCCCCCTCTCGCGGCCCGTAAGTGTTCAGCAGTTTCAGTACCTCGCCGCTGTCGCAAGTGAGCTTGCCTTGCGCTTCGAGCCAACGCTGCCGCAACCGATAGTCGACGGACATCCTCGTGCTTCCTTCCCTCTCAGCCGCAATGACGACACGGATCAGAAGTAACCACCTGCTGTGGCCTAAGCCCTGTGCTGCTGCCTGTGCGCACGCGCGACCGCGCGCAGCAATGCCAGATCTTCGTGAGCTCTTGCTTGTCGCAGAAACAGAACCTCACCGGCAACCGGTCACTCGCTGCGCATTTGGCGAGATTTCGGGGGCATATTACAGGTGAACTTGCTAGCGCTGCCGCCATATCCCCGCGGATTGCGCAGCTTGCTTCCTCGTTTCCATTATTGTTTACAGCGCTCGTCACTGGCTACGGCCCCGAAGACAATAGCGCCCGAGCGACCGAGTTGGTTATCGCTGGCGCGCCCTTGTCCAGCGTCGCGGCAGCGATGGGTCTGCCACTTTGCCTGCGGCATCTGCCACCCGAGGCCTGCCCCCTCAGCTTTAGCCACGTCATGTGGAGCCCTGCCGCCAGCCGTCTTCTTGCCTCCCTGATACCGTCCGATCCCGCAATTGCTCGCGTCTGGCCCCCCGGCACCAGCTATGCCGCACGGTACGGCGACGAGCCGATCGCAATCTGGATCGCCCGCCAACACCGCCTATTCGGCGCCGGAGAGAAGACCCCGCCCCTGCCCCACCTTCTGCTACCCATCGTTCTCTATGCCTGGCACTCACGGCACCGCCCCGGACTTCTGCTTGGCTGGGTGCCGTGGATGCCGTCGCTCGAACTCCCTGAGGCCTTCTTCCGCACCGTCGCCTGGTTGAAGGTGATTAAGCCCTATGTCGATCTTGATCCGTGGGGCGTTGATGACCCCTGGCTGCCCGAAGGACGATTGGGCGAGTATCACTTCACGCCGATTACATCCCCCATAGCGCTCAGACTTGAAGCCATCGCGATGGAAAGCTGCCTCATCGAATACAGCGAGGGCATCGCGCGAAATTATTGCCGCCTCTTCAGCGTCGAGCATGCTGGGCAGACCGTCGCCACCATGGAAGTCCGTCCTAGCGAGACAACCGTATTGCCGATCTTTTTTCAGATCAAAGGCGTCAAGAATGCCGACTGTCCGGTCGAGATACAGCACGCAGCGGAACAATTTGTGAAGCAGCATGCACGCGCGATCACCAACACACGCTTGCCTGGCAACGCCGGCCGGAGTCACCGCTTGAAGGGATTGCTGCGCCACTATTGTGCGAGCATGCCCGCCGAAATGCAGCAATGGGTTGCATCCATGCCGTTCTGGCATTTGCAGCTTTGCACGATCACACCTGGCCGCACCATCGGCGAGAAGGCACCATGGATGCACTGGAAGTAGAGCGTGGTGCGCGGGGCATCATCACGTGCTCAACTTTGATCATGTGACTTTGCATACCTTGAGCAAGTCATCGAGCGCCGCGACGGGCGTCAGTTTCTTATCGACGGCGATCACCTCGATAGCTTTGTAAACTTTTTCCATTTCTTCAAGTAGCTCACCGATCGTCACGTTCTTTTCTCCCGCCATCACCTTTACTCGCTCAGCCATATCGGGATGAACCCGCACCCCCCATGGGAAGGTACGCCCCGATTTGCGGTAGCGTCGCGCATCCGTGCCGGCGCCCTTGTGGATGCCCTGCCCGCCTCGCTTCCCCCCGCCTTCCTTCTTCTTCGTAGTCGTCTTCACACGCGGAGCATCGCCGGTCTGTGATCCTTGCGATTGTTCGTCGGTGATAGGAGCAATCTGCGGAGGTGTTGGTGGCGCAAGCTCCGGTGCACCGACATTGTCGAGCACATCCTCGATGGGTGGTGCCGCGCCGAGACGCGCGCGCCTCACGGTCGGAAATTTTTCGCCCACATCGACCAGTTTCTTCAGTGCCATAGTTCCCCTCTTCTGACTAACTTGCTCGTGCCTTCACGTTGGATGCCGCATCACTAGCCGCGGCGTCATCTTCGACCAGCGTACGCAAACGGCGGACCACCTGCGCTACGACCCGCGCCGCGTCAGCGTTGAGCGTGTCCCACTTGGTCTCCAGTGCGGTCAGACCAAAGTTCTGTGCATCGCCATAGCCGCGCTGCATGAACATCGCGCCCTTGATCACCTCGTATCCGGCGCCTCCAAGGTATTCGAGACCGTCTTCGATTTCTTTCGCCGCCAAGACGCCGTGCAATGCGAAGACCATCTTCTTCTTGGGAATGCCGTGTTTGACGAGTTCATGGAACATTCGCACCGCCGGCGCCATGTCATCGATCACGCCCTTGGTTGGCTGGATGAATAGATCGCTGGCTTCCGCAATTTCGAGTGCCATTGCTTTCGCGCGCGCAGGACCATCGAGCACGATAAGATCAAACTCATCCGCTCGGCGCAGCGCTTGCTCAGGGTTTGAGTAGACATCAACCGATATGTCGGGTTTGCGACCCGATGCAATTCTGCGCTGCGACCACTCGAAAGCGCTTTGCTGCTCTTGATCGAGATCCGCGATATGGACACTCAAATCCTGCGCCGCCCCCACCAATGCGATTGCCCGCGAGAATGTCGTCTTACCAACACCGCCTTTGTGGCTTCCCAGCCCAATGATCATCGCCATGAAGCGCCTCGAAAAATAGAACAAACTGTAAGCAGGTTGAAAACTAATTGCTAACTTGCAGCTTACAGAGTGTTTGCAGGATCGCCGATTTTGTCAAATGTTTCGCGCGACTCGACCTCGAACTGAAATCAAGATGTTCTCATCATGTTTGCATATTGATTGCTATCGCAAGCATGCAATCAACTGATTGCCAATCGCAATCAACTGATTTCATAAAGCTTGCATATTGTTTGCTGCGAGTGAGCGACAGGATTGCTTCGAGTTTGTGAGCAGTTTTCTTACTGCAAACATTATGTTTGCACTTCAGTCGCTAACCGAGGCACTTCAACGACCTACCTCTATGGCTCGCCATCTCAGATTGCTCAGGATGAGTCAGGACTCGAAATTTTGACGCTCTCGCGACTACCCTACGTGAAATGTTGAAACGCCACTCAGCGGTCAAAAATTTGAAGTCGGTCGGAAGCATGACGAAGGAAGCCGAGAGGCGCCATTTTGGCTCAGGAGGGGCGCTTGCCCTTGGTGAACTTCCTAGCCCAACCGAGGAAAGCACGGTCGGGGTTACGCGGCATCTCGCCAAGGCCAGCCACGAATTCCTTATATGTAGCTTCCAGATAGTACCTGTCCCAACCAGGCGCAATGTCACGCACCTGTTCCAGCGCCTCCGGTGAGACAAGCCGATCTCGATTGAAGATCTTCGGCTGGTTTGCAGGAACTGGCGTTTCTGGAGCGGGCAGAGCTGGTGCGACCGTGACCTCGGGTGATGGCAACGCCACAAGCACCTGGCGACGCTTGATCGGAGGAGGGGAGGGGAACAACCGGATGCCGCCGCGTACCATCTCGATCTTCGAGTCAGGATACACCGCGTGCGCTTTGCGCAGCGCGCCGGAAAATTCTCGTTTGAAATCCTTGTCGCTGCGATATTCCTGACCGAACTGGTCCTTGAGGCTCTTCCAATAGAGTGTGAGCCCTTTGCTTTGCTTCACGCGGCACAGCCGGTGTGCAAGCCACGTGTACGTATCGAGCGCAAGCGCCGAATTCTGTAACGCGGCGATCGCACGGGGATCGAGCGGCACGGCATGCTCACGCAAGGTTTCAAAGAACTCAGTCGATAGTGTGATCTCACCGGGCCAAAGTCCCAGCTGTCCATTGTCGCTTTGCGTCCACGCATCGAAGCGCTGGATGGGATCGCATTTCACATTCACAACTTTGGTTTCGGTGTGATAGCCGATCTGCATGCGGCACGCCGCAAGCGCAAGCATCTGGCGCTTGAATGCTGCAAAGCTCTCGCCGTTCTTCTTGATGTGCAAGCGTTCAAGAAATGCACTCGCACTGCGTTCCACTTCGACGGTTGCGGATTTTGTCCGGATGGCCTCCGAGCATACGTGGAAAAGAACGAGACGCGGCCGCGTGCCGTAGGGCAGGGGCATGTCGTGATAGCGGATGCCATCGTACCACTTGCCCGCTTCGATCAACATCGATGCGCCGCCGGTCGAGCGCGTGAATTCGCGCGCTTTCACTTCACTGCGCGGCAGACCCACCTGGCAAAGCACTGCATGCATAAATTCGGGTTCTTGAGAAAGGGGCTCGCTGAACATCAACGCCGCCTCATTTACGCGGCGCGTCAGCGGAACTACTTCTTGGTTTTTTGCACCGACTTGTCTTGCCATCCGTCATACTTTCAGATGGATCGAGCCTAACTTCGCGTGACAACGAAGTCATCTGTTGTTCGAGCCAGGACGAAAGTGATTCTCGGTGTTCCGTGTTGTGATGGTTTACCCCCCTTTCGAGTCGCCCACGCATCCAGGGGTGCATTCACCTGACGCGTGACCCGAATCCGTGACGGTTTGCCCCCCTTTATCGGCTTTCGGCATTCTACCCACAGCTTGTGACGGTTTGCCCCCCCTCAGCGTGAGGGTTTTCCCCCCGCAAGCGTGCATATTTACCCCCTTATTCTGTGGGGGTTTACTCCCCCCCTAAAACCGATAAATCCCGTTAATCTAAAACCGTTACCTGAAGGGGGGTTTTGAAATTGGGAAGGAGGAGGGGTATTCATCCTCACATACCGATAGCCATTGCCCAGCAACGTAAGCGGCATTGAGCGAATAGCAAGCTTCCAGCAGCTACCCTATATCGTATGCCAAACGACTCCGCTCATTCCGACGCATTTGAACAATGTCGACCCATCCTGGGTCAGGCGGCTCGCAGCACCCTCGGTACCGCTAGTTGCTTCGAGTTGGTCTCGTCCTGCGGCGCCGTGTGCGTCTTGGCTCAAGAGGTCTGGCCATATCAGCGAAGATGTCGGCGATGCGCCGTCGCATACGCCGCTGGTCCTCGGTTAGCGGCGCACCAGCAGTGTCGAGCCGATCAGCAAGGTGCTGCAACGTCATGTCGGGCCCCCGCAGCGCCATGCTAAACTGCGGTAGGGGATCTCGCACGACTTTCCTGCGTGGCCCTACCAGCACCGCCGGGTCGGCCTCATAATTGCGCCGTAGCAGGTGCCAGCGCATATATGTGCTGAACGTCACACCACTGCGGTACGCCGCCTCACGCGCCGCCTCCACCTCATCCCGGCTGACCGGAAAATACTTGCCAGTTTCGGGCGCGCGCGCCGCTTTCGCCCGCGCCATATCTGCCCGCGACGTGCCAGGTGGATGCTTCGACGCCTCCATCCGGCCGACGCCATGCTGGATCATGGCCTCGATCCACTGCCCACGCAGCATTTCCACGCTGTCCTCGGCAGCGCGCGGCTTCGAATTGCTCTGCTTCTTCATATCCTCTGACTCAATGAACCCGTAAGCCTGCCAGATCATCGCCTGGATCGACTGGCGGTGCAGATTTCCATGCTGTACTCGATCACGCGCCGCGCCATCACGCATATCTCCCGATCGATCATTCCTCCCCACGCATCCTCACTCAATGCAGCCGTCCGGTACGGGATCGCACTTTCGCCAT
>CAZCIF010000001.1:37589-63990 GCA_964498645.1 uncultured Rhodomicrobium sp. | reverse complement strand
TGCAGCGCGGCGAGCTTGGCTTCGCGCCCAAGGATCGGCTCGGCCACGCCCGATAGCCGCCCGCCCTCCCACAGAAAGATGTTGGCGCGATTGCCAGCAAAGCCCGCGCGGGCTGCAACCGCGCTTGTAAAAAAGGTAAAGCCGCCTGAAACCAGCAACGTATGCGCTCCATGCGCTTTCATGGTCCCGACAAGCGTCCGCGCGCCCGCGTTGAGCGTGATGCGCTCGTCGAGCACGCGCTGCACATCGGCCTCCGTCAGGCCGCCAAGCATCCGGATGCGTTCGCGCAGCGCAGCTTCGAAATCGAGCTCTCCCCGCATGGCGCGCTCGGTCAGCGCCGCGATCTCCGGCTTGATGCCCTTGAGGTCCGCCATCTCGTCGAGGCATTCCTGGCCAATAATGGTCGAGTCCATGTCGGCGATGAGCATGCGCTTGCGGCGGCCTTCCACCGGTTGTACGCACCAATCGACGGGCATGGAGCCTACCGCCAAGGCGGCAAGCGATTTGATATCGCCAACGGCGGCGTGCCCGGTCCCGGAGGCGGGCAAAATCAGGTCCATCGCCTCGCCCTCCGCAAGCCAGCGGAACTCGAGCTCGCCGTTCAAATCGCGCTGCAGCGCGGCTGCGGCATCGAGAAGCATCTCTTGTGATTTGGGGGCAGCGGTAAATGTGATCGCGATTTCCATGAGGAGAACTTAGATTCGAGTGATGACGAACAACCGGGATGGAGGCGGTGCGAGATATGCCGTTCTTATCGCAGGCCCAACGGCTAGCGGCAAGTCGGCGCTTGCGCTGGAGCTGGCAAAAGAGTTCGGCGGCGTGATTATCAACGCCGACTCGATGCAGGTTTACGCCGGGCTGCGCGTCATCACGAACCGGCCCTCACCCGAAGAAGAAGCCACGGTGCCGCACCGGCTTTACGGCTTCCGGCCTGTGCAAGAGCCCTATTCCGCGGCGCTGTGGCTTGCGGATGTGCGGGCTTCGCTGGCGGAGGCTGAGCGTCAGGGTTGGCTGCCCATTATAGTGGGTGGGACCGGACTTTATTTCAAAGCGCTGACCGAAGGTTTGTCGGATATCCCGGACATTCCCGCAGAGATCCGCACGCATTACCGGCTAGCGGCGCAGACTGGGCCTACGGAGGCGCTGTACTCGGAGCTTCTGCGCCGCGACCCCCTGACGGCTGCACGCCTGCGTCCAAGCGATCCGCAGCGCATCGTTCGGGCGCTGGAGGTTCTGGAGGCGACGGGCCGGCCCCTTGCCGAATGGCAGGGCGAGAAGCAGCCACCCTTGCTGCCCCTTAGCGAGACTTATCCGCTTGCAGTGACTCTGAACCGGGACGAGCTGTACCATCGCTGCGAAGCCCGCTTCGACGCCATGATCGCCCATGGCGCAATTGGCGAGGCGCGCGCGATCGCAGCGCTCGGCCTGGATCCCGCGCTGCCTGCGATGCGTGCGGTAGGGCTGCCGCCACTGCTCGCTTACCTGCGCGGGGAAATCTCTCTTAACGAAGCTTCCACCGAGGCGAAAACCAATACGCGGAACTATGCCAAGCGGCAGCTCACTTGGATAAGAAGTAATTTTAATTCTTGGAATGAGTTAAATGCGCAATCATTGCAAAGAATAAAACATGAAATCGATGGTTTTCTCAGAAATCTCTTGACCTCCGCATATTAAACCTTTAGCGCAATATAGCATTCAAAAGCATCTATCGTGGAACTGGCAGGCGGCCGCAAAGGCCGCCGCGTTTTTTGGAGTTCGCCATGGCACGCGCGATGACCGGCGCCGAGATCGTCCTTCAAGCTCTCGCCGATCACGGGGTGGATCTCATTTTCGGTTATCCCGGTGGCGCCGTCCTTCCCATCTATGACGAGATTTTCAAGCAATCGGCGGTCAAGCATATCCTCGTGCGTCACGAGCAAGGTGCAACCCACGCCGCCGAGGGTTATGCGCGTTCGAGCGGCAAGGTGGGGGTGGTTCTGGTCACGTCCGGACCAGGAGCAACCAATGCGGTCACGGGGCTCACCGACGCTTTGATGGATTCTATTCCAATGGTCTGCATCACGGGCCAGGTGCCGACGGCGTTGATCGGCTCGGATGCTTTCCAGGAATGCGATACTGTTGGCATCACACGGCCGTGCACCAAGCATAATTACCTTGTAAAGGACGTTAACGACCTCGCCCGCATCCTGCATGAGGCGTTCTACGTGGCGCAAAACGGGCGCCCGGGGCCTGTTGTGGTCGATATCCCGAAAGACGTTCAATTCGCCAGGGGCACCTATATCGGGCCAAGCAAGGTCGTCCACAAGACTTACCGGCCGCAGCTCAAAGGCAGTGCGCAGGCGATTCGCGATGCCATCGATTTGATGGCGAGCGCTAAGAAGCCCGTTTTCTACACCGGCGGCGGCGTCATCAATTCGGGTCCGAATGCATCGAAGCTTCTACGCGAAATCGTCGACCTGACGGGATTCCCGATCACGTCTACGCTCATGGGTCTCGGCGCATATCCTGCGTCCTCGAAGCAATGGCTCGGTATGCTCGGCATGCACGGCACCTACGAAGCCAACCTCGCGATGCATGATTGCGACGTCATGATCTGCGTTGGCGCCCGCTTCGACGACCGGATCACGGGCCGGCTAAATGGATTTTCGCCCGGCTCGAAGAAGATCCATATCGACATCGATCCGTCGTCGATCTCCAAGACGGTGAGGGCCGATCTGCCCATTATCGGCGATTGCGGCTATGTGCTCGAGGAGATGTTGCGGGTGTGGCGGGCGCGCGCGCCTCAGATCGACAAGCGCGCGCTTAAAGCCTGGTGGTCGCAGATCAATAGCTGGCGCGAGCGCGACTGTCTAAAGTACAAGAACCGGGATGACGTGATCATGCCGCAATATGCGGTTCAGCGGCTGTACGAGCTGACGAAGAACCGCGACACCTACATCACGACCGAAGTCGGCCAGCATCAGATGTGGGCCGCGCAGTTCTACCGCTTCGAAGAGCCGAACCGCTGGATGACGAGCGGCGGGCTTGGCACGATGGGTTATGGACTGCCCGCTGCCATTGGTGTGCAACTCGCACATCCCGAGAGCCTCGTTATCGATATTGCCGGGGAATCGTCGGTGATGATGACGATGCAAGAAATGTCGACGGCGGCGCAATACGATCTGCCCATCAAGATCTTCATCTTGAATAACGAGTATATGGGTATGGTCCGCCAATGGCAGGAGCTTTTGCATGGCGGCCGGTACTCGCATTCCTACGCCGAAGCGCTACCGGATTTCGTGAAGCTCGCGGAAGCCTATCATGCGGTGGGCCTGCGCGCCCACAAGCCGGATGAACTCGACGACCTCATCATGGAAATGATCGAGACGCCGAAGCCCGTGATCTTCGACTGCCGCGTATCCAAATTGGCCAATTGCTTCCCGATGATCCCCTCGGGCGAAGCCCACAACAATATGATCCTCGGCGATGAGGCGTCTAACGAGGATATAACCTTCGAGGTCTCCGACGCCGGTAAGGTTCTGGTTTGAGCTTGGAGCCAATCGATGAGCAAAATGGAATGGGGACCGGGGATGCCGTTTGAAGAGCCGCAGCGAGCGCGAGCCGAGAGGCATACAATCGCCGTGCTCGTGGACAATGAGCCGGGCGTCCTCGCCCGCGTGATCGGGCTTTTCTCGGGGCGTGGCTACAACATCGACAGCCTGACCGTCACCGAGGTTAGCCATGAGGCGAACGAATCGCGCATCACCATCGTCACAAGCGGCTCACCCGCGATTATCGAGCAGATCAAGAGCCAGCTCGGGCGTTTAGTTCCGGTTCATGGGGTGACAGACCTGACCGTGAAGGGCGATCCCATAGAACGCGAACTTGCGTTGGTGAAAGTGGCGGGAAAAGGCGAGAAGCGCGTCGAGAGCTTGAGGCTCGCCGAGGCTTTCCGCGCGCAGGTGGTCGACGCCACGACGGACCATTTCGTCTTCGAGATCACGGGACGGACCTCGAAAATCGAGAATTTCATCAGCCTCATGAAGCCTCTAGGGCTTGTCGAGGTTTCGCGCACCGGCGCGGCTGCCATCGCCCGCGGCCCGGAGCCGATGTAATCTCCGCATCGAGGCAGTGAATGGCCGTTGAGAAAGGCTGCCTGCCGCGGGAGAAGTAAGCTGATGTCCTTCAGGAACCCATCTTTCGTGCTCACGCTGTCCTGCGCAGACCGGCTTGGCATCGTGGCCGCCATCGCAAGCCGCCTCGCCGAAAACGGCTGTAACATCGTCGACAGCGCACAATTCGGCGACGTTAAAAGCGGCCGCTTCTTCATGCGCGTCTCGTTTTCCGCCCCCGAGTCCATCGATCGGGAAGGTGCGCTTCGCCTGCTTACGCCTGCCATCGAGGAATTTGGGATGACCGCCAGCGTCTATCCCGTTGCCGAGCGGACGCCTGTTCTGATCATGGTCTCGAAGTTCGGCCATTGCCTTAACGATTTGCTCTACCGCCATGGCATCGGCGCGCTGCCCATTGAGGTCCCGGCGATCGTGTCGAACCATCGCAACTTTTACCAGCTTGCGGCCAGCCACAATATTCCTTTCCACTATCTGCCGGTAACGCCCGGCACGAAGGAAAAGCAGGAACAGCGGCTGCTCGAAATTATCGAAGAAGAGAAGATCGGGCTGGTTGTGCTCGCCCGCTATATGCAGGTGCTATCGGAAGAGCTGTGCAAAAAACTGGCGGGGCGGGCGATCAATATTCATCACTCGTTCTTGCCGAGCTTCAAGGGCGCCAAGCCTTATCACCAAGCGCATGCCCGCGGCGTAAAGTTGATCGGGGCTACAGCCCATTACGTGACCCGCGATCTCGACGAGGGGCCGATCATCGAGCAGGAGGTCGCCCGTGTGGACCACTCGATGTCCCCTGAGGAACTGGTAAACATCGGCCGGGACGTTGAAAGCCTGGTGCTCGCGCGGGCCGTGAAATGGCATGTCGAACACCGGGTGCTGCTCAATGGCAACCGCACCGTCATATTCCGCTGACGGCACTCGTAAAATTGTTTCGAAAGTTCGTGCCGCCGCTAGGCTCTTTCAAGCGTTGCGTGTTCAGCCGTCATCGCGAGGCGGCTCCTGCCGCCGTGGCGATCCAGAAGCAACATCAGAGACTTGGCCCTGGATTGCTTCGCTTCGCTCGCAATGACGGTCACTAAGCTTTCGTTGAAAATGCTCTAGTAAATCCGGGCCTGACAGGCTGCGCCTAAAGTCTAACGATTTCCATGCGTTAGGGCGTCGCGCGGCTCTTTGTCCGCCTGAAATCGAGCCGTAAATTCAAGGTCCGCAAAGATTTTGCGGTCAATCGCAATTTTTCACTTGAAATGGGGGGCAATGCGATGCACATACCGCCCCTGTTCAATCTTGGACATCTACTGGTTGGGGAGGACGCCATATGGCATTCCATGACGGCCTCTTCCAATTGGGGATGGACTTGGATCGAGGTTCAAGCACCGCCCAAACGGAAGAAAAGCATACCCTCGCAGTTACGCATTCGGACGGCGAGGTTCGGAAGGACTACTTCTGCGAGCGCAACGGCGTGAAATTCGCCGGGACGCACTTGCTTGTCGACGTGCTGAACGGCACGCGGCTCGACGATATCGGCCACATCGAACAGACCTTCAGACAATGCATCGAGGTATCGGGGGCGACGCTCCTGCATATCCACTTGCATCATTTCACGCCGAATGGCGGGGTGTCTGGGGTGGCGGTGCTGTCGGAATCACATATTTCGATTCATAGCTGGCCAGAGTACGGCTATGCCGCCATCGATATTTTCATGTGCGGCCATGCCAAACCCCATCTAGCTATCGACGTGATCCGGCAAGCGTTTGAACCGGAAGAGATCATCGTCAAGGAACATCTGCGCGGCGAAGAAGCGGCCACGCAGCTTAGGCTCGCCGCATAGCGAGCCCGGGAAACCAAGGGCGTTCCGGTATTCCGGGCGCCCTTCGATCACCGAAGTCCGGAAGCGGCACGAAAATGTGAACAAGGTTTTTATGCCTTGCTCCATGCCCTTCGGCTGTGCGCCCCGTTGTTCAAGGAGTTGGAACTGCATATTTTTGCCAACAAGTGATCGCGGCCGGGCTAGGGAGAAAGCCAATGGCGAAAAAGGCTTTGTATTTTGAGGACTTGTCCGTGGGCATGACCTTCACGGCCGGTTCCGAAAACGTCAGCGAGGTGGACATCGTCACCTTCGCGAAGCAGTTCGATCCTCAGCCCTTTCATACAGATCCCGAGGCAGCGAAGCATTCCCTCTTCAAGGGCCTAGCCGCGAGCGGATGGCATACGATAGGGCTAACCATGCGGATGCTTGTCAATGGCGGCGTACCCTTGGCAGGCGGTTCCATTGGATTTGGCGCGGAGGTTTCCTGGCCAAGACCGGTGCGCCCCGGCGACGAGCTCGCCATCGAATGCGAGATTATTGAAATCACTCCGTCGCGTTCCAAGCCACATCAGGCGATTGCCACTCTGAGGACGACGACGACAAATCAAAACGGGGAGACGGTGCAAGTGCTGACTTCCAAGAATTTGGTCTTTAAGCGCGGTTACGTGCCGGGAGAGAACGCATGACACGCTGGATTGAAGAGACGCTGCATCCGCATTTCCGGTGCTCGATGATTGCGGATCGCGTCCTATACGAGAACCGGACGGAGCATCAGCATCTTATCATCTTCGACAACGCCACCTTCGGCCGCGTCATGATGCTCGACGGGGTCGTACAGCTCACAACCAGGGACGAGTTCATCTATCACGAGATGATGGCGCATGTGCCGCTGTTTTCGCTTGGGGCAGATCGCGCCAAGCGTGTGCTGGTGATCGGCGGCGGCGACGGCGGCGTGATGCGCGAGGTGCTCAAACACAAGAGCGTCGAGCGGCTGGTTCTTTGCGAGATCGACCGTACGGTTGTCGATCTCTCGAAGGAGCATCTGCCCGAAATCTCTCAAGGTGCGTTCGAGGATCCGCGCGTGGAAGTAGTCATCGCGGACGGCGTTCGCTACGTCGCGGAAACATCCGAGCGCTTTGATGCAATCATTGTGGATTCAACCGAGCCGGTCGGCCCGGCCGCGGTGCTCTTCACGCGCGAGTTCTTCGAAGGATGCGCGCGCTGCCTGAACGCACCGGGCGTGCTCATCACTCAAAATGGCTTGCCGTTCCTCCATCCCGATCATTTGGCGGGGACAATGGCGCTATTCGATACGATTTTCGCCGATAAGGCGGCCTATCTGTGCGACCAGCCAACCTATTTCGGAGGGCCATTCGCGTTGGCTTGGGCCGCCAACGATGGCGGCCTGCGCGAAACGCCGCTGGCAGCGATTGCGGACCGCTACAAAGCATCAGGCATTGTTACGCGCTGTTACACGCCGGAGGTTCACAAGGCGGCCTTCGCCCTTCCCTCCTATATCGCGAAATTGGCGTCATGACCGGCACTCTATCCGCTCTCCGAGCCGGGCTCCTGAGCATCCACAAGCGCCCGGAGCGCGGCCCTTGCGCGGGAGAGGCGCGACTTGACCGTCCCGACGGAAATATTGAGCACGCTCGCCGCTTCCTCGTAGCGAAGGCCCTCAACGGCGATCAGCATCAACACCTCGCGATGATCTTCGGTCAATCGTAGGAATGCTTCCTGAACTTCCGACAAGACTAGGTGATGATGCTGCTCCGCCTTCGCAAAATGCGGGGCGTCGTTCTCAAGCCGGTTGCGGTAGGCGAAATCGTGCTGGGCGCGCCGCTTATCGTTCCTGAAGACATTTTTTAAGATGACGAACAGCCAGGCTCGCAAGTTTGTACCCGGCTGCCAGGAGGCGATATTCGCAATCGCGCGCGTCAAGCATTCCTGGACGAGGTCGTCCGCATAGTCGGCATCGCGCGTCATATAACGCGCGAAACGCCGGAGACGCGGAATCTCCGCTCTCATGGCAAAAATGGTTTCGCGATGATCTGGCGGCATCCCGCTATGCTTTTCTACTCGTTTTTTAATATATAGAGGGGTAAACAAGAAAGTAAGGCCATTAGAATTTGCTAATTTGGATAATAAAGCGATGCTTCTGTTGCAGTTCTGCAACCCAAACGGGAGTCTGTGACCAGGACGCCATGATGGTTGTATGCCTTGTTTGCGTCGCGGGTGCTAGCATATTGAATCGTTTCGCCAGCATTTATATCTAAATATCTAACGATGGGGTACTTGAATTCGCCCAAGCTCATGCCCATTTTTAGGGTCGAATGTGAGGATGATGTCGCCTCCTCCTTCCGCTTTCCAGTGAAGAATGAGAAGATCGCCGCTCGAGAGCACTTCGAGTTGGCCCTGGCCTAAATCCAAGGTGCGGGCATAAGGTGCTTGCGCAGTGATCGCCATTGCTGGCTTTGCTGTTGTGCGAATCCTCGATGCTTGCCGGGCCATTCCATACACAAGGGCCAAGATTCCGAGTATCAAAAGCGCCGTCATGATCGCGATGCTGATCTTGAGGAGGCGCACGTGGCGCGGCGTGAACGGACTTCCATCAAGCGGATTTGATACTTTTGTCATCGAATTTGTCATCGAAATTGCATGCAGCGAGGTATGCTGGATTTTATCATGGCTCTTGATCTTTCAAACTCTGCCGCCCGTTACGTCGCACAAGATGGCGATGCTGGCGTGAGGCTTGACCGCTTTCTAGCGAGCCGGATTGAGACACTAAGCCGGGCAAGACTGCAAGATCTCATTCGCGGCGGTCATGTCACTGGCGGCGGCCAAACGGTAACGGACCCAAGTTTGAAAGTCCGTGAGGGCGATAGGTTCGAGGTCGATGTGCCGGCAGCCGAACCTTATAGCGTTGCGGCTGAGCAGATCGCGCTCGACGTAGTTTATGAGGATGACAGCCTCATCGTCATCAACAAACCGGCGGGGCTCGTTGTGCATCCTGGCGCCGGAAACTTAAACGGCACGCTCGTGAACGCGCTGATTGCTCATTGCGGGAAAAGCCTTTCGGGGATTGGCGGTGTTGCGCGCCCCGGCATCGTTCATCGCCTGGATAAAGATACAAGCGGGCTGATGGTGGTGGCGAAGACTGATGCTGCGCATAGAGGTCTCGCGGCGCAATTTGCGGATCATGGACGGACGGGAGAACTGCGGCGCAATTATCTAGCGCTTGTTTGGGGGGAGCCGTCACCGCGTGCTGGGCGGATCGAGACGCTGATCGCCCGGCATCCCTCGTCCCGCGTTAAAATGGCCGCTGTGTCCGCAGGAGGAAGGGCTGCGATCACGAATTACGGGACGGAGCGCACCTACCGTGTAACGGATGCGCGGATTTCCGCGAAGAGTAAAGGGAACAACGCGCTGTCGCTAAGTGTCGTTCGATGTAGCCTTGAAACCGGACGGACGCATCAGGTTCGCGTTCATATGGCGCATTTGGGCACCCCTATTGCGGGGGATAGCCTCTACGGCGCTGGTTTCGCGACGAAGGCGAATGCGCTGCCGGAACAAGCGGCCATGGCGCTTCAGCGGATGGGCAGGCAGGCCCTTCATGCCGTCAGTTTGCAGTTTCGCCATCCCGTTACGGGGAAGATCCAGGCATTCGAGGCCGGTCTTCCGCAAGAGATCGCGAATCTGTGTAACGTTCTTGAAAGGTTGGAAACAAAACTGTCCAAGAATTAAGATGCAGTGTGTGGGTTGGAAGCGTATGGTGAGAGTTGTCGTTCCAAAATTACGAACGAGTTCTCCAAAGTCAGCGGGACTTCCGCTGGGGAGGGTATAAGCATGAGTTCATTGCCTTCAGTGGCCGCAAGCGGCGGTTTGGCGCGGTATCTCGAGGAGATCCGGCGCTTTCCCATGCTTGAGCCTCAGCAGGAATACATGCTTGCTAAGCGCTGGCAAGAGCATGAAGATGCTGCGGCCGCGCAAAAGCTTGTCACCTCGCACCTGCGTCTTGTAGCCCGCATCGCCATGGGCTACCGCGGCTATGGTCTTCCCATCGGAGAAGTCATCTCCGAAGGCAATGTAGGCCTCATGCAGGCGGTGAAGCGTTTCGATCCCGATAAGGGCTTCCGCCTTGCTACCTACGCTATGTGGTGGATACGCGCTGCGATTCAAGAATATATTCTGCGGTCCTGGAGCCTTGTGAAGATGGGCACAACCGCGAGCCAGAAGAAGCTGTTCTTCAATCTGCGCAAGGCGAAGAGCCAGTTGCAAGCGTTTGAGGAAGGCGATCTCCGTCCCGATCAGGTGAAGCAGATCGCTACGAATCTCGGTGTGCCTGAGGAAGACGTTGTCTCGATGAACCGGCGTCTTGGCGGCGATGCGTCGCTGAACGCCCCTCTGCGCGCCGATTCGGAGGGCGGCGAGTGGCAGGATTGGCTCGTCGATGAGGGTCCGGACCAAGAGACTACGCTTGTTGAGTCCGAGGAAATGGACCGCCGCAGGGAGTATCTCGAAGCGGCCATGGAGAGCCTGAACGACCGCGAACGCCGAATCTTCACTGCGCGCCGCTTGGCGGATGAGCCACTGACGCTGGAAGAGCTATCCTCGGAATTTAATGTCAGCCGGGAGCGTATCCGGCAAATCGAGGTGAGAGCTTTCGAGAAGGTTCAAAAGGCAGTGCAAAAGGCGGCAACTAAGGCTGAGACGCCCCGCGCCGCCGGTGGACCGGGCGCGCCTGAGCTTTCCGCTGCGCGATAGTAGAGGACGCCGCTATCTGTCATCCCGGAACGGCCCGAAGGGCCTTCATAGATAGGGATGATGACGCCCGGGCGGGCCGTGAAGGAATCAACCGGATTTGGAATGACTCAGGAGTAGATGTCTCTTTTCTTGTCCCGGTCATTATTATAACGGCTTTTGAAAAAAGATTGTGATGCGCACCGGCCCTGTTTAGGGTCGGACTATCCTCAGTTTACTAATCCACCATTGGAACGCATCGTGAATTCGCGCAAGACAGCCCTTTCGATGCTCGCCATGCTTACCGCCTCTTTGTCCTTTGGGGCTGCACCGGCATGCGCTAACAGAATTTCAAATTCGGTTGCCATGTTCGCGGCCCTGGACAAGGTCACGGGCCGGGTTTCGCCCCTCGAAATCAAGATGGGGCAAACGGTGACCTTTGGAGCGCTCAAAGTCACCGCCAGAGCGTGCTACACAAATCCGCCAACTGAAGTGCCCGAAACGGCCGCCTTCATTGAAGTCGATGAGCTTTTGCTCGATGGCTCGGCGAAGCGGATTTTTACTGGCTGGACCTTTGCCGAGAGCCCCGGCCTTCACGCGGTCGAGCATCCAACATTCGATGTGTGGCTGACGAGCTGCAAAATGCCCGTTCCGGAGACGCCGCTTGGAAGGCGGCCAAATTCGCCGAGGCCCTGAAGCGCCTGCTCTAGCCGCCGGTGAAACGCCGCGCGGCTGATTTCTTGCGCACCGAACTGGCGCAAATGATCGGTCACGAACTGCGTGTCGAGCAGGCAGAAGCCGCCATAGCGGAGCCGGGCCACGAGATGGATCAGCGCGACCTTGCTGGCGCCGGTCTCGTAGGAGAACATGCTCTCGCCAAAGAATGCGCGGCCGAGGGCAACACCGTAGAGGCCGCCCACGAGCTTGCCGTCCATCCAAGCCTCAACGGTATGGCAATAGCCCATGTCGAACAGCTCCGCGTAAAGCTCGCGGATGCGCTTATTGATCCAGGTGGTGCGCCGCCCTGCGCGGGACGAAGCGCAGCCTTCGATCACGCCTTCGTAGGCGCTGTCGACGCGCACCTCGAATTTGTTTTGTTTGATGATGCGCGCGAGCCGCCGGGGTACATGTACCTGGTCTAGGGCGAGGATGCCGCGCCGCTCCGGCTCAATCCAATAGAGCGTTGGGTCATCAGCGCTCTCCGCCATGGGGAAAATGCCACAGGCATATGCCTTGAGAAGAACCTGCGGCGTGATTTCAATCGTTAGGTGCGAGGGCGATCCCATTCGTGCGGGCTTGCCTTTTTCTGTCTGGTTCTGGCTACCCTCTCAATTTAATGCTTCTGCAAGAATTTTTCGAGCCAGTGAATGTCGTAAAGTCCATCGACGATATTGGGCTGCTGGATCAGCGACGAGAAGAGCGGGATGGTTGTCTCGATTCCATCGATAACAAATTCACCAAGTGCCCGGCGGAGCCGCATGAGGCACTCATTGCGGTTCTTGCCGTGGACGATCAGCTTGCCGATGAGGCTGTCGTAATAGGCCGGGATTGTATAGCCCGCGTAAACGCCGGAATCGACGCGGACCCCGAGGCCTCCAGGCGGATGGAAATAGGATATCTTGCCCGGAGAAGGCCGGAAGGTCGTTGGATTCTCGGCATTGATCCGGCATTCGATGGCGTGCCCTTCGAAGCGCACGTCTTCCTGTGTAAAGCTCAGGGCCGCCCCAGACGCGATCCTGATTTGCTCGATCACCAGATCGATCCCAGTCACCATCTCGGTGACCGGATGCTCGACCTGCAGCCGGGTATTCATCTCGATGAAGTAAAACTGCCCGTCCTCATAAAGAAACTCGACGGTCCCAGCATTCCGGTACTTCAAATCCCGCATAGCCTTGGCGACGGTGCTGCCGATCTCCAGCCGTTGCGCGGCATTGAGAGCGGGTGACGGCGTCTCTTCCAGCAGCTTTTGATGGCGGCGCTGCAAGGAGCAATCGCGTTCGCCAAGATGGACGGCGCTGCCTCGGCCATCTCCAATCACCTGTATTTCGATGTGACGGGGATGCGTGAGATATTTCTCAAGGTAAAGGGCATCGTCGCCGAACGCCGCTCTTGATTCCGCACGCGCCGTTGATAGGGCCAGGGGCAGGTCTTCTTCGGTGCGCGCGACCTTCATGCCGCGTCCGCCGCCCCCAGCCGCTGCCTTCACGAGAACGGGAAAGCCAATTTCGCGAGCGATCCGGATGGCCTCTTCATTGGTTGAGACCGCTCCGCCTGAGCCGGGCACAACCGGAATCCCTAGCTTCTTTGCGGTCTCCTTGGCCTGGATTTTGTCGCCCATGATACGGATGTGCTCAGGGCTCGGTCCAATGAAGGCGATGCCGTGCTCTTCGAGGATTTCGGCAAAGCGGGCGTTCTCGGACAAAAAGCCGTAACCCGGATGAACGGCGTCGGCGCCGGTTATTTCGCACGCTGCAAGAAGCCGTGGAATGTTGAGATAGCTCTCGCTTGCGGCAGGCGGCCCGATACATACGCTTTCATCGGCGAGCCGGACGTGCATCGCATCGGCGTCAGCCGTCGAATGAACGGCGACGGTGGCTATACCCAGCTCTTTGCAGGCCCGCTCGATGCGGAGTGCGATTTCACCGCGATTGGCAATCAGGATCTTATCGAACATGGATCCGTCGCCTTATTCGATAATCATGAGCGGTTCACCGTACTCGACAGGCTGACCATTTTCCACAAGGATGCGCTTGACCGTGCCGCCCCGCGGCGCCGCGATCTGATTCATGGTCTTCATCGCTTCGAGGATCAGGAGCGTTTGCCCTTCCCGGACCACGGACCCAATCTCGACGAAAGGCGGCGCGCCCGGCTCTGGGGCGCGGTAGGCAGTTCCGACCATGGGCGACGTCACGACGCCGGGATGATTTTCGAGACTGGGGGCAGCCGCAGCAACTCCAGCGGCCGGAGCCGGAGCATGCGACAGAGGAATGGCGTGGGTTGGCATCGCTAATGTGCGTGCGACGCGCACCCGCAAATTATTTTCCTCGATCTCAATCTCGGTCAGCCCCGTCTCATTGAGGAGATTAGCGAGGCTGCGGATAAGATCTTCATTGGGTGACTTTTGTCGGGCCGGTTCAGCCATGAATCCCCCGGTTGGAAGGAGCGGATAGGTTGAGAATCTCGATGATCGCAGAAAGTGCCAGGCGGTAGCTTTGCGCGCCGAAACCGCAGATGACGCCAGTCGCGGCAGTCGAAATAAATGAGTGATGACGGAAAGGGTCACGTTTGAAAATGTTGCTGAGGTGTACTTCGATGACAGGCAGCGAAAGTGCTCGCAACGCATCCAGAACAGCCACGGATGTATGTGTGTAAGCACCTGCGTTTAGAATGAGCGCACTCGCCGAGTGCCGGGCCTCTTGAACCCAGTCGATGAGCACGCCTTCGTGGTTCGTTTGGCGGAAGACGACTTCGAAACCCGCGGCGGCCGCCTGCTTGCGAAGGCTTTCCTCAATTACGGCCAGCGTCTCGAAGCCGTAGACCTCGGGCTCACGTTCGCCAATGAGATTGAGATTAGGGCCGTTGAGGACAAAAATCGGCTTCATGGTACAAACGCGATGTGGTGTCCGCCGGCGTCATCGCCGTTGCCTCGCGGTCCGGCAGACTTTCCACGAGGCAAGTTCGCTGGGTGCGTCCAACGGAAGGATACCGTCAGATGCGTTAAAGGAAAAACCACACCCAACGTGGCTGTGGCTCTCTGTTACCAGCTTTTAGAACGCTGTGCAAAAAACGTCAGGACTTTTTTTCGTCCTTTCCAGCACTTCCGTCGGTGCAGGCTTTGCACCCGGCCTTGCGGGTCTCCTCGACAAGCTGCTTTAGCTGATCGTACCGTGTCCAGCCTGGGCTCATTTTGTCGCCAATCACGAAGGTGGGAGTTCCGTCGATAAGCATTTGCTTGCCAGCTTGGGCCATCTTCGCAATTAGAGCTTCCGTATCCGCGGAGGCGGCATCCGTCTTTAGCCGCGTCATGTCAAGGCCGAGTTGCCCGGCGACCTTGAGGGCGGTCTCTTTCGAGGCACGGCCAGAGTTGAGCATCGCCTTGTGGAACTCGAAATATTTGCCCTGCTTCGCGGCGGCGATCGCGACCTTGGAGGCTTCGACCGATTCTGGTGCGAGAATTGGGTACTCTATAAACTGAATTTTTATATTTTTTTCGTTCTCCATCAGCTTGACCAAGTCAGGCAGGGTTCTGCGGCAATATCCGCAATTGTAGTCGAAGAATTCCACGACTGTTACGTCACCGTTCCCCACGCTGAGGCCGGCCAAATCGGACTTCATACTGGCAAGCGTCTTGTAAAATTGCGGCAGGCGCGACCGCGTAGCATCGGCGCGCTGCGCCTCCACCTTCTTTTCGTATGCTTCCTGAACTTCGAGCATAATCTCCGGATGGCTTAGAAGATAATCCTTAACGATCTTTTCAATCGACTTCACCTGGCCTTCGTTGAAGCTGTCCGTTTGGGCGATGGCCTGATTTGTCCATCCGCCGCGAAACCCGGCAAGGCTCAGAGCGGCGAACGTTGCAGCCGCGACTCCGGCTTTTACTCGACTTTGCATTTCTTTCTCCGGAATTTCGATCAGCGATGTATTAGCCGAACCTTGCCAGCTAGCCATGCGCTTTTTCGAGTTTGAAGTTCACAATATCGTCTGCTTTAAGCCATCCCGGTGTTCCCGGTGCCAAGCCGTTTTTGGCCCGCTCGGCCAGCATCTTCGCGTTCTTCACGTCACCTTTGTGGAAACTCGCCAGAGCTGCCGAAAGATCGGCTTCCGGAAAACGCTTGAGCTTGCCGTAAGCTTGCGATTGAAGCCGGTAGCCAAGATAGGATTGATCTTCATCGACAAGCGCGTGACGAAGCATTTGCAGGGCTTCCTCCGGCTTTCCATTGTTGCTTTCTAGAATTGCTTGGGCAAGCTCGATGCGCATAAAGCCCGACCTCGGTACGAGAGACACAGCCTTGCGGAAGGGCGCGACGGCGTCTTTCGCATTTCCGCTCTCCATAAGAAATGTGCCTTTAAGTTCATAAAACCAAGGGTTCTGAGGCATCGCCGCGATAAGCTCATCGAGCGCCGGGGCTGCAGCCCTGTATCCGCCGGTGTGGAACTTAACAATGGCCCGCGCGTACCGCGCCGGAAGGCCACTATCCGAATACTCGCGGAGAATCCGCTGTGGATTGTTGCGGTAGGAATAAGCTGCGATTTTGGCGCGTACGAGATCATGCCGCAGTTGAAGTTGGGGAGAATCCTTTTGATCGAAATAAGGACTCCGCCGCGCAATCTCCTCAAGTTGTGCGATGCGGTCGGTGGGAACGGGATGCGACTGGATGTAAGGGTCGATACGGATCGCGCCGATGGATTGATTCGCGAAAAAGCGGAACGTCTTGAGCATTCCAGCTGGAGATTGATGCGATGCGCTCAGAAATTCCACCGCGGCTCGGTCGGCTGCCGATTCCTGTGCACGGCGGTAGGAAAGGATCGAGCGCATAAGCACTTGCTGGCCGCCATACATCAACGCCGTTCCGGCTTGCGAGGCGTCGCTGCTTCCCGTCGCTGCGCCGCCCACAACGGCGCCGATACTTAAGAGCTGCAGCATGAGCGCAGCCGTCTGCATCTTCCCGATCTGCTGGCGAAGTGCTGTGTTGTGGCCGCCCGAGATGTGTCCCGTCTCGTGCGCGATCACGCCGATCAACTGGTTCGGGGATTCCGACTGCACGATCGCGCCAGTGTTGATGAACATATTGCGTCCATCGATCACGAATGCGTTGAAGCTCGCGTCATTAATCAGATGGACCTTGATATTGTTGCTCGCCACATGCGCGGCTTTGAAGATTGGCGCCGTGTAGTCGGCGATAAGAGCCTCTGTCTCAGCGTCGCGGATCAGGCTGATGTTTTGGGCGTTAACAGCTGTAACCGAAGCCGCGGAAAGAGTAATTGCGGCAAATGCCGCCTTCAACCTTGGAAAAATTTGACGAGGGCGCGATATTCCAAATGTCATCGCGAATAAATGTGCCTTTCTAGCACCTGCTCTTGTCTGGTCCATGGCCATGTGTTTTATCCACCCGGCTAGCGCCCTGCTCCAACACGCTTTCGAGCATACTAGCACCGCATTTTAGCAATGTCTTTCGCGAAAGACTGGCTCTGTAAATCGGGCGTAAGGATGACGTTTAAGTAACGCTTGTCTCAAGGAGCCTGGGAACGGACATTCCGCAGAAAGGAGCAAAAGGAGATTTCATGGAAGAGCGCACATTGGCTAGCTCGACAGGCGCATCCGATGGCGGCGTCCTTGCTCCATCCTTGCGGAGCGGCATTGACGCGTTCGCCGTCATGGATGTCATGAGGCAGGCGAATGAGCGTCAGGCGGCGGGCGAAGATATCATACATATGGAAGTCGGGCAGCCAGGCACGCCGGCGCCGCGGCTGGTCCTTGAGGCGGTAAAGCGCGAACTCGACAGGGGTCCGCTCGGCTATACCGATGCACTGGGCCTTCCCATCCTTCGCGAGCGCATCGCGAAACACTACCGCGACAGCTACAATATCGGCATTTCTCCCGAGCGGATCGTAGTGACAACCGGATCTTCGGCCGGGTTTGTTCTTGCCTTTCTTGCATTGCTGAATCCGGGCGATGGCATTGCCCTTCCGCAGCCGGGATATCCTTGCTACCGGCAGATTGCGCGCGTTCTGGGGCTTAAGCCGGTTTATCTGCCCGCCCGCGCTGAAAGCCGCTTCATGCCCGCAGCGGAAGATTTGCGCGCCGCATTCCGCGATGCCGGGGCGCGCGCCGTCCTGCTCGCAAGCCCCGCCAATCCCACAGGGGCAATGCTGCCGGCGGCGGAGCTGGCCGCCCTCGTCCGGGTGCCGCAGGAGTCCGGAGGCTGGTTCATCTCCGATGAAATCTATCACGGCCTGACCTATGCGGCGCCGGCCGCGACCGCGCTTGCCTTTTCCGACGAAGCGATCGTCATCAATAGCTTTTCGAAGTACTTCTCGATGACCGGTTGGCGCATCGGCTGGATGGTTGTGCCCGGACGGCTCATCCGCGTCTTCGAGCGGCTTGCACAAAATCTTTACATATCGCCGCCCGCCGTTTCGCAAATCGGCGCGCTCGCCGCTTTCGATGCCACGGAGGAATTGGAAACCTATAAGCAAGTCTACGCTCAAAACCGGACGATGCTTTTGGAAGAACTGCCAAGAGCGGGTTTCGGCAAGCTCGCGCCCGCTGACGGCGCGTTTTACCTCTATGCCGACATCGCGCATCTCACCGGCGATAGCGAAGGCTTTGTCCGGCGCATGCTGAAAGAGATTGGCGTCGCCGCCACGCCGGGGATCGATTTCGACGAAGAACAAGGCCGGCACTTCCTGCGCTTCAGCTATGCCGGTAGCTTCGAGCATATGCGCGAAGCCGTGCGCCGGTTGAAGGCCTGGAAGCTGGCTTGAGCAGGTGTGCGCTTAGGCGGTTATTTAACTATTTTCTTAGATTTGTATTCACGAAACGTTGAACTTTAAAGTTTGCTCTCTTAAAACGCTCGAGGAAAATACAGGGGCCTCCGAATTGATCGAGCAAGCGATTAACTTTCAGCTACCCAAACCCTGGCGACAGGGGATCTTCTCCCGCAGTCGCATTGGCGTCCTCAATTTCCTTGTTGGCCCAAACGGAAGCGGCAAGACCTGCTTTGCTGCGTCATTAAAGGCCGCGCTTCCAAAGGCACGACTTCTTGGCACTGACCGTTTGCAGGGCATGGGGATGAATGTCGGCTTTGGTATTTGGGGTGACCATTTGGCGGGCGGATATCAAAAATCCTACTTTGAGCACTTCAAGCGCGCAGGCATCAGCTTTGGATCTGCATTGGATACATTCATTTTATTGGAAGAGCGTCCGGTTCGCCGGGTTAAGGTTGAGGCGAGCTGGACAAGTCTGGTGACTCGTCAAATTTCCCTAGAATGGGACTCGGGCGACTTAGTGCCCAAGGCGACATCACGGTTAACAGGGGAGTCTTATCGAATCGATCGCGAAGAATGCCACGGCATTCGTGAACTGCTTGTCCTGCTGACGCATCTCTATGACGACGCACATAGTTACCTTATCATTGATGAGCCAGAATTAAACCTTCATCCGCAGTATCAAGCGTTCTTCATGCAAGAAGTAAGAAAGGTGGCTGGACACCCCCTCCCAGGCACTTCGAAGAAAGGTATATTTCTAATCACTCATTCACCTTTCATTATCGACATTAGGTCATCCGATGATCTTTGCTCTATTATTTCATTTTCCGCAGATCATTCTGAGCCTACGTCTATCTCTAATATTGGAATGCGACTAGGTTCACTTATTCCGCGTCTTAACGTGCATCATAAGCAACTATTTTTTTCTGATAATCCTATCTTTGTTGAAGGAATACATGATGCTCAAATCATTGAAGCCATTCAGGAAAGGCGTAATTTTTCAATTACGTCAGCAGGAAGTTGTATCATCGGTTCCGGTGGCTGCTAAGAAGTGAATAAGTACATAGAGCTCTGCCGAGCACTAAAGAAGTCTGCATATTTCCTGTATGATCTAGACAGTTTATTTTTGGGTACCCTTCGGCAATGCATTAAAGATGATGGTAATATTTCTGATTTTCTTGCTGAATTGGGATTTGGGACGGATTTTAGCCGTTACTGTGGGGAACTTGATGGCAAACTGACCAAAGCTGTAAACGCCATTCTCGCAACAGAGACACCATCATCCGCAGTTGATGGGCTCAAGACTTACATTAAAAGTCTCAGAAAAAACGGAGATTTTATTGAAAAAGGTTTGACACGTGCTCGCGTTGCTCTCCTTACTGATTTGCGCGGAAGACGTGACGAAATTGTACCAATAATAACAGAAGCGCTTGCGAAAGATATAGACGGGAGGCTTAACCAAATCCTGAGGTTGTTGGCAGCAAAAAATGTATTCGTACTCCCCGGCGGTGCTCTTGAGCATTATCTTCCGTCTTACAGCGGACACCGTTACAAATTGGAAGATTCCACGAAACGTGCGACTATCGAAGCCGAAGTGTTGGCATTGTCACAAGGAATTTATGATTCCCAACTAGCGGAACGATACAGAGACCTTTTTGAAAACATTGTGAAGCTCCCAGCTTAGCCGCCCGTTAACACCGATTCTGTCTTATTAAGCTATCTCAGCGATTATATTCACGATGTCCAGGGAAAGGTTCTTACGAATCCGGAATGGGGCATGGAGCAGCTGAATGCTCATTTTCGGGCGCTGAGTTCCGGGATTGGTAAGCTATTCGAGATCATTCGTTTTGAACGCCGATCCAATAGTGAGTTCTATGCCACTATTCGTGTCATAGGGTCCGATGGCCGCATCACGGAAATATCACACGATACAAATGCCGGAATGAGGCGGTTCGATCTGATGACTGAGACCGCAGCGTAATTTTCAGCACCAACGTTCCACTCATCTATGCAAGATATATAAAACTAAGAAATTCTGCCTGGCAATTCCTGCCTTACCGCGCTTCCGCGCGCAGCCGCCGCAACAAGTCCCTGATCGGGTGGCGCACCCAAGCGCTCGTCACAAAATCGCGGTGCTCTGTGTTGGGCGCGGTCGAGATAAAGGTGACGCTTCCCCCGCGCAGCCTGCCCCTAAGCTCGGTGTTGAAGGCTACATCGCGCTCCTTCAGCAAGTCCTTAAGCTCGGTGTTTTTCTCGCGGGTCGAATTCGCAAAGGCGCTCAGGAAGAAGGCTTTCTGGCGGGTGGAAATCCAGCTCGCGAATGTGTCCATATCGCCGTAAAGGGCGTCGAGCAGCACGACTCCGCGCACGCGATCGCCCGCCCCGCCATGCCGGATACAAGAGGCCGCCGTCGCATAGCCGCCGCTATACGCGACGATCACGATGGGCATCTTTTCGAACACCGGCTTCGAGCGGGGGTCGCCGTGAATTTTGGCAAGCTCGCTGCTTGCCTCTTCGAGGAAGCGGACACATCCGCCCGGCTCCCATAATTTGCCGGCGCTAGAGTCAGCAGCATCGGACGCAAGCTGGGGCGCCACGAGAACCGCATTCACACCCGATTCGGAAACTTGCTCGGGCACGCGCTGGCGTGCGATCACGTCGCGCTGAAGCGTCGCGCCATGGCCGTGCAGAAAAACGGCCATAAGTGCGGGGCGGCGCACATCGAATCCCCTGGGGATGTGCAAAAGCGTCCGGCTGTCGCTGTAGGTCTGGTCCTCCCAATAGACGGTGCCGTTCGATGTACGGTGGCCCTGCCGGCCGTTCTCGTTCACGTCGAGGAAAGAGCCGCCCGTGCTGGGAACAGTGCCGCGATAGGGGAAGGGCGCATTTTGGAATGAAACGAGCTTGGTCTTTGTCTGCCTGAGAGGACGCAGGGGCGGCTCGCGCTTTATCGCCGGCCCTTTCTTCACCATCTTGACCGGGATCATCAAAGCCAGCGGTGCCGCCGCCTCTGGCCGCCGGCTAACATCGCGGAATGCCTGCTTGGCCATTCTATTGGGCCGGTCTGTATCTGGAAGAGCATCCACTTCGGCTTGAGGGGGCGCTTGCTGCGTGCTTTCCTGGGCAAACTCTTGGGACTCAGCGCCGTTCCTGCATCCGCACGCAAGAAAGCTCAGCACAATAGCCACCGGCAGACGCAGCGGCACACGAAGCAACGGCAGTCTCTTCGTAATCATTCCCGGGACAATTCCGTCAGACCTAGCATGCCGTTCGCCACCCGGGCCATGCCGCTTATTGGATAGATTGTCACTCTGTAAGGCGCAATCATGTCTACATCATGGGCTGGGCGGGCTTTGAAACGCGCGAAGTACTTTCTAAAGAGGTCTGCGCTAAGTTCATTTGCATCTGCTCGCCTAGCCTAAGTTGCCATTGAGCCACTACCGGAACATTAAGGGCGGACGGAATTGTTGAACTGCCAGGGGGTTGATAAGACCGTCATATGAGTGATGCGTTGACCAGCATTGATGAGCCGGCCGGGAAAAGCACAACCGCAATTTCGTCCCGGTTGTTCGAGCTTCCGAAAATTTCGGCCATGACGGCGATCGCGCTTGCGGTCGCCGATATGATCGGCACAGGCGTGTTCACAAGCTTGGGCTTCCAAGTCCGCGATATACCTTCGGGTTTTTCGCTGATGATGCTTTGGGTCGTGGGCGGCGCCGTCGCTTTGTGCGGAGCGCTTGCCTATTCGGAGCTGGCGGCCGCCTTTCCCCGTTCTGGCGGAGAGTACAATTTTCTCTCCCGCATTTTTCATCCGGCCGTGGGCTTCCTCGCCGGCTGGATCTCCGCAACGGTCGGTTTTGCCGCGCCCGTCGCGCTGGCGGCTATGGCTTTCGGAAAGTATTTCGAGGGCGTCATGCCAGGCGCGCCGGCTTTGGGGCTCGGCCTGGGTGTGACTTGGCTCGTTTCGCTCGTACATCTTTCCGGCGTTCAAAGGGGCAGCGTGCTTCAGAACATCTCGACGCTCCTGAAGCTCGGGCTGATCGTGGTCCTAATTATCGCGGGTTTGTTTTGGGGGTCACCGCAAAATATCTCATTCATGCCGTCGGCGGCCGACGCGGGCTATCTCACGGGGGCGCCGTTTGCGATCAGTCTTGTGTTCGTCCTCTATGCTTATTCCGGCTGGAACGCAGCGACCTATATCGCCGGCGAGGTTAAAGACCCGCACAGGACCTTGCCGCGTTCGATCTTGGCCGCCCTTTTGATCGTGACCGGCCTTTACGTGCTACTGAATGCTGTTTTCCTTTACACCACGCCGATGAGCGAGCTTGCGAACCAGCTCGACGTGGGGCTGATCGCAGGACGCCATATTTTCGGCGACGCCGGGGGGCGGCTCGTCGCGGCGCTCATTTGCGCCGGCCTCGTTTCTTCCATCAGCGCGATGATGTGGATCGGGCCGCGAGTGACTATGGTCATGGGCGAAGATATGCCCTTGCTTCGGATGTTCTCGGCGACGTCGGGCAATGGCGTTCCGGTCGCCGCGACGCTTTTCCAGCTCGCGGCCGTGACGGCTTTAATGCTCACCCGGAGCTTCGAAGCCGTGCTCGATTTCATTCAGTTCAGCCTGACGTTCTGTTCATTCCTCACCGTTCTCGGCGTGATCGTGCTGCGCTACCGGCAGCCGGACCTGCCCAGACCATACAGGGCTTGGGGCTATCCTTTGACGCCGCTGATCTTCTTGGCGGTCACGCTATTCGTGCTCGTTCATTTGGTGACCGAGCGCCCGCTTCAATCCTTTGCAAGCTTCTGCACGATGCTGGCGGGGCTTCTACTCTATGGCATTTCTGTGAGACATCGCCGCGGCACGCTACGGGAGACCAGTTAGACCATGATTACAATGCGCCTGATTGCGAGAACCCTCGCTCTTTTGATCATCGTCGCTTTCAGTGCGGTAAATGCTGCGCGCGCAGGCGATGGTCAGACTGCGGACGATATCGCCCGTTTTATAGCGGGAATGCCTCCCTCCGCTAATTCACCGCTCGCAGCATTGACGGCCGAAGCGAACTGGAAGAAGCACGCGGCCTTTTTCGATTCGAACTGGAAAGCGTATGAGGATCGTCAGCTTTCAAAGGTACGGGCTTGGTCGGCGGATAATATCAAGCAACCGCAGCCGGTTCTTTACTACATGTTCAGCGGCCCGGATTTCCTCTTCGCGAATGCCTTCTTCCCGAATACGAAGACGTTCATCCTGAGCGGCCTGGAGCCTTCCGGCACTATACCGCAACTGAGCGATATCTCCTCGCGAGCCTTGCCTTCGCAACTTGGCGGGATTCGCGCCGCGCTCGGCAACCTCCTGAAGCACGGCTACTTCATCACCAGTGAAATGGGATCGCAGCTCTCGCGGAGTAAATTGCACGGCACGCTGCCGGTTATCTATTTATTCCTGGCACGCTCGGGCAAGACGATCCACGATGTCAGCCTAGTAGCGCTCGACAAGGACGGCAAAGTTCATCCTCAAGACGAGCCTGGCCTTGAAAGCAGTGCGAAAGGCGTGAAGATTGTTTTTGCCGGTAGCGACGGCGCCGAGCAGACGCTCTACTATTTCAAGACCGATCTCTCGAACAAAGGCGTTGCGGATAGCGGCTTTCTTCAATTTTGCCAGAGCTTCGGCGCCGGCAACAGCTTCGTGAAAGCCGCATCCTATCTGCTCCACAATTCAGGTTTCTCGTCAGTTCGCGATTTTCTGATGAAGAACAGCGTTGCGCTACTTCAAGACGATACCGGCATCCCCGTAAACTATCTGAGCACGGCTGAATGGCAGCTTCATCCCTTTGGGACTTATCTCCGGCCTATTGCTCAATTCAGGCGCAACAATCAACCTAAGCTTATGGAGCTATATAGAAAAAACAGGCCGGCTCCACTTAACTTCGCGGTGACTTACCATTGGGGAAAGCCATCGAACTTGCTTCTGGCGCTCAAAAACGCGCCCTCGGATACCCAGGTGAAATGATTTAGCAGGCTGCTATTTTTTGTGAAATTCGCCGCCCGGCGGGCGGCGCGGAAAAGATTAGGCCTGGATGCCGGTTGCAAAGTAACTACTTTATCCGGTTTCCGGCATAGCGCAATTTTTGTTACGGTTACGGTCCAGCCTCGGGCTTTCCAGCGTCCTCCTTACTCGTAGCGTGGTATATTGAACTCGTTCTCCTCGCCCAGGGCGCCGGACGAAAACCCGGCGCAGCGCGCCCTAAAGGAAGCCAGGCTAATCGCCATAGCGCTTATGTGCGCGGCGGCTGTCTTCCTTGCGTTTCTCGACATGACGGCGAAATATTTGGCAACGGTGGCGCTTGTGCCCGTTGAGCAGATCACTTGGATGCGTTTCGTCACCAATTGGATCCTCATCGCCGCTTATGTAGGACCGGGCGCCGCAGTTCGATTTAGTGAAACGCGCAAATTCTGGAGCCAGATCTTTCGCAGCTTCCTCCTTCTTGGATCGGCTGTGTTCAACTTTCTCGCCCTGCAATTTCTACAGCTCGATCAAACCGCAACAATCTCCTTTCTCTCGCCTTTCTTTGTCGCGGCGCTCGCAGGGCCGATGCTTAATGAATGGATCGGCTGGCGCCGGCTTCTCGCTATCGGCGTTGGATTTTCCGGAGTCTTATTCGTAATCCGGCCGGGCTTTGGTGGCGTTCATTGGGCGATATCGTTCTCTGTTCTCTCGACGCTGAGCTATGCGCTTTACAGCATTTTGACGCGCTATCTCGCCCGGTTCGACACGGCGGAAACAACGCTCGTTTATACCCCGCTCGCAGGCCTTTTCCTCGTCGCGCCATTCGCCATCATGACATGGCAGACGCCGCAAAGTGCGTGGGTATGGTTTGTTCTCCTTTGTCCCGGCGTGCTGGGAGGGCTTGCGCACTGGCTGCTCATTCTGGCGCATGAGCGGGCTCCGGCACCCATCCTCGCGCCGTTCGGCTACATCAACATCATCTTCATGATCGCGCTCGGCTATTTCGTCTTCGCTGACGTGCCGGGCTGGTGGACCATGGCCGGAGCGGCCATCATCATTTCATCGGGGATTTATTTGCTGTTTCGCGAGCGTCAAACGTCCGGGCCGGACGGACCCGCATCCTCCGCCACGGTTGTGGAGGGGTAGGCTTCGCGAATGCGGGCAGCGAGGGCTGCGAATTTCCCCTCGCGTATGGATTGGCGAATGGCCGCCATCAAGTCCTGGTAAAAATGAGTGTTAGCCCAGCTCAAGATCATGGGCGCTAAATATTCGCCCGCGCGCAAGAGATGATGAATATAAGCGCGGGAATAGTCACGAGCAGCCGGACAGGTGCTCGTTTCGTCGATCGGCCGCACATCCTCGATATGAGCCGCGTTGCGCATGTTAAGCTTGCCGTCCCAAGTAAAGGCTTGGCCATGCCGGCCGGAGCGGGTTGGCATGACGCAATCGAACATATCGATGCCGCGCTCTACCGCGCCGACGATATCCGAGGGCGTGCCTACGCCCATCAGATAACGCGGCTTCGCTGCCGGCAGAAGCGGCGCCGTGAAGGAAAGCGCCTCGAACATAAGCTTTTGGCCTTCTGCCACCGCGAGGCCGCCAACAGCATACCCGTGAAATTCCATCGCCTTGAGTGCTTCGGCGGATCGTGCGCGCAGCTCGGAATAAATGCCGCCTTGCACGATGCCGAACAGCGCGCGGCCTGGCTGGCCGAACTCTTGAAAAGCTGTGAGCGAGCGCTCGCCCCAGCGCAACGACAGCTGCATCGACCGCTCGGCGTCCTCGAAGGCTGCCGGGAAGGGGGTGCATTCGTCGAACTGCATCTGAATGTCGGCGCCAAGGAGGTTCTGAACTTCAATCGAGCGCTCGGGTGTCAATTCGTGAAGCGCGCCATCGACGTGCGACCGGAAGGTTACGCCGCGTTCAGTCATGCTGCGGAGTTGACTGAGGGACATCACCTGATAGCCGCCGGAGTCTGTCAGGATTGGCCCATCCCAACGCATGAAGCGATGCAGGCCGCCCAGGCGCGCAATGCGCTCCGCCCCAGGCCGGAGCATCAAATGATAGGTGTTACCGAGGATAATGCCGGCACCCGCCCGCTTTACCTCGTCGAGGAAAACCGCTTTGACCGTCGCCGCGGTGCCAACCGGCATGAAGGCAGGCGTGGGGATGATGCCGCGCGGCGTCGAAATCTCACCAAGGCGCGCGCCGCCGTCGTTTGCGAGGAGTTTGAAGGAGACAGAAGCGGTCACGAAT
>CAZCIF010000001.1:35372-37579 GCA_964498645.1 uncultured Rhodomicrobium sp. | reverse complement strand
ATATGTACTTTCAGGAGACCTATGGAGCAGGCAAGCATCGCCATAGGAATAAAACCGGAACCCTGTTGCGATCGCTTGGGCATAGGCTTTTTTCATGAGCGCGGTGCCCGAGAAAGCGCAAACGAGCATAAACAGCGTCGAGTTTGGCAAGTGGAAGTTTGTAAGCAACAGATCAGCGCTGCGAAAGCGATGGCCAGGCTTGAGAAACACGTTCGTAGCGCCGCGATAGGGCGCGATCGATCCATCTTCCCGGGCGGCAGTTTCGAGAAGCCGGAGCGAGGTTGTTCCAACCGCGATGAGCCTGCCGCCTTTCAGACGGGCCTCGTTGATGGTGCGCGCGGATTCCTCCGAAATTTCGCACCGCTCGGCATGGAGATGATGCTGCTCGATATCCTCGGACTTCACCGGAAGGAACGTCCCCGCCCCAACATGCAAGGTAAGGAAGGCTGTGCGCACGTCCTTCGCCTCGATGCGCTCCAGAAGCTCGCGCGTAAAATGAAGTCCCGCCGTGGGAGCGGCGATGGCCCCCTTATTTCTCGCATAGATGGTTTGATAGTCTGCCAAGTCCTGTTTATCTGCGGCGCGCACCCTGCCAATATAAGGCGGAAGAGGCATCGCCCCATATCTGTCCATCACAGCCTCGATGGTTCTGCCGTCACACGCTGCGACTGTGACTTCTCCATCCTCTCCCTTGCCAGTTACAGTGAGGGTGGACCTTTCGCCATCCCGGTCCAGTATGATAAGATCTCCTTCACGTAATCGCCGGGCGGGGCGCGCTAGAGCCTTCCACGCGCCATCGGCAAGGCGCTCCATGAGCGTGAGCGAAATTTCAACGCTAGTTCCATCCTCATTCCGCGGCGGCCGGTATCCCTCAAGCTCGGCAGGGAGGACTTTGGTGTCGTTGAACACCATCACGTCGCCAGCCCGCAAAAACGAAGGCAAATCGCGCACGCGCGCTTCAGAAAAAGGATCGAGTGCGCCCGGCTCCACCATAAACAGCCGGGCTCCGTCTCTCGGTGAGGCGGGTCTTAGCGCGATTGCTGTTTTTGGCAGGTCGAAATCGAAATCACTGAGGTGCAGGGTCATGCCGGCGTCAAGCACTGTGCGTTTAGGCTTTCTGGAGTGAACCCGAGGATGTGCACTCAGCCGTCATCGCGAGGCGGCTCTTGCCGCCGTGGCGATCCATAGTAGCCTCACGGACTTGGCTCTGGATTGCTTCGCTTCGCTCGCAATGACGGCGCCTTCGCTTTCGTCACGCATCCCTAAGCTGCAGATGAGACCCGCATGGAAATAATCTTATCCGGATCCTTTACCGGCTCGCCCCGCTTGATCTTGTCGACATTTTCCATGCCCTCGATGACCCGGCCCCAGACTGTATACTTCCCATCAAGAAAGCCCGCATCGTCGAAGCAGATGAAGAACTGGCTATCGGCGCTGTCCGGATGGTTTGCGCGTGCCATCGAGACGGTTCCGCGCTCATGCGGAGCATTGCTAAACTCAGCTTTCAAGTTCTTGCCAGAGCCGCCGCGCCCCGTTCCCGTCGGATCTCCCGTCTGAGCCATGAATCCTTCGATCACACGGTGGAAAACAACGCCGTCGTAAAAGCCCTTCTGCGCAAGCTCCTTAATGCGCACCACATGGTTTGGAGCAAGGTCTGGCCGAAGCTCGATCACGACCCGGCCCTGTGTCGTTTCCAAGACCAATGTGTTTTCTTTATTTTCAGATGTCATGATTTACTCTTTCCTTGCGCCGCTAGACATTCAGGTCGTGAGCCTATACGGCGCCATCATTCTAATCTTGATCACAAATGTGGTGATCAGCGGGCGCCGGACGCAAGCTGCATTTTGACAATCTTGTCGGGATTGAAGACCTGACCGTCAGATCCATTGCCCTTTTTAATGCGATCAACGAATTGCATCCCGTCTACCACCTGTCCCCAAACCGTGTAGGTGCCGTTTAGATGCGCCGCATCTTCGAGACAAATGAAGAATTGGCTGTTTGCAGAGTTGGGGTTGCCGGAGCGGGCGGCGCCGATCGTTCCACGCTTGAACGCTGTTTGGGTAAACTCCGCGGGCAGGTCAGGGTATTTCGAGCCGCCTGTACCGTCTCCCTTTGGATCGCCGGTCTGGGCCATGAAGCCCGCGATCACACGATGAAACGTTAGCCCATTATAGAAGCCTTCCTTAACCAGCTTTTTCACGCGTTCA
>CAZCIF010000001.1:16179-35362 GCA_964498645.1 uncultured Rhodomicrobium sp. | reverse complement strand
TGCTGCGGAGCAAGATCGGGGCGAAGTTGAATGACGACGCGCCCATCCTTCAAGTCTAGGTAAAGCGTATTATCCGGGCTGGCTGCGCGAGCGGCAAACGAAGCCACGGCGAGGGCGGATGCGAGCGCCGCCACAAAAAAGGTGGAACGAAACATGGAAGACCTTTGCGGCTGTTGATTACATTGTGGATTTTGAGCGCGTATCGTTCCAACGGGGCGGGAATGGGGCGGTAACTAAGAAACTCCGAATTTGTCCCTAACCCGCTGGAGGATCGCTGGAGAGACGAAGGCCGAGACATCACCGCCGAGGCTTGCGATTTGCCGGACAAGCGTAGCCGTGATGTGGGCAGTTCCCGGCGAGGCCGCAAAAAACACCGTGTCGATGTCCGGCGCGAGCTGTCCGTTCATGCCGGATAGCTGCATCTCATAATTCAGATCGCCACTATTGCGAAGCCCCCGTATGATGCATTGTGCCCCATGCGTACGAGCGGCCTCAACCGTCAGCCCGCGAAAAAGAACAGCCTTGGCGCGATTGCTGGCGTCTAGGCTGCGGAACTCCTCTTCCAGCATCGCGACGCGTTCGGCATCGGGAAACATCGGGGCTTTTGAGGGGTGGACGCCTATGCCAACGACCAGGCGGCCAAACACTTTGAGGCTGCGGCTTATGATATCGCGGTGCCCTAAAGTCGGGGGATCGAAGCTTCCCGGATAAAACCCGCAGTGCATGAGACCCTTCAATTACAGGAGGCTATTCCAGTGGCTCGTCGCCGCCTTCGATCTCGCCACCACCGTTGACGGAGCCATTGCCATTTCCATCGTCGCTGACCAGCTCCGCCGAGACGACACGTTCATCCTGATCGGTCCGGAAGATGGTCACGCCCTGCGCCGAGCGGCCGGTAATGGAGATCCCTTCGACGGGGCAGCGGATCAGCTTGCCGCCATTGGTGACAAGCATAATCTGATCGGTATCTTCAACGGGGAAGGACGCTACGAGCCGGCCGTTGCGCTCGTTCACCGCCATGGCGATGATGCCTTTGCCGCCGCGCCCGGAGGTCCGGTATTCGTAGGATGAAGTGCGTTTGCCGAATCCCCGCTCCGAGACGGTCAACACATATTGCTCCGCCGCCCCCATCTCGGCATATCGCGAGGGCGTCAGATCGGCGATATCGGTGCTTTCGATCGTCTCGCCGTCGTCGAGGCTGCCGTTTTCCGGTTCGCTGACAATGTCCACGGCCTCGCCATTTTCGGCAGTAGCGCGTTCGCCGGATGCGGCTCTCCGCATGGCGTTCGCCTGTTTGAGGTAGGCCGCACGCTCAGCGGGGGTTGCATCCATATGACGAAGAATTGCCAGCGAAATCACCTTGTCTTCGCCCTCCAGCCTGATGCCGCGGACGCCGGTCGATTCCCGGCCCTTGAAAATGCGAACATCGGTAACCGGGAACCGGATCGCTTGTCCGTCGGCGGTCGTCAGTAGCACATCGTCGCTTTCCCGGCAAAGTTGGGCCCCGGCGATTTCGTCGCCGGCATCGAGCTTCATGGCAATCTTGCCGTTCTGGCGGACTTCGGCGAAGTCCGCGAGTTCATTGCGGCGAACGTTCCCCGACCGCGTTGCAAACAGGATGAAGACTCCGGTCTCGCCTTGCTCCTCCTCAGGTAACGGCAAAATCGAGGTGATGGTCTCGTCCTGCTGGAGCGGCAAAAGGTTGATGAGCGCTTTGCCCCGCGCCTGCGGGGCGGATAGGGGCAGGCGCCACACCTTCATTGTGTAGGCCATGCCGCGCGAAGACAAGAAGAGCACCGGCGTGTGTGTATTGGCAACAAACAATCTCGTGACGAAGTCCTCGTCACGCGTTGTCATCCCTGAGCGCCCCTTACCTCCGCGCCGCTGCGCGCGGTAGGTTGAAAGCGGGACGCGCTTTATGTAACCGCGATGACTGACGGTGACGACCATATCCTCTTTTTGAATAAGGTCTTCATCCTCTACCTCGCCCTCGATGTCGAGAATCTCGGTGCGGCGCGGCGTGGCAAATTCTTCTTTGATGCCGATCAGTTCATCGCGCACGATTTCAACGACACGCGCACGCGAGCTCAAGATATCGAGATAATCGCGGATTTTGTCGGCCAGACCTTTAAGCTCGTCGCCGATTTCATCCCGGCCCAATGCGGTCAGCCGCTGCAGGCGCAGGTCGAGAATGGCGCGTGCCTGATCGCTCGATAGGCGGTACACATTCCCCTCAAGGATCGCGGAACGGGGGTCGTCGATCAATGCGAGCAGCGGCGCGATGTCTTCTGCCGGCCAGCTTCTCGTCATAAGCTGGTCGCGGGCGGTAGCCGGATCGGGAGCGCTGCGGATGAGCTTGATGACCTCGTCGATATTCGCAACGGCGGTCGCCAAGCCGACCAGCACATGCGCGCGGTCACGGGCTTTCGCGAGTAGATACTTCGTGCGGCGGGTTACGACCGTTTCGCGGAACTGCGCGAACGCCTGAATGAAGTCGCGCAGAGTATGCTGCTCGGGACGCCCGCCGTTCAAAGCGATCATATTCGCGGCGAAAACCGATTGCAGCGACGTGAAGCGATAAAGCTGATTCAGCACGACATCGGGCATAGCGTCGCGCTTAAGCTCGATCACCACGCGGTAGCCGTGGCGGTCGGATTCGTCGCGTACGTCCGAGATGCCTTCGATACGCTTTTCGCGAACGAGCTCGGCGATGCGCTCTTGCAGCACAGCCTTATTAATCTGATAGGGGATTTCCGTAACGATCAACGCGTCGCGATCCTTGCGGATTGTCTCGACGTGGATCTTGCCGCGAACGGCAACGGAGCCACGGCCCTTGAGATAGGCGGCCCGGATACCCGCACGTCCCATGATCACCCCGCCAGTCGGGAAATCGGGGCCGGGCACGTGCTCCATGAGCTGTTCGACAGTGATTCCGGGGTTATCCAAAAACGCCAGGCAAGCGTCGATAACCTCGCCCAGATTGTGGGGCGGGATATTCGTCGCCATGCCGACGGCGATGCCGCCAGCGCCATTGACAAGGAGATTGGGGAAGCGGGCGGGCAGGACGGCCGGTTCACGCTCGGAATTATCGTAGTTGTCCTGAAAATCGACAGTGTCGCTTTCCAGGTCCTGCAGGAGCGTGTCGGAAATTTTTTGGAGGCGGACCTCGGTGTACCGCATGGCCGCCGGAGGATCGCCATCCACGGACCCGAAATTACCCTGGCCGTCGATGAGGGGCACGCGCATCGAGAAGTCTTGCACCATGCGCACAAGAGCGTCGTAAACGGATTGATCGCCGTGCGGATGATACTTACCGATCACATCGCCGACAACGCGAGCGGACTTCCTGTAAGGCTTGTTCCACTGGTAGCCGGTCTCGTGCATCGAGTAGAGAATACGCCGGTGTACGGGCTTCAGCCCGTCGCGCACGTCGGGAAGCGCTCGCGCAACGATCACGCTCATCGCGTAATCGAGATAGGAGCGCTTCATTTCATCGGTGATCAAGATTGGACGGATCTCGCCCGCGCCGCGATCGCCCTGATTATTGTCTGAGTTGCCTGCCAAAGTTAAACCCTTGGCTTCTTACAAAGGAGTTTGAGGTGTACGAAGCCGCTTGAATGACCCATGCTTTATATATGGGAATTCGCCGCCGGCAAGTGGAGCACTTCCGCTCTGCCCGGCGTCTCTAAAATGGGATTTCGTCGTCGAGATCCTTTTCAAAGGACTTTGACGCTCCGCTATCGCGGCTCTTGCCACTATCTCCGCTCCGGTAGCCGCCTTGACCTGCGTCATAATCGCTCTTCGCACCATCGTTGAAGCCGGAAGCGCCGTTGCGGCCATCGAGCATGGTCAGCTGACCGGCATAATTCTGCAGCACGACTTCGGTCGTGTAACGGTCGTGGCCGGAATTATCCTGCCACTTACGCGTCTGAAGCTGGCCTTCGATATAAACCTTGGATCCCTTTTTCAGATATTGCTGAGCGATCTTCCCAAGTTGCTCATTGAATATAACGACGCTGTGCCATTCGGTTTTTTCGCGCCTTTCGCCGGATTGCTTATCACGCCAGCTTTCGGTCGTTGCGAGCCGCAAATTGCAAATGGCCCGCCCATCCTGAGTGTGACGCACTTCCGGGTCGGCTCCGAGATTGCCAATAAGGATGACTTTGTTGACTGAGCCCGCCATGAGAGCTCCTTTCATGAATCGGTGAGTCGCTGCCGAAGCTTACACGAAGCAGCGGTTCGAATGAGAGGCTGCGTGCGTTTATCCACACACAAGCTAGCACATTCGTTCACTTTATGTTCTAATAGCGGCGGTGCCGCATGTCAAGCCCGGCGGCAAGTATTGCCCAATCCGGCATTGCTCCGGCAGCGGGAACTCTGACCATTATGATTGGGTCTAGAATGATTGCCTGCTCAATATCCGGGGCCCAAAAACCACACTTTCCCGCAAATTCAGCCAAGATTCCGCTTGGGATAGCTTTTTCAAGCAAAAGGCTGTTGACGTTCGCCGCTACACGGCTCGATGGTCATGCATGCTATTGAGCCGGTTTGGTTGATTCTATTGGCATGAACGTGGATCGATGCTCTTGACCGGATTGGCCGATGGTACAAGATCCGATGGATTCTAGTAAGGTGGCGGCGTAGAAGCCAACGCGCGAAGAGCCGGATTTCCCGATACAAGCAGCAAAAAACTAACGAGGAACATAGATGTCGAAAACGCAAGCGGCGGCGCCTAAGGCGGCTGCAAAACCGGCGAAGGCCGAGATTGTTACGCTTCGCCATCTCGCAACGGAAGTAGCCGAAACACATGGCCTCTCTCAGAAGCAGGCCAATGAGGTGCTGACCGAAGCCATTACGATCATCGGAAAGCACCTTAAAAAGGGCGCGCGGATCCGCATCGCCGGGCTCGGTACCCTGGAGGTTCGCAAACGTGCCGCCCGGATGGGCCGCAATCCTGCGACGGGCGAAGCAATCAAGATCAAGGCGAGCAAGAAAGTTGCATTTCGTGCCGCCAAAGATTTGGCCGAAGCGATTTAACTAAGTTGCGGCGGAGACGCTAGGCAGTCTCCGTCATCACTTAGGGCGGCAGTTGCAGTTTTGGGCAGGAAAGGAGCGGCCGGCGAGAATATTCTTGATCGCCGTCACCTCTTTTTCTATCGCGCTCAATCGGGTCTTTGTCTCGGTTTTGTCCCGCTCGATGCCGGACATAATTCCACCTACCGTGTATCCCGCGACCACCAAAAAAGCGCCGAAGGTTAAGGCCATTGCGAATGGCAGATAAATTCGCGTCAGCGAAATTTCACCGGGTCCGTTGCCAGCGCTAGCCGGGTTAGGCGCCGGTGACTGCAGGCCAGCTCCCGGCGCGGGCGCCGTCATCGCTTGCGCCCTGCCACCTTCTGCATTGCGCAAGGCTTATGCAAGGCGGTGAATTTCGCCCTGGCTTCAGCTTTTCCTTCCTCGATGTAATGGAAGCGCAGATATAGAAAGCCAAGCGCCGCGGCGGCTAGACTAAGCGCAACGCGTCCCTCGGCGCTCTTCGAAAGCGAGACAATTATCTCGAATATCGCCGTGATGATGGCGCCGATTGCGTTGGCGATGCCGGTTAGGATAGGACCGGCTGGACTAAGAAAGGCAAGTGTGGCAGCGGTTCCCAGGCCCCAGGCTGCGATACGGCGCACAAACCAGGCCCCAATCGTAAGCAGCGCCCCCATTTTACGCCCCCTCTTCAACAGTTGCCGGACCTTGATAATCAAAATTCTGGTAGGCCTTGACGTGCTGCCTTCGCATCAATCGAACGAGGGCGATAAGCGCTATGCAGGCGCCCGCGATAAGGAGCCATTTATTGCCCGATAGCCACGCAAAGGTCCCTTGCACAGGCTCAACAATCGTGCGCATTCCGTTGATGCTCTCCATGACGCTTTCACTTTGGAACGCCTGTGCAACTGCGCTGGCGCCGAATAGCCATGCAAAAATGCGCTGCAGGAAGTTCATACGCCGGACCGGCTGGTCGCCTGCCTTCTCCAGATCCTTATGTGTAACCTCCTGCCGTTTGGGCAGCATCGGCTTCGCATTATCAAGGACGCCGTCATAGGCTGGAACCCAAGCGCCCGGCTCGCCCGTTAGATCGTTGTCATACTGGAAGAGCACGATTGCGCGGAAGAGCTGCGCGCCAAAGACTCCATCCACTGCTCCGCAAGGGTAGCCGAGTGCGCGGAGCTTCTCCTGCAGGCCACGAACGCGCGATCCCTTCATACCAGCGTGAAGCTCACCATCATCAGGGCGATGGTCAACGGCAATGTCACGCCCCGCCATGAGATGCGCGTGCGCGCGAATGCCGGCGACGCGGCGGCGCCAGCCAGCTCCGAACACGCGCCAAAGGCGGCCCAAGCTTTGAAGGAAGGCGAGCCGGGCATCGCAGAACACCTCGATCTCTTTCGCTTCACTGAGCCATTTCCTGGCGCGCCCAACGCCGGAATTGACCGCGGCATCGAACACGCAAAGGTCCAGCCCCGCATCGAGGCCATCGCAGCCCATCGCATCCCAATAACCGGAACGATAGATCGCGCGCAGCTCGTCCTCAGCGATCTGCCGGACAGGGCGTTTGCTTTTGCCGTGCTTGGCGCGCCAGGCGTCATATTCGCGCTGGATGACGCCCTTCATGGTTGGGCCGCCCGGATCGTCCGGATGATTGGAATAGCCGCCTTCCCACTTCAATGTGATGGCAAGGCAGCGCTCGAAATTTCCCGACGCCATTGGATTGTCTCCCGATGAAAAAAGGCGGCCGGAGCCGCCTTGCTATCTGCATTCCCTAAGGACTCAAGCCCGAGGGAATGGGTTAAGCGGAGGCAGCCGCTGCTGGCTCAGCCGGTTCCGCCGCAACCTGCAATGCGCTGGCGAGCTTGGTTTCAAAGTGTTTCGCCAGATCGAACGCGCCCAATCCAGCATGCCGCAGCGCCAAATCGAGGAGCTGCCGGAAGGCCTGCTGCTCGTTCGGGTCGAGTACCAGGATTGCGTTTTTCACTTCTAGTCTCCCTTCAGTTAGCAGCCGCGATCTTAAGCCCGGTACATGATCTCGACATCGGAATAGACGAGCGTGATGGTGTCAGCCGTGTTGCTGAGTGCGCCGCTTATGACGAGATACCTGTCTATACTCGTGTCGATTGTGCCCGCGGTGAAATCTAGGGCGGTTGTGCCCCAGCCAGTGTTCACCAAATACGAGAATGCTTCTTGAGAAGACTGCGATCCGATGTTGCGGATTTCAACCTGCACCCGGACGGTCAGTGTGCTCGCAAGATTAATTCCAAGGAATACCGTGCCGGTCACATCATTAGGGCCAAACCGGATTCGGAGCGTTTTAGCATTCGCGTTGTTCGCCACCCTGGCAGCAAGCGTCACGCGCAGCGATCCATTCGCTCCCATCGACCCGGCTGGAATGAGGATGCTGCCATTGGTAAAGATCGTTTCGGCAGAGGTGCCCGTTATGGATGCCTCACCCGTCGAGGAACTGGCATTATAGGTGGCGCCAAGCGCGGCGCAGGCGGCCCTGCCGGAAAGCGTGGCATGCGAGCCTAAAGCAGTCCAAGCACCATCCGCCTTCAAAAACTTGTTCGCCACCGCATCGCCCGCAGCCGGAGCAGGAACAAGGCCAACAGCACCGCCCGCGCCAGTGTCACCCGTGAATCCGCTCGAATTGGGAAAGCTGACCGCGCCCGTTGATGTGGCGACGATAGCATTGTTGAATGTGGTGCCATCCGGCGATGCCGAGATCGTGAAGTTGTCGTTCCCAAGCAGGCCGAACTGCACGCGAGTCGAGAAATTATCCTGAAAATTGAACGCCGCAACGTTTGCAGCAGACCCTTTGGAGATCGTCGCGCGCATATCGCCGCTATTCGAGAACAGAGCTGAAGGGCCATTCACAGATAGTACGTTTCCAGTATCGGTTGTGTTGACGCCGAGGCGGGCAATATTGTCAAGGTTTTGGCTCCAGGTGGCATCCCCGCGAAGGAGGCTGCCCTGCTGTCCAGCCGCAGGAGCAGGGACGAAACCGGTAGCGCCTGCCGCAATCGCTGTAGCGCCAGTAAAAGCACTAGGCTTGTTCAGGATTTGAGCCACGCCGGAGGTTGCGTTCCAATCCGAATTGACCTGCGCGAGCGAACCCCCGGCCCAGGTGCCGTCGGCGCGCAAAAAAAGTGCCTCTTGTCCGGCGGCCGGAGCAGGAACAAGGCCGTGCGTGCCGCCCGAGCTGCCCGTCGCGCCCACAAAATCCGAATCGCTGGGAATGGAAGGTTTGTTTGACAGATCGGCGTAGCTTCCCGTTGTCGCAACCAGGGCCAGCCCGTCGATTTTCGCCGCACGCGCAGCGTCGAGAACGCCGGCCAAGCTCGATGTCGCTGCCGGGATGGTTGCGCCGGTTCCGCTCGACGATGCGATTGAAACGGTAGTGGCCGTTTCCGATGCGGTAAGGTTCGTCGCCGCGCTCGACGACGATCCGGGCGGCACAACCCATGCCCCACTCGCGCTCAGGAACTTATTTGCGACCGTGTCTCCGGCAGCGGGAGCCGGGACAAGACCGGACGCACCGCCAGAGCCAGCGTCGCCCGTGAAGGGGCTGTTGGTGGCCGGCACGCCAGAGAGATCAGCCCAACTTCCGGAATAAGCAATGGGCGCAAATACCGGTTTGTTCAGGATCACCGCAGGGCCGCTGACCGCGTTCCAATCGGCCTGGCCGGCAGCCGGAATATTGTCGTCAGGCCACGGACTAACGGCAGCGCCATTCACATCGGTGAGGATTTCCTTATAAGGCAGTGCGGCGCCAAGATAGACATCCACATCCAGCCGGCCGGAGCCGTCAAGGACGATTGGGTTGGTGTTTGCGATTGTACCGGCGCTGCCGGAGTAGGTGTCTTGCAGCGTCGTAGTTCCAGCGACATAGTAGTACAGGTTTCCAAGCGCGAGCGGGGCGCCGTTACCATCAAAAAATTGATAGCCTTTTGGATAGCGGATGCGCGTCACCATGTAGGGTAGCTCCTCGGTTCTGTGGGAGGGGAGGCGAAAGCGGCGAGGGTCGTGAATTGGCTGGCGCGCGTGTAAGCTCGCTGGAGAAAACGCCGGTTTATGACGGCGCTCACACAGGTTTTCCGGTGAGTTCAGACTTTTCCGCCGGGTGTCCAGGCGGTGCTTGGATCAAGCGATTTCCTCAAGCTCTTCGGCGGAGCGCCGAAGAGCCGCTTAGGATTTAAGATTTGAGAAAACAGGCTTTAGGTGAGCGCATTCTCCAGAGTGTGCTGAAACTGTCTCAGCTCAGTGATGTCGAGATCCGATACAGCCGAATAGGTGAAGCCGCCTTGGGTCCAGCTTAGGATGTGATAGCCATCCAAGGTCTTCGTGCTGCCTTCAGCGTAGCTCGCCGGCCATACAAACAGATTGATGACGTGGTTCCGGCGCTTGTAGACGATCGCGGCAACGACCCGCCCGCCAATATAATCCAAGCGGCCGCCTATAAGCGGGTAATCACTCTGTTTCAAATCGATGACTGACGGGGCGAAGCCGAGCTTGCCAAGAAACCACGGCTTGACTGTGTGTTGATCGGAGGACGAGACGTCGGTCAGGTGGGAAACGAGCAAGGAGCGGACGTGCGCGGCGACAAGTTCGCTATCGATACCGGGCGTCTGAACCGGACTATTTAAGAAAAGGATAAGGCTCGCGGCCAACGCCATGGCCGAGAAAACAGCCGCGGCTTGGGAAAAGCGCCAACGGCGCATTCCGGTCGAGCCTACATTTTGCAGATTGTGACGGGGCGCTTCGGCATCTTCTCCTGCGGTCATTGACAGGATCCGCTCCCGGAGATCAGGCGGAGCGCGAAAGCGAAGCGCATCTCTTTTAAGAAGCTGCTTATGACGGACGATTTCGCCATAGGCGGCGGCGCAGCCTTCGCAACTCCTCAAATGATCCTCAACCGCGAGCGTGTTCGCGGCATCGAGCTCTCCATCTGCAAAGCTATGCAAGAGACGCTCGCGCTCTGGGCAGGGCCGGGGCAGCGCATTCATGGCAGCTTCTCCTCCGATACCTTCATCTCCAATCCCTTCCATGCGGCCGTGAACATCTTCCGCGCCCGCGCAAGCCGCGACATCACAGTGCCAAGGGGGACACCGGTGATGTCCGCTATTTCGCGATAGGACATATCCTCGATGTCCCGAAGCACGAGAACCTCACGAAAAGGTTGCGGAAGCTCCGCAAGCAGCGAGCGCATAGTGCTGTTGGTCTCGCGTTGAATCAGAATTGATTCTGGAGTCTCCGTGTCTTCATCGGCGTTTAGCGCTCGCTCCTCATGAAATTCCCTATCCTCGAAATTCTGACGATCGCGGGCTTGCCATGTTAGAAAGCAGTTCCGGACAATGGTCAGCAGCCACGCGCGGACGTTGCCGCCGCGCTGATTTTCAAAACTGCGATAGGCTCTCAAAAGCGCTTCCTGGACGATGTCCTCTGCGGTGTCGCTACGCCGCGTGAGATACCGTGCGAAAGTGTACGCAGCATCGAGATGTATAAGAACCGCAGTTTCGAACGCGGAAGACCGTTCACTACGGGATGTAGTGCCGGACCCGGTTTTCGAGCCAGAGAACCCGGCCCAAGCTCGTCTCGTCTGCGGCTCTTTGGCCATGTCACCAACTAAGAGAATGACAATTCCGCATGCGTCTGCTCGCGGAAGACAGTTTCACCGCATTATTTTACGATAATTTTGCCTTTCATATGCGGATGAAGAGAACAGAAATACTCATATACTCCGGGTTCGCCGAAAGCGAAGGAAAACCGCTGTTCCGTATCCAAGACCTTGGAACGGAAAGCTTTATTGCTTGCGGCAATGGTGTGGGGGATGTCATCGCCATTGACCCAGGTGAGAGTAGTGCCTGGGGCAACCGTGATTTCTGCTGGTGTAAAGGTAAAGTTGTCTATATGGACCGATGCCGCGTTCTCCCCGGCACGTAAAGGGGCACCAGCGCTTAGCGCGAACGATAAGGCTAGGATGGCGATTCCAAACGTCGAAGGCATGCCCATGCTTTGAAGCTCCTGAATGGGTTCAATCAACCTGCAAGCGGCGTATCGACAAACGCGAGAGGCTTGCTGTTTTCGAGATAAGTCACGCTCGTGATGCCGAGGTAGTTTCGCAATTCGCCAGCCGGCACCTTCATCGGTCCGGGCGAGGGAGCCGTTCCCGGCTGGGGCTGCGGGAAGGCAGTCGAACGCGCCGTATGGAAGGCGACGTTCCCTTCGACCTTCTGCATGATCTGATGAATGTGGCCGTTTAGCACCGTGAGCGAGCCGAACTTCTTCAGCATTGACAGGGCCTTGGCACCGTCTTCCGTGCCCCAGCCCCATTCGGGGTAGACGATCCAAAGCGGAATATGCGCAAACACTACAATAGGCGTACTTGCCGGAAGGCCAGAAACATCCTTCTCAAGCCATGAGAGCTGCTCATCCCCAAGATTGCCTAAGCCTCCGGCCTTGAGGTCCATGACGTTAACAAGGCCGATATACTGGACTCCGCTATAATCGAAACTGTGCCAGCCCGCGCCCTTCGCATCCTTGCCGTAACGCGCAAGATACGATTTGCCCCGGCCTTCATCGATGACATCGTGCTCGCCTGGCACGTAGAATACCGGAATACCAGCCTCTTTGATGATTTGCTCGGCGGCATCGAACTCTTCATCCTTTGAAAGGTGCGAAACATCGCCCGTATGAATCATGAACGCCGGCTTGACGGGAAGCGCTTTGATTTTTGCTATGGCTTCACGCAGCGTACCGGTTGCGTCTGGATTGGCGGGCTTGTTGAAGCCTATGTGGCTGTCGCTGATTTGAAGAAAGGTAAACGTTTTGTCCGCAGGAGCAGCGAGTGCCGGGTCAATCAGCCCTGCCGTCAAAGGCACACCCCCGCCTAAGGCCCAAAGAAGGCCAGTCCCCGCCCATGTCATACATGAAAGGGCTTCACGCCGGTCCATGCGGACCTTCATCTGTTCTGCCGTCTCCTTTTTGATCGCCATGACAACCTCCTAACTGTGCTTGGCGATAGGAAGGACTCGAACAGACTGGCTTTTATTCCCGGTTATATTTCTTTCTTGGTGGTCTATGAGAGTGGCGGAATTTATTGTCTACCATGTGCCCGCGCTCTGACGCGGTCCGAACCGGGCAGCGCCTGCCGGCTCATTCCCTCGGACAACCGCCGGCGCATTTCAGACATCGGAAGACCGGATAATACTCCGAGGCAAAAACAAGGCCACAATCTAGCTAGCTAGCACGAAGCGATGGGAAAAGCGGCGCCACACCACACAAGCTCTAGGCGAAACGAAGGTGCGTCAACCATCCATTTCCGAGGCAGGAGCATGTAGAAATTACGAACCATTAAATTGACAGCGCTCTTACACACTCCTAGTTGATACCGCGAATGCGGTGAACCTTTTCAGATAACTGCCATGGTCCTGCTACCCAATTTGCGCGATCCTGGCGCCTACGGGTTCTTTTTTGATTTCGACGGCACTCTTACTGAGCTTGCGGAAACCCCGGAAGCAGTCATCGTCGAAGATCGCACAAGGCGGGCGCTGGAGTCCCTCTTTCAAGCCACCTCTGGTGCCGTTGCAATCGTAACCGGCAGGGAGATCGACTCTATAGACAGCTTTCTCACCCCTCTCAGACTTCCCGTAGCTGGTGTTCACGGCTTTGAGCGGCGAACTAATGGAGGGGCGACCGTTTCGGCTCACCTAGCCGAAGATAGCAGCGCCCGATCGGTCGAAAACGTCCTTAAATCCTTTGTAGCTCATAATCCGGGTCTTCTTTTGGAGAAGAAGCGAGGTGCCCTCGCACTTCATTACCGTCTGAGGCCGGAGCTCGAGACGCTCTGTATCTCGCTAGTCGAGGATCTCGCCAACCGGCTGCCCGCAGTTGTGCTGACGCGCGGAAAGATGGTCATTGAGATGCGGCTGCACAGGGCCACAAAAGGTACCGCTATTAATGACTTCCTTAAGGAACCTCCCTTTCGCGGGCGTGTCCCTTTCTTCGCCGGGGACGATACAACTGACGAGGACGCGTTCACCGCTGTCAATGCTTTGAGCGGTGTCTCGCTCAAGGTAGGGCCCGGCGATACCGCCGCGCGTTTCCGCGTTGGCACCGTGAATGAATTCCTGGATTGGCTTCTCGTCACAGCCGAAACGCTCAAAGGAACAGCCGTATATGGGTAATCTCGATCTTGGGCTTATCGGAAACTGCGGTATCGGCGCGCTTATCGACAAGCGGGCCAAAGTCGTGTGGTGCTGCCTGCCAAGGTTCGATGGCGATCCGGTCTTTCACCAGCTTCTCGGAAGCGCAAGCGGAAGTCCCGACGATGGCGCGTTCTCTATCGAGCTTGTGGATTTCAAAGCTTCAGAGCAGTTCTATGTGCCCAACACTGCGATTTTGAAAACCGTTCTTCATGGCGAACACGGATCGGTTGAGGTAACGGATTTTATTCCGCGCTTCTATACCCGCAACCGCCCCTTCCGTCCTCAAACCTTCATCCGAAGGGTTGCGGTGAAAGAGGGAAGGCCGCGCATCCGCATCAAGGTCAGGCCGCGCTTCAGCTATGGAAAAGCCGCTCCCTCGCTGAGTTACGGCTCGAACCATATCCGCTATTTCGGCCCGGACATGACTCTGCGCCTCACAACCGATGCCCCCGTTGACTACATCCTTCAAGAGACCGCCTTCAACCTCGGCGATCCGGTGAGCCTCGTCCTCGGCCCCGACGAGACCCTTTCCGAGAGCCCGATGGAGATTGCCCGCAGCTTCGAGGAACACACAGAGCTTTACTGGCGCAATTGGAGCCTTAGGCTTGCGCTTCAGCCGGAATGGCAAGAGGCCGTGATCCGGGCGGCGATTACGCTCAAACTATGCTCCTACGAGCCTACCGGCGCGATCATCGCCGCCATGACCACCAGCATTCCGGAAGCTCCTGGCACCGGCAGGAACTGGGACTACCGCTTCTGCTGGGTGCGGGATGCTTATTTCGTTATCCGGGCACTGACGAGTCTTGCGGCCGGGCGCACCCTCGAAAACTATTACCGCTGGATTATGAACATCGTCGCCAATACGAGGGGACACATACAGCCCGTATATGGAATCGCGCTTGAGCATACGCTCGTAGAACGCATCGCCGGCGATTTGCCCGGATTTCAAAGCGAAGGACCGGTGAGCAACTCTCCCGTGCGGATAGGCAACCAAGCTTATGAGCATTTCCAGCACGACACATACGGCAATCTCATCCTCGGTTCCGCTCAGGCATTCGTCGACGCACGGCTTCTTAAGCGCGCCGGAATCGATGATTTTCATAGGCTCGAAGGAGCCGGCGAGCAGGCTTTCAAACTGCACGATAAGCCGGACGCTGGCATTTGGGAGCTAAGATCGAGAGCAAGGATTCACACTTCTTCGAGCATCATGTGTTGGGCAGCTTGCGACCGTTTGGCGAAGATTGCAGCATTTCTCGGATTGCAGGACCGGACGGCGTTCTGGCGCCAGCGTGCGGAACTGATCAAGAACAAGATCTTGAGCAGCGCCTGGTCTGAAAAGCGCAAGGCTTTCGTTGAAAGCTTCGGGGGCGAACATCTCGACGCAAGCGTTCTCCTAATGGGTGAGGTCGGTTTCCTGGACGCGCAGGATCCCCGCTTCATCTCTACCGTCGAACAAATTGAAAAGGTTTTGGGCCGGGGGCCTTTCATGATGCGCTATGAAGCAGCCGACGATTTCGGCATGCCGGAAACCGCTTTCAATTCTTGCGCCTTCTGGCGCCTGGACTGCCTAGCCCGCATCGGAAAAAAAGAGCGGGCACGAGAAATTTTTCAATCTCTGTTGAACGCTCGCAACCATTTAGGACTTATGTCTGAAGATACACACCCGGTCACGGGCGCAGCTTGGGGGAATTTTCCCCAAACATACTCCATGGTCGGGATCATAAATGGGGCAACCCGGTTGTCCAAGCCATGGGAGGCATTTGTTTGAACCGTCTCGTTATAGTGTCGAACCGCGTCGCCGATTTGGACAATCAGGTCCAATCGGGTGGCCTGGCAGTGGCCCTCGGTGACGCTATTCGATCCATAGGCGGGGTTTGGTTTGGATGGAATGGAAACATCGTCGAGGAAGGTACGCCGCTTGAGGTGACAAAAGAGGTACAGAAGAATGTCACCATCGCAACCATTTCTATGACCGAACGCGATTATCAGGAATACTATCTCGGCTTCGCAAACAAAGTGCTTTGGCCGGTCTGCCATTACAGGCTCGACCTTGTTGAGTTCGATCCCGCCTATTTGGACGGCTACAAGCGCGTTAATACGGGCTTTGCGGCCGCGCTCGCGCCGCTTCTGCATCCAGACGACATGATCTGGGTCCATGACTATCACTTGATGTCGCTTGCCGGTGAGCTGCGAGCCTTAGGCAGCAAACAGCGTCTTGGCTTTTTCCTCCATATCCCCTTCCCGCCGCCCGAGCTTTGGCAGGCTATTCCTGCACATGATTGGCTGATCGAGGCACTTTTTCAATTCGATGTCATCGGCTTTCAGACATCGAACGATGTTGGCAATTTCCGGCGGTTCGTGACGCGTCACGCTGACGGTCAAGTCTTCGATGGCGGCCGGATAAGAGCTCATGAACGGACAATCGTTGCGCAGGAATTCCCCATCGGCATCGATGTCACGGATTTTGCGGCAGCTGCCCAGACCAGTGAGGCCGTGTCACAAATAGAAAGGCTTAATCGCAGGACTGTGGTACGCTCCCACATTATAGGGGTCGATCGCCTCGACTATACGAAGGGTCTTCCGGAACGTTTCAAAGCGTTCCGCAAGCTGCTCGAAACGCATCCTGAGCATTTCAAAACCGTCACGTTTATGCAGATCGCTCCGCCAACACGCATCGAGGTCGAAGCTTACGCGAACATCCGCATGGAGCTTGAGGAGCTTTCCGGCGCTATCAATGGCGAATTCGGCGATTTCGACTGGACACCCATTCGCTATATCCATCGAGTCATGCCGCGCGATACCCTTGCCGCACTTTTCCGTGGCTGTGAGGTCGGGCTTGTAACACCCTTGCGCGACGGAATGAACTTGGTGGCTAAGGAATATGTAGCCGCTCAAGACGAAGAGGATCCCGGTGTCCTGGTCCTCTCTAAATTCGCGGGGGCCGCGGAAGAGCTTGAAGAAGCGCTGAGTATCAATCCCTGCGATATCGACGACATGGCAAACGCGATGCAGACCGCGCTCATGATGCCGCTTCGTGAGCGCAAACAGCGTCATTCCACCCTTCTCGGCCGTATCAAAAAGCACGATGTCCGTTACTGGCGAAATAGCTTTCTTAATGTGTTGACGATGCCAATAGCTGAGCCGGTCGCATGACGGGCTGGCGGCTCGTTTCCGACGCCGGGGGCACGAACGTCCGGTTTGCCCGCGCCCATGACGGCGAACATATGCAGAAATATTCTGCCTACCCCGTTTCCCGCTTTACTTCATTCTCATCCGCGCTTCGCACCTATCTTGAAGAGACCGGCGGCGCTGCCGGCTGCACCAGCGCAGCAATCGGAGCAGCCGGCCGGGTCGACGGCGGCAGTGTCCGGCTTACAAATGCTGCGTGGACCATTTCGGAAGCAGCGGTGTCCGCCGAGCTTGGAGTGCCGTGCACGCTTGTCAACGATGTTCAGGCGGTGGCGTTCAGCCTGCCTGCTCTATCGGATACGGATTTTACCGTTCTTGGACCTCTTGCGCCGGATCTTACCAAGGCGCGCAGGCTTCTTGCCGCCAACATGGGCACAGGCTTTGGCGCTGCAACGCTCGTCAAGACCGCCACTGGCTGGACGTCCTGTCCGAGCGAAGCCGGGCACATGACGCTGGCATTTCCGGACTGGCCGGATGAGAGCCTGCGCCGGAAATTTACCTCCGTGGAGCATGTCCTTTCCGGCCGCGGGCTTTCGAATCTTCATGTTGCCATCGCAAACGAAACGGCCACGCTCCCCGCCACCGAGGTTTTGGCCCGCGTTAGCGCCGATCCGAATTGCGCGGCTACGCTCCGGCTCTTCACCCAAATCGCAGGCAATGTCCTTGGAAATTTAGCACTTGCTGTCGCCGCATGGGACGGCGTCTTTTTATGCGGCAGCGTCGCGAAAGGATTCGTTGCCACCGCTGATCTAGACAGTCTGCGGCAGGCCTTCGAAGCGAAGGGCCCAATGAGCGAGTGGATGCGGCGAATACCGATCGCGCTTTTAACGAAGGAAGACGCCGCGCTGGCGGGCCTCGCCGCCTTGCCCATTGGTGCATGTTTCTGACCTTACGGTCAGACCCTACATTGAAGGGCGGCGCATTTGGCACAGTTCGATTAAATTTTGCGCTACCGCTGGCGATGCCTTGATAAGAGCATGACGCTGGGGCATGCCTCTGCCTGTTGATTAGCCTATTGCTATCAGAAAGGCAGACGCGATGCCAACGGGCTCCACCGCGTATAATCCCGCCCATCATAATCCACGCCGGGTATCGAGAGTCCGCCTCTTTGTCCGCGCTCTTGGCATCTCCTTCTTTAGCGTGCTGAGCGTTCTAATTGCCTTTTATGCGTTTATCCAATTGCCTCAAGTACAAGACTTGCTGTTCGACGCAAGGCCCTATTGGGTTCAAGAAGCAATATATTGGGCTGGCTTCTACGCAATCGGCATTTTCATTTGGGCTCTGCCACTTGTTTTCACCGCCAGGCTGCTCTTGTTGCAGAATTTCGACGCGATCGGGGTCGATACCGAAGAGCGTTTCAACTTTTATATCTTCCGCTTGCCGGGCTTCTTTGTCGTCTTCGCATTTGTGGCATTGCTGTTTGGTGTCGTGGCGGCCGCGGATAATCTTCCTGTCCCGTTGGAGGATGGCGGTAACAAGTATGAGAAATATATCCGGCCGCTTCTAGAATCCCATCTGCTTACGCTTTTAATCGCCACGGCAGCCGTTCTTATTCTCGTTCTCATCCGCGGTTTGGTCATTCGCGGCTATGGCAGCTGGATTCAACGTATGGAGAGCAGCGATCCCGAAAGATTTAAGGGAACTCTGTTCCGCATCGAGAAGCTGACAAGAAAATCCAACGGGAGTTTCGACAGCTACGATCTTCATCTGACAGCGCTCAAGCCCGATTTTCTAAGCGAGGAAACCTGGATTGCGGCACAGCGCTTGAAGGTGTTCATGTGGCGCTATATGAGCCGCCTAACTTTGGTTTTGCTCGTTCTCGTCGCGATTCACTTCCTCTCATATTCCGATTTGTTGCGGCAGTTGATCGACAATCAGGAATTGACATCGAATCCCACTCTTCGAAGCGCTTTGGACTTCATCTCGGATACGCTTTATCTCAAGCGCGCGACCTTCTTATTTGTGGTCTTCGGCGCCTGGCTGCCATTCGTCACAATTCTGGCTGCCCTTTCGAACCGATTCCAATTTCCGATTATCGGCACGCTTGTGGTTGTTGGCGCGGGCCTGACTCTGTTCATCGGAGATGGGCATGAAGTCCGCATCGCGAAGCTATCTGAGGATCAACAGAAGTCGCTAAAGCCCGTTGCTTTCGCCGATGCGCTCAAGGGATGGAAGGCGGCTAGCGGGTGGGACGCCAAAGGTTGCGAGACGCTGGCGGAAAATGCTCCAGAGGCTGCAGCCTGTCCCCGCCCGATCATCGTTGCCGGCGAAGGCGGCGGCAGCCGTGCAGCGTTCCTTCTGGCCAGCGTTCTTGGCGCGCTTGAGGACGATAGCCGCGATAAATCGAGGTATCCCAATGCGCGTCCTTTTCATAATCAGTTGTTCGCTATATCGAGCGTGTCGGGCAGTTCTGTTGGCGCTTCGCTGTTCGTAAGTGCGCTTAAGGCTCGCCCGGATTACGGAAACGTCGAGAACCTGAAAAAGGCGCTCTACCGGCAAAGGCTTTGGTTCCCGAATGTCGCTACTGCCAATCTGGATAGGGCCGACCCAGAATCGGTCAAAAAAGATGAATTGCAGAAGGACTTTCTCACTGACTTCGTGACGTATAAAGACGCGCTGCAAGCGGTTTTGTCTAACGACTTTATCTCGCCCACTATCATCGCCTATCTCGCGCGGGACGTCTTGATGTTGTCCCGTTTGCCGTTCGTATATGATCGCGCAGGCATCCTAGAAACATCCTGGGAAGA
>CAZCIF010000001.1:0-16169 GCA_964498645.1 uncultured Rhodomicrobium sp. | reverse complement strand
ACATCCCCGTTGTCCGGGCCGCTGCAAGCGGTTTCGCCATCTCCTGGAAACTGGACTCCGCTTCTATTTTTGAACGCTACCTCGATCGAGACCGGCCGGCGGGTGATTGTGACGCCCGTCAAAATGACCGGGCAAACCGGCTCGGGTAGTGCGCTCTTCATCGATGCGTATGATTTGCATGAGCTCACATGCTCTCCTTATATCGATCCAAAGACGGGGGAATATCCCGGCCTTAGTACGTTCGATCAGATCGCGCGTGTTCTTCCTTCTTTATTTAGCCGGGTTGCGAATGCGGCATGCGATGGCACAAAGCCGAAATCCATCGACGTCCGGCTGAGCACAGCGGCGGGGATGAGCTCGCGCTCGCCTTTCGTGTCGCCGCATGCCGTGATTCGGGACCGGCAAGCTCAGGTCGCAGATAGCGCCGTCGATGGCGGTTATTTCGATAATTCGGGCGTGGTCACGGCTATGGAGATCGCCAGCGCTCTGAAAAAAATCGATCCTCGCCTCAAACCCTTCATCCTGCAGGTTTCGAGTGAGCCAGACTGGTTCAAAGATTCTAACATTTGCCAGATGCAAGGGAGCGATTCGACCCGGCCGCAGCTTCCCAATCAAGCCGACTTCCGGCCGGTCGGAACCATAAGCGATCTTCTGACCGTAAACTCGACGCGTATTGCGCGCGGCTACGAAACCATTCTCGAGCTTCCGCGGCAGGCTAGACAACTCAATGACGGCAGCCGGTCGGTGGCTCAAATCGCTATATGTCCGCAGCTGAAGGATAGTTTTTTCTTGGATCGCTTTTCCCGGTATTTCGAGAAAGACAAAGATGTGCAGGCTCAACAGCGCTCAATGCGGATTCTTGAGAAAGTACGGAAGCAAACGGATTATAAGAGCGTCTCGCTCAGCTGGTGGCTATCGCCGCCCTTGCAGGCATTCCTCGACGGGCAAGTCTACTCGAAGCACAATGATGAAGAGCGCAAATGCGTTCTCGCGCTTCTTCAAGATGGGCAGCCCGGCAGCTCACCGCTTTGCGAATAATACTGTCAACGCCCCTCATCGTCATCCCGGAACGGCCCAAAGAACCGTATCCGGGATCGCAAAAAACGCAAGGGTATGGAATTCTTTACGATCCCGTGTCTGCGCAGCGTCATTATCATGCCGCGGCGCGCACGGGATGACGCAAATTCGCTGACATCGATAGCTGCCTCAAGCCGTTTTCGGCTGGATGCTTCGAAGCACACCGACGAGGATGCGAACCAAGAAACCCGAAATGGCAAGTGCTGCGCTGTCGATCCGCGCAAGCACCGGGCGCAAAACTTGCAACGCCAGCAGATGCGCGGCAACCACCCCGATAGCGAGCGCGATATAGTGCAGGACCGTGAGGTGAGGCCACGGAATTTGCGCGATGTAAGAAGGCAGGAACGTCGCAACGAACCCGTTGATGATAAAAAGTTCGAGGCTTCGCCTGCCGGCATAAGCCAGGATTTTCGACGCCCTGAACCGCGCGAGACCCGCACTCAAGCAAACAGCGGCGAGAGATCCCACGAGCGATGACAGGAAGAAAAGCGGCAGAAAGCCGTAGCTTCCAGCAAACATCCGCACCCCGAATGACCCTTCGCAGATCTGTGTCAGCGAGAATGTGCAGCCATGATTCAACGGCGCGAGGAGAATGACCGCCGCGATAAGCGGTATTGCTGCCCAAAAGGGCCACCGCACCTGCCATTGAGAGAAGAGATAGCCAAGAGCAAAGAAGGACAGGCCCGGAAGCCAGGTTTTCAGAAGGTACTGGTCCGGAAGGTAGACGGTGATCGCCGTCGCCGCCATCGCCACTAAGACAACCGCGAGCGCCGGAAAGTTGCGCAGGGACAGGTAAGCCAAGAGCTGCACGAAACAGAGCGACGTGAGAAACCACAAGACGCCGACGGACCAGAGAAACCCTTCAGCAATGGGGTCGCCGATGGCGAAGGCTGCGTCCCAGAGCGAGCGCGTTGCCTCCGGCGCAAACCCTGTGGCCATCGCAAAAAGCACGCCGAGAATGTGTACGACCCACGCCAGGGCGAGAAGCCTGAGCGATCCGCGAAGAACGTCCGGCCAAAGCTTCTTCGTCAGATTGCGGTTCACCGCGCCGGAGACGAAGAAGAACAGCATCATGTGGAAGGAATAGATGACCTGCCACTGGGCGAAAGCGGAACTGGCGAACTCCCTTCCAAGGTCAGGGCGCGCGGGATAAACCGGCTCCAGGAAATGGCCCCAAATGACGAGCACCATACCGATGCCCCGAGCGATATCCCACGTAGCATCGCGCTCGCGCGCCTCAGCTCCCGCCATGGCCGTCCCCCCGTTAGTTCACCCCGAACTACGGTAAAAGCCTTGTCTGAGCCTTGCAATTCAACTCACGGCTGGGATAGCCGCCGTCACAGCCCTTTCCACTTGGGGCTGCGCTTTTCGAGGAAGGCCGCCATTCCTTCGCGGAAGTCCTCGCTCATGTAGCACATCAAGATGAGATCCTGATCCTGGAGCATGTGCTCGCGCGATTGAAGCCGTCTCAACCCCTCCTTTGTGGCACGCAGCGTCAATGGGGCAAAGCCAGCGATTTGCGCAGCCAGGGCGGCCACACGGGCATCTAGTTCCGCGCGATCCTTTGTAACTTCGGTTAGGAAGCCGGTCTGCAGCGCTTCCTTCGCGTCAATCAAGCGCGCGGTAAAAATCATGTCCTTGACGCGTGCGGGGCCGATCAGCGCCGAAAGCCGCGCGAGGTTCCCAAGGGACAGGCAATTCCCAAGGGTGCGGGCAATTGGAAAGCCGAATTTCGCATCCTCCGTCCCGGCGCGCAGATCGCAGCAAGCCGCTATAGCCGCCCCGCCGCCCGTGCAGGCGCCGGATATCGCGGCGATTGTGGGTACGCGGCACCGCTCAAGCGTGCCGAGAACCCGGTCCATAAAGGATTCATAGCCAAGCGCATCGTCCGGTGTCTGGAAGTCGCGGAAGAGAGAGATGTCGGTGCCCGCGGAAAACGGCTTTTCTCCCGCTCCGGTGACGATAAGAACCTTGACCGATTCATCCGCGTTGACCGCCTCGCAGGAATGCGCAAGGGCTTCGTACATTTCAAAGGTGAATGCGTTCCGCGCTTCGGGCCGGTTGATCGTAATGCGGGCGATACCGCCGCTCACCTCGAACAAAAGATCCTGTGCCGTGCTGCTGGTCATCGATGTCTCGCGCCGTATCTATGAGGCAGGCCGCATCTTTTGGCCCGCCGCGTGTTCTTATAACACCCTGACGGATAGAATCGCCGATGTCACCATCCAGCTACTCCGTGCCGTCTTGCGATAAGGGAATGCCTGAGTGCTCGATGGCCGTCATACGGCCCTTTTTGAAGTCGTCGTATCCTTGAGGATCGACGCCGTTCTGCCGTAGCATGGCGATTGTCGACGCCCATTTCTCAGGCGTATCCGAAAGGAGGGCTGCGTGCCCGATCATGCTTGCGAGCAGCGCCGCTGGAAAGCCAGGGGCCGGCGCGGATGCTGGATCGGGCGGCACTACCGGCGATATCAATGCGTTGCGCGGCCGTTGGGCAGTCGTTGAACTGAGTGTCATCTTTGGATCTCCTTTACCTGCCGTAGTAATATTTCGCATAGCTATTTGCGGCATTTGATATGCCCGTGCCCAAACCGGAAATGCCTGAGCCTTGAAGTTGACCGGCGGCGAGGTTGAAGTTTCCTTGCGCGGTGCCGCTGGACGTGCTGGCGGAGGTCAATGAGCTTGCAGAGCCCGCGCCGAGCTGCGCCTCACGGAAAAGATTGTCGAGCCTCGTCTGATACGCTTGCGAAAGCGCGCGCTGAGAGTAATCCTGCAGGGCCGCAATGGTATTCCCCGATAAACCCATTCCTTGCGCCGCATTTCGCGCTTCTATTTGTTGCAGGCCGTAATTCACGCTCGCTTGAAAACCGGGATCGTTCTGAAAATTATTGTAATATAATTGCTGCCCGGCCGTTCCGTTTACGCCTGTTGCGTTGTTATACAGGTTCAATGCATTGTGGCCGCTTTGGATAAAGGGCTGTTGGTAGCTGACCGCTTGATTGAAGCGGCGCTGCTGCAACGCTGCGGATTGCTTTGCTGCGTTGGCCGCGCTTTGCGCACCGAAATAGTTGCCGGCTGCGGATGCGGTTCCGCCTATGAGGGCTGGGAGGGCTGCTTCTGCCATGGGACATCCTTCGAGTATACAGTTTCGAGGGGTTGATAGTTGAGGCGGGCGAGCAAGGTGAGCGTGCGCTCCTGCCGGCCGGCCACCATAAGCCGCCGCGCGCCTTTCTCTTTGGCCCACGCTTCCAAAACGCGGAGGAGATGCGCGCCGTATCCCCTTGAGCCGGGGATGGCGTACCATGCCGTCTTGAATGCGGTCAGCTCGCCGGTGAGATAGTGCGGCGCGATCATACCGAAGAGGCAGGCGGCGATGGGATCGCCGGCGGCAAAGGACACGCGGTTTTCGTCGCATAGATGAGCGATTGCGAAGCGGGCGAGTTGATGAGGGCTTGCCTCACGGCTTCCTTCCTCGCTGTAAAACCGCAAGCCGAGTTCCACCATGCGTGCCACATCGTCAAGTGTGCCGCGCCGCACCAAGGATTGGTGCGCGCTCATGTGGCGATCCGCTTTTGCGAGCGGAGCACTGCAAGAAGCGCGTTGATGGCGTTCGCCGCTTCGGCAGGCGTTGGGTCGAGGGACACACTCGGGATTGCCGAGCCTTGAATGAACTCAATCCCCTGGAAGAAGGCGAGATATTGCTTGTCGAGCTTACCCGTCGCCGGGTCGGCGATGTAGGGGTTTAGCGGAGCATAAGTGGTTGCAATCGCCATGCTATCGAGCTCCTGCGGTAGTGCATAGGTTGAAAGCTTGCCGCCGATCCAGTGCCCGAAGAGCCAATTTGGTCCATCGCTCCAAACGGTGCCGTAGAGCGGGAAATATGGATAGGGCCGCGCATCCCAAGTGTAGATCATCATGCGGCTGAGATCGGCCATGCGCCCTGGATAGAGCGGGCTTCGAGGATTCCGGTCTTCGGTAAAATCGGGATCGCTCTCGTCGAAGAAGCGAAGCATCGAATGCAGATAGCGGCGCTGAATGAGGTAGTTGGACGTGCCCGCCGAATAATAGGGAATGGCGCTTTCGGACGATTTCGGATCGTAAAAGACGTTGGGCTGGTTCGAGCCTTTGTCGATTGAGGGACAACCAAGCTCGGTGAACCAAAAAGGCTTCGAGGCCGGGACCCAAGCGGTGTGTGAAGGGCTTTCGACGCCGTTTGGCCTATTGTAGTGGTGGTTCGACCACCAGTTCCAAATATCCTTATAGCGGAATACCCAGGGCTTGCCGTAAGCGCCATCCGTGATGGGCGTGCGCGTTTGCGAGTCGCGGTCTGCCTGGCTCGCGTAATACCAGGCATAGCCTTCGCCGCCGCGGACATTGCCCATCAGATACTCGTAGTCCGTGAGCTGGGTCAGCGTGCCGTCAGGCTTCAGAACCTCGTCCACATTCGGCGCCGTGTCGCGCCAATCGGAGAGTGGCCAGTAATTGTCGAAGGCGATAGCGTCGATATTGGCGTCCGACCAAAGCGGATCGAGATGGAAGAAAACATCGTTGGAACCGTCCGCCGGGTGATGGCCGAACCATTCCGGCCAATCCGCCGCGTATGACAGTTTCGCGTCCGGCAAAATGGCCTTTACCTCAGCGGCGAGTTGAACGAGCGCAGCGACGAACGGGTAGCTCCCCTCCGCGTCGCGCAGCCACGTCAGGCCGCGAAGCTCGGTGCCGAGCAGGAATATGCTGACCCCGCCGGCAAGGGCGCAAAGATTTGCATAGTGCAGCACGAAGTTCCGGTATTGAGCCACGAAAGCCGCTACTTCCGCCGCCACCTGCGGGGATTTGTCCGCCGTGCTGTAGTCTTTGGTGATGCGCCCGCGCCAAGGATAGACCGCCTGCCCTGTGGCGCCGCTATACGGGTCGGGCAGCGTGTTTCCGGCGGGAATATCCATAAGGATGAAAGGCGTGATGCAGACCTGAAGCCCGCGCGCCTTCAAATCCTTGATCGCTGCCACGACCGATTGATCGTCCGGCGTGCCGCCGAAGGCCGCGTTGCCGTTAACAGTAGAAACCAGATGGGCCTCGTTTCGATGCAGGCCGTGGCACATCCAACCATGCGGCACCTCGCCGTATTGCGCGCGGGTGACACCCGGCGAAAGCGTGCACAGCCCCGCCCGCAGGTCGTTGCCGTACCAGGCGACGTAAAGATTGACGAGACGGCAGTTCGTGAGCTGATTTTGCAGGCTGTTGAGCGAAGTGCTCCAATCGCAAGCCGCGCCGCCGATCCGGCCCGTGCGAGCTGCTTCGCCATATTCGATGAGCCATTGCGAGCCGTCGTAAACACTATAGGCGTTTTCCGTCGCAACAAATTCAACACCCGCCGTAATCTGATCGCGTAGCACCTCGTAAGGCGCGTAGGCCCACTCGGTGGCCGCGGGGATCATGGTCACGGCTTGGATGGCATTGGCGAGCGCGGTTTCATTCGCGTCGAAGCCCTTTTGGGTCCAGCCTTGCGCCGCGAATTCCTTAATCAGCGCGTTGATTGCCGCCGCGATCTGCGCCCAGGATGCATTCGACGCTAGATCGGGAATCGCCTGACCCGTGCGGCCTTTGAACCTCGAAAGGAAAGCGCGGGTGTTGTTGTCGATCTTGCCGTCCGGTCCGATCTGAAACCCGAAACGGCTGAAGAGATTGGCTTGTCCTGTCATGCGAGGATCGGCCTCACCCGGGCATCGGCGTTGAGAATGCCCCGCATCGCGGGCGAGGAGGATGAAAGGCGGAAGGTCCGGCCCGCCCTTTGTGTTGAGCCGAGCTGATAGAAGCTCGCGACCGCAAAGTGCTCACCTGCCCGGCCCAGCGACGCCGTGCGGCCGCCTGTCCAGGTCCGGCCGCCATCGTCCGACCAGTCGAGCATCAGTTTGGGGTCAGCGGCATCGGCGCTTGCTCCATTGACTCCAACGCCCGGAATGATGTCGACGTCGAGCTGGTCCACAATCAAACCCTTCGGAAAGGCATGCAGCGGCGACGATTGCGCCAGGAAGAGGTAGGGATTGCCGCTTTCGGTTTGCGATGCATCGTCCAGCACATGCAGGCTTGCATCCCGGCTCGACCCGATCACCACTTTGCCGTTGAACGACGAAAAGCCTTGCGCAAACCAATTGGACATGCTGCCGCTTGCCCGCTCGTGCCATAGGCCGGTGGCAAGGTCGAATTCCCAGGTCCAATAGGGGCTTGTGACTGCGTAGAAGTCGTGACCGTTGAAATGCGTGTAGACGGCACGGAGCGCGCGGCGCTCGTCCCAGGTTAGATTTGAGATGGCGCGCTCCAGAGCATGGGTTGAAATGCGCACCGGCTCGGAAGCGGTGAGCTGGCGCACGACGCCGTTATGATCGACCCATATGAGCGCGTCGGCGACGGCAGCCACCGTTTGCTCCGCGATGCAGCCGATGTCGATTTCGGCCCGGATGCGGGCGAAGGCGAAGGGAGTTGTGCCCGCGTCTTCCCAGATTTCGAGGCTCGATTCGCCGAGCGCGATGAGCGCACCGCGATGCGTTATGATCCGGCGGAGCCCGTCGGAGCGGCTCGATGCGGTGGCATAGGACAGCGCGTTGACCGTAAGAGCGTCGTTCAGCGCCGTGTGGAAGATGCGCCCGTCCGGGATCGAAAACACCAGATAGCCGTCGAGAAAAGTCACGCTGTTCGGTGCCGGCAGGTTTGGTACGGTCGGCTGCGAGATGGTGTTCGTGCCCGCGTCGAGCACATAGTAAACATTGCCGGCGACGATGCCGATCTGAGGGTTCGGCCGCTGATTGGCGGCCATGATGACCATGGATGTGCCGGCGACCGAGCCTGAAATTGCTGTAGCATTGCCCGCATCGTCGAAAAGCGCGGCGTTCGTTCCGGCGATAACATAGAGCCCTTTGCCATAGACATAGAGCATGCCGCGGCAGGGGCCGTTCAGCCCCGTCGCGCCTTGGTCAAAGCGTGACGTGCCAGGGACCGCATAGATTGGGAGCGCAGACTTTGCCGCCTGTCCCAATGCCTCGGGATAGCCATTCAGCAAGCGCTGCTCCGAAGCAAACCCGCTTTTGTCAGGGTTCGATGTGTGCCCGAAATCGACTGCGACTATTGTTGAGACCTCGTGAGGTACGCCCCTCATGGTTCGAGACGGCCTTCGGCCTCCTCACCATGAGTGATATCAAGCACTTGCGCCTCATCCTGAGGAGCCGCGAAGCGGCGTCTCGAAGGATGAGGAAGCTTCTGCAAAGGTGAGGGACAGGGTGAGGGGTGGATATCCTTAGCGGCGCAGGCTTGGCATCCAGGTCAAAGCCGTATCCTGATCTGCCTGGGGCGCGATGACATAATAGGCGAGCAGCGCTTCATAAGCCTTCTGCGCGCGCTTTTGCGTCGAGGGCAGCGCCTCGATCCCGCTGGCGGATGCCAGCTCGACAGCAAGCATCGCTTTCGCCCCTTCCACGAACTGAGGAAGAAAAGGGAAGGCATCGTTCAGTCCAAAAGACAGGGCTGCCGGTGCCGGTGTCGTTGAAGTATCGCTTGGCCCGTATGGCGGGTATCCGCCAGCGGAGGCGTTGCCGCCCTGTTGCAGGACCGGCGGATTGGGACCGCCTGGAAAGATACCATCGGCGGCCCAGGCGTTCAGCATGCCGTTATACATGTCGATCCCGGCCGCTGCCCGGCCGGGATCGAGACCGGCGCCAAGCGGTAGCAGGCCAAGCCGCTGATAGGCGCCGGCGATAATGTCACGGGCCGTTGTCATTCAAAACCTCGATAATCGCATGTTTGAGCTGGGCTTTCGTCCAGCCGAAATCGAAGCGGATGCCGCAATCGGCAGCCACCTGCATAAGGCGCTGCCGCGGCATGCGGTCGAGCTTTTCCCGATCGGTCAGCTCTTTCGCCCGCGGCGTTTCCGGCAGCGGTCCGGTTCCGGCCGGTGAGGGAAACCGGTGCCAGCCCTCACCGGCAGGCACATGATCGGGATGCTCGAAAAGACGCGCCTCGCCGTTCCGGTACATCCACAGGCGCGTATCCGCAGCCATTGCAGACCTTTCATGAGGCCAACGCCCACGAGTGTCGCGCGGATCTCGTTGAGAAGTGTAATGATGGCGGCGGCTTGAGTCTGGCTGAAGCCATAGGGCGATGTATTCACCGGCGCGGTGGTGTCGACCGCCGCTTGGACGGGGCCGGAGCGCTGCGCGACTGGCGTTACATTGTAGAAGGCGATCAGGTCGCTGGCGCTTTGTCCAAGCACGGTGCCGTCGGGGTTGCCGTCGGAGGTACGTTTTACGGGCATCGGGTTGCTCCTGAATTGAGAAGGAAGGCGGCGTCATCCCGGAAAGCGCATCGCGCTTATCCGGGACCGTTCAAAATAGAAAGCAGTGTTTGAAACGATCCCGGATAATGCCTGCGGCATTTCCGGGATGACAATGGCCCTACGCGCTGCCGGAAATGCGCGTGGCGAGGTCCGGATAGATCGGCTTCACGTCGTAAAGGATATCCAGGCGCCACATATTGATGTCGTTGATGATGTCGTAGTCGCAGATGACGCGGATCGAGAGGCCCTTATAGCTTTGCCGCGCCTTCTTGATCGCGCCTTCCGGCAATTCCATCGGCACCATGCAAAGCGCGAACGCGTTCTCGTGGAAAACGAGGTTTTGCGGATAGGATGCGCCCGCCGTGCCAAGAAAAGTCAGGGCGGCGTTTTGGGCCGGAGCGGCGCTCACGGTCTGATACTGGCCGGAGACGATGATTGCCGGCGAGATCGTGATCGCGTCCGCCGTCCCGGTTGCGGTGACGGGAGCGGCCACGACGAACTGCTGCAGATACGGCAGAACCTGCTTCGTGACTGGGTTTACGGCATAGACGCCGGCGATGGTGAAGACATCGCCTTCGTTCAGCGTTGCGCCGGCTGTCAGGCCATCGGCGAGAATGGCGGTCTGGTTTGTGTCTTTCGCCGCCAGATAGGTCGTGACGCCGGTGTTAGTCACGCCATTCGCCGATGCGGTGGCTGAGATGACCGGCGTTCCGGCATAGGCTCCAACCGTATAGTTCACGACGTTCTGCGACGCGTAGCAATCGGTATTGCCTACCATGGGCAGCTTCGATTTCTCGAGCGCGGTTTTCGCGACATCGGGCACGTAAAGGCCGGTGAAGCTCGAAGCCATGCCGTAAAAGTCAGACGGCGAGAGGCAAGCGGCGCGCGGTGCTGGCACAGCCATCTCATCGAGGCGCTGCGGGCCTTTGATGAAGGACTTATAGCCGGAAAGCGTCAGCCCAGGCGTTCCCACCCAATTCCACACATATTTATAAAGCGACAAAATATCGAGATCGACTTGGTTCGCGAGCGCGATCATGGGGTGCTTCAGATAGCGCTCGGAAAAGCGGTCGATGGTGAGCGTCAGGTCTTTGGTCGGAAAGCGCAAATCGACGCCGCGCTGGGTATCGATCTTGATCTGCACCTTGCCTTCCGCCGCGTCCTGCATTTGGGCGACGGAGCCGCTGCGCACAGCATATTTGACGGGTTTGCGGATCGTGAGCGTGTCGCCGGCCTTGGTCTCGCCGAATTCGGACTCGTAGGCGCGGTAAGCCATTTTCGCGGCGACAAGATTGTTATCGAGCTGCATCAAGCCTTCCTTGGCAATGATGCTGGGAGTTAAGAGGGTCGAGGCCATTGGGGTGCAGTCTCCTTGTGAATGGGTAAGAAATCGAAAGGGCAGGCCGAATCTGGCAGGAGCCGTCATCGCGAGGCGGCTTTAGCCGCCGTGGCGATCCATCGCGGAATCAGAGGCTTAGTGCTGGATTGCTTCCGGCTTCGCTTCGCTCGCCGTCGCAATGACGGCGATACGTGGTTCTAAAATCCGCGCGCGCGCCGGTACTCTTCGAAGTCCATATCTTCGAGCTGCTTGCCGGTGCCGCCGCCGCGGCCGGAGAGGGTGCCGACCGGCCGGGGCGCGCGGCTGAGGGAGCTTGCGCCCGCGGCCAGCTTGCCTTCGAGGCGCGCGATGGCCGTCGCCTGTGACACGGGCGGCAGGCCAGCAATCTGCGCGGCTTCGGCGGGGTTCTTGCCGAGGTAATAGGCGATTTCCGCGCCCCGGCAGGATTCGCGGATGACGTCGGCCATGATGGGCGTGACGGACAGGTTCGGGTTATGCGCGACGGCATCGAAATCCGGCACCTTCTGGCGGAATTCCGCCGTGGCCTCGGTCCACGCCTCCTGCGCCGCCTTCGCCGCAACTTCCTGGGCCTCGGCGGCTTGGCGCGCGAGCATCTCGGCGCCCACTTCGCGGACGGCTTGCTCGGCGACGGCGCGGGTGTAGTCCTCCGGCGCGCGATAATCCTGCGGCCGGCCGGGACTCTGCACCCGCTCGCGCAGCGCCGCCGCGTTCGCCGCGCTGCGCGCCGCCACCGCATCCGCAGCATGCTTCTCACGGATGAGCTGCTGGACGCGGCCTCCGCGGCCGGCTTCCTGCGGTGGTGCCGCGGGCGCGCCGGCGCCGCCTTCGTTCTCGCTTGGATCGTTTTGTGTGGAGGATGCCAACGCGGCACCGTCCACGGACGAAATGTCGTCGTGCCCGGTCATGTCCTGTCCTGTTTGCGTTGAAAAACTGGTTGCTAAAGCTTGTAAGGCGAGGGGCTCGTGAAACGGGCGCGCTTCACTTCATTTTCGAAGACTTTGCCCTGCAAATCGGCTTCGGCCTTGGCGGCATCGGCTTCCGATTTGGCGGCAAGCCCTTGCGCGCGGTTCAGATTCGCCTGCGCCAGCGCCTCTTGATAGGCTTGCTGGCGCGCCTGTGCGATCTGCGCATCGAGCGGTGGCGCCTCGCCTGAAATTTGCGGCGGCAGCATGCGCCGCAACCGCTCCGCGATCTCATCGGCGCCGGGCCAGTCCATATTGCGCGCCACGAGGTCGCCGGCCACGCTTGCGGCCTGCGGCACGGCCTGAATGAATTGCAGCATGCTGTCCGCCGCTTCGGCACGCCGCGTGGCGTACGCCGGGCCGATCTTCACCCGCACGTCGTAGGTTCCCTGGCTCAGATCGTTGAGCAGCACCGGCTTGCCGTTCACGCCCATCACCGGCACGTTGATGCGCACCGGCGCGTGGCTATCGTCCTCGCGCAGGATGCGCAGCGTGCGCTCGCTGTCGTAAATCTTCGGCACGAGATCGATCAGCACTCTGCCGAGATGGTTCAGCGCCGCCATCAGGTTGTCTTGATAGTGCAGCGCCGAATTTCCGCCCTGGCTTTCGCGCGCACGAATGGCGACACCGGAAATCTCGTTGGAGCGCGCGCCGAGCGCGGCGTCGTAAATGCCGGCCGTCGCCTTCATCTCGTCGGATGCGATCGCGCTCTCCTGCACGAGCGCCGCTGGAATATCGGGCGGAGGCTCGCGCATGGGCCGGCCGCCGGGTGCGTCCGGGTCCGGCTCGTAGAGCAGATAGGGCCGTGAGACGGTATTCTGTGTGTCCCATTGGCCCTTGAACTTCGCGATCATCGACGGCGTCGCGAGGAAGGGTGCGCGCGGCGCAAGGGCAATCGCTTCGGCGGCGGCGGAGCGCCAGAAATTATAGAGCTGCTGCGGATCGCGGCTGAAGCGGATGAGTCCGCTGCGGATCACCTTCGTTTCGAGCGCAGTCTCGGAGCCGATGACCGGGAAGATTGGAATGTAGCGCCCGGCCCATTGGTCCGGACCTTCAAGCACCTCCTCGCCGCTTAAAAGATAGTGCTCGACCTTGTGCGACCTCACCTTGCGTTCGGCCACGATCTCAAGGCCCCGCAGCTCCTTGGGGTCTACCCCGGTGATGTCGATGGTCTCGCCATGCACGAGCCGCGCGATGGTGCGCTCACACGGGCGCTTCACCCAATATTCGCAGACGCGCACGGCGTCGCGATTGGTCCAGAACAGCCCGTTCTCCGCGTTGAGACCGTCAGGCGCCGCGAAATCGGTCATGGCCGCGCCCGGAAAGCGTTTCTGAAACTCCTTCCGTCCGATCATCTCGGAAACGAGGCAATATTCCGCATCGGACCGGCTCGGCTCGATGGCCGCCGGGTCCCAAAATACCGAGAGCGGATGCTGAATGCGCTTGATCAGAATTTCCTGATCGAAGCCGTTATCGTCCGCATATTCGGTGACGAGCCGGAAATGCCCGATGCCGCAAGCGACCGCGTAATAGGCGGCGTTCGCGAACACGTGAGTTGCGTTCGAGCGGTATTGGATATGCCGGAACAGCCCCGTGTAAATCTCGGCCAGCTCCTGCGTGGCCTCGCCGCAAGCCGGGATCGCCTTGATGGCCGGCGGATTGAGCCGCACGCCGTTCGCCACCTGGTTCACGAATTGCGGCAGCCGGTTGATGGTGAGGCACGGCCGGTTCTGCGCCTCGCGCTGCAGCCGGATCTCATTCGGCCACTGGTCGCCCGCGAGGAATTTCAAATCGGTGAAGGCATCCTCGCGGTTCTCGCGATCCTGCACCCAGGCGGCTTCGAGGCGCTCTTGCGCCTCTTGAACGATGTCAATTTTGGGCAAGGGAACCTCATTGGCGGGGATATCCCGCTTTTCTAAGCTTTTGGGATTAGTTGGAGATATGCCCTCATCGCTGTCAGCGATTATCGGCCGCTTGTGATACTAAACCGAAAGGATCACTCCAGAACTCGCCGAACAATAGGGCCTTCAAAGCTTAACAAGTGACATTCGATGCCGGCCAAAAAAGTCTGGAGTTGTTCGCTGTCCTCGCTTGTGGCGAATATGACCTGCTGACCCGCGGTCTTCGCAGTAGCTGCACGCTCAAGCAGTCGGCGGAAACTCAACTTGTTTGTCTCCTGCTGCCTCGGCTCATCAAATACGACAAATGCGGGATGGTTGGTCCCTTTGCTACGCGCAAGCTCCATCAGGGCAAGCTGATAAGCCCATTTCAGGCGAATGGCATCACTAGCTGATAACTCAAGCCGATTTCGAAGCCCTCTTTCTGAGGACGATAATTCTCATGTGAGATATCGATTTCCGTGGCTGGGAACGTGCTAAACTCGTACTTGCTCGACTGCTCTTGGATCAGCGCGGTTAATCGGTCTAGTTTCGCATTGTCCTCCGCCGTAAATCGATCAACTGGCAATGCCTTTTTCTTCGCCAGTAAACTCGCATGATGAGCCGCAAGCGAAACTAGGGACATTTTCTGTAACTCGAAGCGTTCCTGAGCGTCTTCTAGCGCCTTCAATCGTGCTTCTAGCCGCAGGCGCTCTTCGATCACGGCGACGGAAGGTGAGTGCGAGGGGGCAACGATATCGGCGCGGAGCGCTCGCAGTCGGGCGCTCGTCTCATTCACCTCAGCCGTGACCGTCATGAGCTGCTTTTCAAGGTCTGAAAGAGCTTTCTCGGTACGGTCCTTCAATCGAAGAAAAATGCTACGCTGTGATCTGTTGTACTCGATGTTGTCTTCAATCGGCATGACCTCAGCGTTCACTCTCTGAGCTAGAAGGGTGTCCTGAATGGGTTGCGCGCAGGTCGGGCAATGATCCGCCGCCAGCGTCTCAGAGACTTTTGATCCCAAGTCCCTGAGCTTTTGTGCATCGAGATTTTTCTGAAGGTCTTCCTCCAGCGCAGCAATCCGTCGCTCGATAGATGCCCTCTGGCCGAGTTCCGCCTGCTGCGCTCGAAAGAGAGCGCTGCGGCGGGTGTTCTGTTGACTCAAGACCGCAGTGATACGATTCAACTCATTTGCGGTCTGCTCGGCTACATCTTCCACGGCCGGAACGTCAACGTGACGCAAGTCCTCGACTCGGCGACGAATTTGAGAAGTCAGCTCCTCCAACGAAAGCCAGTCATCGCCGTTAGCGACGATAAGAAAGGCGCGCTCAATCTCTGCCACGGTTATAGTCGGCAAGGACGGCACGCCCTCTACCCGCGCGTTCACGGACTGCGCTATAGAATGAAGTTCGTCCCGCTTCGCTGACCAAGCAGATTTGCTTGCGGCTAGATCAAGGTCAATTCTTTGTCGGGCGAGTTCTAATTCATGGGTCTCGAGTCCCATCAGGAATTCCAAAGCTCGCCGCCCGACATCGCGGATCTGGAAGTAGGTTGGAAAGGCAGCCGGTATCGACGACCAACCCGCCTTCTGTTCGACGTAGAGGAGTGGGAATATTGTTTCGAGGTAAAGTAGTGTTTCCCCACCGTCGAAGCGTCGAACTCTCGGCAATCGCCAGTCCATAAAATCTGCCAGCATGCGATGAAATCCGGCTTCCCGCTGGGCAGCACCCGGATCAAGGACGAAGAAGTCACGCTGCTTGTATCGGCCGCTAGGCTTCGTTAGCGATGGGCCGTAAAAGACAGATACAAGTTTACGGTCCGTCGGCGATACAACGCCTCGCTTAACGGTAATGATGTCACCAGATGCATTCTCTAATTCAACTGCGACCGACGACTCCAGAACCGGGTGACGGTCCCCAGTCTCGGGATCGTCCAAATGGCTGGTCATGACATAGGCTAGCGGAATGTCCCGGCGCGGGCTCAACATTCGCTCCAGGCCCAGCGCGTACAGAAGAGCCTGAAGGCAAGTCGACTTCCCCTTAGTGTTGTCGGCCCGAAGTACATTCAAGCCGATCTTGAACGGAAGGTCCGTGCCGTAAGAACCGGCGGGGGTCTCAGCCCTCAAACGTAGATGGCGGATACGTAGGGTCAAAACGCCCGCTCCATCCGCATTATCTTTTCGACAGCATCCTCGGTCGCGATCGATGCAACGGCATTTATGAACTCTTTCTCCTCGGCCAGCACCGTTTTGGCAGCAGACAACGCTTCCAGCACTTCCAAACCGTGCTTGGTTAGCCTCACAATTTTACCCCGCTGCAGTTCCACCAAGCCCAGGCCTCTTGCGAATGCAATGGCTCGGTTGAGCCACGGTTCGATTCGGACAACAAAATCAAGGGGACGAATCGAACGATCAAATACAAGCTTCGCATCGCGCCGGGATTCGCGAGTTCGAATCGAGTGGGCCAGAACGTGTAGCTTTTGCAGGCTGGCCCGCTTCCCACGGCTTCGACCAACCATAAGCACCACGATCGCAACACCCCAGGCTAAGCGCAAATCTCCTGGGATAGGCT